>JBCCMF010000030.1:0-24090 GCA_039026435.1 Bacteroidota bacterium
GGCAGTTTCAGGGCGTCTCGCTGTTGCTCGCTAGCTGAACGCTACTCGTCCGCTCTGCTCGACGCGCCCCCGGCCACGAGACCGACGTTGGTGGCTCGCTTTCGCTCGGTGTTGTACCCGTTCCGGTAATTCAGAGTACAACCCTCCGCTTCCACGTGTCATCCCGAGCGAAGCCGAGGGATCTCCCCCGCTCAGGGACTGCTCAACGACCAAGTGGGAGATCCCTCGACTTTGGCCTCTGGCCGCCGCTCGGGATGACAAGGGGAAACCGCCTATCATTCCCTATCAACTCCGCCTTGCCACGAGCATCGGCGAGGTGCCTGCTCATTTACTGCCCTTGCACGGCGTCTATCTCGTCGGAGAGGCGGGCTAGGCGAATGAGTACGTCTTCGAGGGCGTCGTAGTATTCGTCTTCGTCAGCAGATGCCTTTGTGGCGCGGACGGCGGCGACTTCGTCTTCGAGGGTGCGCTGCTGGACGATGAGCGCTTCGAGCTGCTGGCGCTGCGATCCGGTGGCCGTGGCGAGGGCTTGGGCGAGTTGGCCTTGCGAGAACCAGAGGCGGGCGCCTGCCTCGGCGTCGAGCGTGTCGTCTAGTTCTTCGATGGGCATGCCCGTGCCGTCGCCGTCGGCGTCGAGGAGGGCGATTTCGGAGGGGAGCTTGTTCTCGGCGCGGAACGATTCGAGCGTGGCTTCGGCGGCGAACTGGAAGAGCTCGGCCCACGAGCGGTTGCCGTCGCGGTTGAGGTCGGCATCGTTGGACTGCAGGGCCTCGACGAAGTAGTCGGGGAAGCGCGTTTGGTTGCGCTGCTGCCCGGAGCGCGTAGCGGTAAGCACGAGACGGTCCGGCGCGCTGAGGGCTTCGACGAACGGGCCGCTGGAACTGGCGGTGTTGACGAAGCGGACGGTGCTGGTGGGGAGGGCGGTGAGGAGGGCGGCGTAGTCGGCGGCGGCGAGGTCGCGGCGTGGAATGTTGAAGCGCGCCTCGCCCCCGGCCATGCTGCCGTGCCCGAAGAGCATCACGATCACCTCGTCGTCCACGCCCACGCGCTGATTGAGCGTCTGAAACGCGGCGCGGATGCCTTCGTCGTTGGAGAGGCCATCCACGTACGGCTGCTCCTGCCCGGCTGCTTCGGCCAGCACCGTAATCTGACTTGCCGCGACCCCGGCAGCTTGCAATGCCACGTCGGTGTCGCGCAGGAAGCCGAGGAACCGCTCGGTATTATCCGCATCCCCACCGAGACCGCCAATCAGCAGGGCGTGGCGTTCTTGTGCCCAGGCTTCCGCTTGAAAAACCGCGACCGTCAGAAACATGAAAACGATGGCGGCCAGCACGCGCGGCCAGACTGCCACATGACCTGAGACCTTCGACCTGCAGACTTGAGACTCCATCATGGCAACCCTCGGCGACGGCGGTAGGCCCACTCGCCCACAAAGAGCGCGAGGAGCAGGAGGTAAAACGCGGGCATGTCCCACAGCGGCGACGCCTCAAAGATCGACGTGCTAGTGCGGCGCTGGCGCAGGTTAGTCACGAGCCCGTTGGTCGCATCCGCCGTGTAGTACGTGCCGCCGCTGACCTCAGCCAGCTCTTGCAGCAGGCCGACCTTCTGCGTCGCGTCGTAGAACTCCTCTTTCGACGGCTGGACGAGGAAGCGCTGATCGTGGATGCCCACGTAGCGCCCGTCGGCGTCGTAGACGGTGACCTCGGCCTCGTACACGCCTGTCTCCTCAACCGTCGCTTGCCCGAGGTAACGCCCAGGCGTGGTGAGATCGGCGGTGTACTCGATGCTCGACGTGAGGCCTGCTGGCGACCGTAGCGTGCCCGAGACGCGAGCGCCTTCGCGCGGCAGGTAATCGGGCTCGAACACCTCGACTTGGAACGGCACGGTGGCGCCGGGCGCATAGCGCTGCGCCTCTACGCTCAGGTTGACGCGGTTGGGCGCCGACGCGACTAGCCAACGCACCAGCTGCCGCCAGAACCGCTCGTGCCGCTGATCCTCCAATTCCATCCGCATCTGCCAGCGCCAGGTGCTCGACGTTGCCAGCGCGGCGCTGCGTCCACGGCCGTAGTTCTGCACCACGAGTAGCGGCTCAGACGAACCAAAGTCGTCCGTGGGCTTCTCGGCGAGGACGATGCCGCCGGGCTTGACGGGGCCGAGAAAGTTGATGCTTGTGAGCCCGGGCAGGTCGGCCCAGCGGATGCGGTTCGTGGCAGGGTCGGGCGAGAGCTTGAGGATAGGGTGCTCCTCCCCAGCGACAGTCGGCTCGAAGCGGAAGCCCTGCTCCAGCGGCGGTTGCGCGGGGTTGGTGTACGAGACGGGCAGCACCTGGCGGCGGTTCAGGTCGAGGTCGATGGGCAGCACATCCTGCACGGGCGTGTTCCAGAAGTCGCCCTCGGTGAACGCGAGGCGCCCGCCCATCATCAGGAAGCCGCCGCCGCGAGCGCGGACGAAGCGCTCCAGCAGTTGCAGCTGGTCGGGCGAGAAGTACCCGGCCTCCACGTCGCCGAGCAAGACCGCCTTGTACGCAAACAGCTCCTCCTCGGAGTTGGCGAAGCCGCCTTGTAGCTCCTCGGGCGAGCGGATGCCCTGGCGGTAGAAGCGGCCTGTGCCCGTGCGCGAGACGGACGTGAACTCGATGACTTGGTCCGTTTCGAGGGCGCGTTTGATGAACTTGAAGTCGCGCCGCAGGTGGCCTTCCACGTAGAGCACGCGGACGGTGTCTTGCCGCGCATCGACGAGGAGGTCGAGCGTGTTGTTTTGCGTGTTGACCTCGCCGGGCGCGGGATCAAGCGCCAGCGTGTATGCCTCGGCGCCGGGCTTTGGCTCGTTGAGGTAGAGCGTGAACTGATCGACGCGGCCGTCGCCTTTGAGGCGGCGCGACTCTTCCAGCACCACCTCGTCGCCCTGCTGCACGGTGACGCGGACGGGTGCCGATTCCTGCCCCCAGCTGCGCACCTTCACGTCGATCTCGGCGCCCGTGGTCACCTCCACACCCCGGCTCACCTTGGCATCCAGCACTTCGCGCTCTTGGGCATAACTCGTTTGCCCGAGGCCCACGACATGGAGCGGGATGCCACGTGCTTGGAGCGCCTGCGCCGCGTTGCGCGGGACGGCATCGCTGTTGTCGCCGCCGTCGGTCAGCAGCACGACGCCGCTCAGCGGGATGCCGCGGAAGTCGTCGAGCACGCGGCCGAGCGCGGCGGTGAGGTCGGTCTGCGTGCCGTCGAAGGTGGCGCCGAGCGTATCGACGCGCTGTGTGCGGTTGCCGAAGGTGTAGTAGCGCAGCTTGAACACATCGCTGAGGCCATCCACCAACCCGCCCTCGGCACCGAGCACCGTGAGCGCATCGGCACCCCGGCTCTCGGCAAGGAGTCCATCGGGGATCGACATGCTGGCCGAGCCATCGACAACGACGGCGACGAAGTTCTCGTCCGGCACCACGTCGGGCGTGATCCAGACGGGATCGAGCAGCGGCAAGCAGATGAGCGCCAGCAGCGCGCCGCGTAGGCCGAAGACAACAGCCCGGTCCTCGAAGCGGAGTGACCGCTTGGTCAGGAGGTAGACCGCGACGAAAACGCCCAAGCCAACGAGCAGCACCAGCAGCGCCAGCAGCACGCCGCCTTGCAGGCCGAGCGCGCCTTCGGCGTACTGCAGCGGGCTGAACTTGAACAGGCGTTCGACCACGGGCTAGCGGTTGTCGCGGGTGCGTGAGAGGGCTTCGTAGTATTGCTCGGTGAGGCCGCGGTAGGTTTCGGGCACGTCGGCGCGGCGGGTGCCGTAGAGGCGCTGCTCTAGGTTGAGCGCGTCCATCTCGCGCTGCACCTCGGCTTCGAGCGCGCGGAGGATGTCGTAGACGCGCGACTGGAAGAACGCCTCGGCGTCTTCGCCCAGTAGAACACCTGAGTTGTCGGCGCGGCCGAGGGCACGGGCGGCGTTCTGCGCCAGTTCGCCTACACGCCCTTCCCCCTCGGCGTTGCGCGACAGCTCTTGCAGGTCGCGTCGCACCTCATCGAGGCGCTGTTGCTGGCGAGCGGCAGCGGCACGCCCTCCGGCTTGGCCGGGCTGGCCTGCTTGTTGCCCCGGCTGCGCTTGGCCTTGCTGCTGACCGGCTGGCTGGCCCTGCTGTTGACCTTGTTGAGGCTGCTGTCCGTTCTGCGCTTCGCCCTGCTGCTGGCCTCGCGGCGGCTGCTCGGCATCGGCGCGGAGGGCTTCAACCTGGCGCATGATCTCGCGCATGGCCTCCATGTTCTGCTCGGCCTGCTCGCCGCGCCCCATCGGCAGCTGGCGACGCAGCTCGTCCATGTCGCGCCGGACGCGGTCGAGGCCCGCGCGCACGTTCTCTTGCGAGCGACTAGCCTGATCGACCCACCCCTGACGCAGGGCGTCTTGCGCGCGGCGGAGGTTGGCGTCGAGCTGCTGGCGCTCCAGCTCTTGCTCCACGCGGAGCAATGCCCGGCCCACCGAGGCGTCCTCATCTTCACGTTGCTGCCGTGCGGTCTCCACGTCTTGCTGCAACGCCTCCAGCATGGCGCGCCCGGCCTCAGCCTGACGCTCCAGCTCTTGCTGCCGCTCGTCACCCGGCATGCCCGTCCCGGCTGCCTCGGCTTCCCTGCGGGCGGCATCGAGCGAGCGCTGCATCTCGTCCTGCTGCTGCTCTAGCTGGTCGAACTGCTCGGCAACGTCCTGGATCTGCTTGCGCATGGAGCCTTGCTGACGCTGGCCCAAGTCGCGCTCCAGCCGCTGCAAATCGTTGAGGGCTTGCTGCTGGCGGGCGCGGGCCGTCTGCTGATCGTTCTCGCGGAGGGCGCGGTCAGCTTCACGCATGTTGCGCGCCACGCGGTCCATCTGCTGTTGCTGCTGACGGGCCTGGCTGCTGCCCTGCTGCTGCGACTGCTGGCGCATCTGCTGCGAGAGTTGCTGCGCTTGTTCGTTGATCTCGTCCTGCTCGCGCTGGAGGCGGTCGATGAAGCGGCGCTGCTCCTCCTCGGTCTGCATCTGCTGGTTCTGGTTCGCCAGCGACTCCTGCCGACGTGCCAGCTCCTGCACGCGGCGCAGCAGCTCGGCGCTCTCCTGATCCAACTCGCTCTGCTGCCCGCCCGACGGCTGTTGCTGCTGCGTCTCGTATTTGTCCTTGGCGATGTCGAGTTCGAGGTCCATGAGTTCGGTCATCCGCTCCTCCATCGCGCCGCTGCCCCCGCCGCCGCCTTGGCCAGGCTGCTGGCGGGCGACCTGCTTCTCTAGGTTTGCCGCATCGGCTTTCTCCAACTGGTTGAGTGCCCGGCGGCCTGGCTTGAGGGCGCCGCGCAAGTCATCATCGCGCAGTTCGCCCAACGTCTCGTCCATCGCCGTGACGGCGCCGCGCAGCTCCTCCACGATCTTCATGTTCTCCTCGCTCATCCGCAGCTCCATCGAGAACGCGGTCGAGTTGATGCGCTCGGAGATCTGGTCGCGGAGCGTCTGCTGCGCCTGCACGACGCCTTCGGTGGACTCTTTGACCTCTGACTCCTCCATGTTCTTCTGATCGCGAAGCAGGTTCCAGATGGCGCTGAGGATCTGGACTTGGTTCATCACGATGGCGCTGGACTGCCCGCCACCGCCCGCGCCGGCCATGTTATTGACCTGTTCCACGGTGAGGTCGAACGGCAGGATTTTGACGAAGTACAGATCGGAGACGACGGGATCGTCGGCGCGCGGCACGTCGGCGGCGGAGACGTAGTACGTGATGACGTCGCCGGGTTCGAGGCTGTAGTCTTCGAGGAAGAACAGGTGCTCGCCTTCCACCTCGGCGGGTCGCGACGCGTCGGTCATGAGCGCAATTTTTTGCTCGTCCTGATCATTGATGGAGTAGTGGAGGTCGAGCGCTTCGAGGCCGAAGTCGTCGCTCGCGCTGGCTACGACGAGCACCTCTTCGATGGCGTTGGCGTGTACATCGCGTCCGGGCTCGATGAGCCGCAGAAACGGCGCGGCGTCGTCGATGGGCGTGACGAAGTACGTCTCGGGGAACGGGTTGGCGCGGTCCTCGTCGTTCGTCAGACGGATGGTGTACGTGTCGGCCTCGTTGAGCGTGAAGGTCGTCTCGAAGGTGCCGCCGCCCGTCGCGGTGAGGTCGAGCACGCGTCCGCTCTCGAAGACCATCTGCGCCTCGGTGGCCTCGCCCGTCGTCTGCGCGACGACCCGCACCCGCGAGCCCTTCAGCCCTTCGATGTCGCCGAAATTCTCCTCGGTACGCTCCGGCAGGCCCGTGTACGCGGGGAAGCGGTACGTCACGTCGATCTGCGCAACGGCCGGGCACACCGCCACGTCCACGGTGAAGATGTCGGAGCGCACCTCGCCCATCTCGACGCGGTACTGGAAGCCTGTTTGGATGGCCTCGAAGGTGTGCGCGAACACGTCGCCGCCTCGGCCTTTGCGCAGTGGGACGCGCTGCCAGGTGCCTTCGGCGTCCTGGGCCAGCAGTTCAACGTCGCCGTCCTGCGCATCGCGGAAGCGCACCAACACCTCTTGCGACGCGCCCTGCTCCACCTCCACGTTGCCCGGTTCGATGGTCATGAACGGAATCTCGGCACCCGCCAGTCGGATCAGCGGCGTCGGCCCGGCATCGCCGAAGAGGGCGCCGCGGTTGGTGCCGACGAAGACGAGCAGGAGCACGCCCGCAATCACGGCCACGCCCGTCAGCAGGCGCTCGCGGAGGCGTGTGACGAACACATCGCCCGTGGCCGCGCCGAGGTACTGGTTGGCCTGAAGCATGAGCTGGTCGAACAGCTCGCCTGGCAGCGCCTCGGCGGCCTCGTTCGCCTCGACGGCGCTGATGAGGCGGTCCTGCAGTTCGGGCTTCTGCTCCTCGATGAACAGCGCGATCTGCGCATCATCCGGCACGCGCCGCAGTGGCATCCACATCATCCGGAAGCAGACGGCACCGATGGCGAGCACCGTCGCGATCAGCCACAGCGTACTCAGCGCGGCGAAGCCCTCCACCGCCAGCACGCCGATCGCGTAGCCCAGCAGCGACACGATGGCGACGAGGGCGGCCACGGCGAGGCCCTGCACGAGCACGCGGCGGCGCCAGCGCGCTTTGAACTGCGTCAGGAGCCGCGTGAGGCGGCGGCGGTGCGGCGTCTTCATGGCGTGGGTACTTCTCAGGTTGAACGGGTGGCGTACGGGCGGTGCGCGAGCACGGTCTCGACGAGGAAGACGATGATGAGCAGTAGCCAGATCCACTTCCAGAACTGCTGCCGCTCTTCGAGGTCGGCGGGCGTGAGCGCGGCTTCTTGGACGGTGCCCGTCTCATCGCCTTGCGTGGGCGCGACGACGGTGGCGTAGGCTTCCTCCACATCGCGCGCGGCGAGGCGGAGCTCTTCGGGGGCTATGTTGACGGAGAAGGGCACACGTTCGTTTCCGCTCGTCGCTAGATAGTGGCCTGGGCGGTCGGTCGCGTTGAACCACACGGCGCCCTGCGCATCGGGCTCAACCTGCACCACGCGGCCCTCGGGGTCACGCACCGACCAGTCAGCCCCACCCGGCAGCGACACGGGTTGGCCGATGGTGTACGCGAGCGCGGCCTCGTCGTCCAAGGCGTAGCTCGCCATCTGATAGAGCAGCGGGATGTAGAGCTCGTTGATGGGCAGGTCGGTCCAGCGCGTGCCCAGCGACGAGGTGAACAGCAGCGCATGCCCTAGGCTCTGCCGCGCTTCGATGATGAACGGATCGTTGTTGTCGTACCGTGCAATAACGGATGCCGATGAGTCTGCTTCGACCGCGACGTACTGCCTAAACTTGGCGCGGAAGATGGCGCCCGTGCCCGAGGCCTCGAACAATCGAAAGATCGGATGGCGCCCGTCCACCTCGCCGATGATGGCCTCGTAGCCCTGCGTCTGCCGCGCATCGGCGACGCCGCCGAGGGTGCCGAGGCCTAGTGCCTGCGCCAGCCCGCGCGCGGAGCCCGTCGGCGCCACGTCGGTGCTCCAGAGTAGCGAGCCGCCGCCCTGGACGAAGTCGAGCAGGACCTGCTGCTGCCCGGCCGAGATGTTGTCGAGCCCGGCGAGGATGATGACTTCGGCATCGCGCGCGGCGGAGCGGCTGAGAGCACTTGGCTGAATCTGGCGATAGCGGAACGGCGCGTTCTCGCCCAGATCGAAGGCGCGCTGCAAGAAGAACGCGGCGCTGGAGCGGATTCGGCGGCTGCCGTCTACGACGAGCACGGTGGGCTGCTCGTTGACCTCGTAGGTGAAGTACCACGGTGCTGCCTCCTCGCCCAGCGTCAGCTCGGCCTGATACACGCCGCTCCGCTCTTCCACCTGCTGGATCGTCGCCGTGGCCGACGCGCTGCTTTCCACGCGTGCGGAGGCTTGCGCGGCGCCGTCCCGCTGCGTCGTCAGCGTGAGCGGCTGTGCCTCACCTTCCTGCACGACGCGGGCATCTAGGCGCAGCTGTGTGGTGGCGCCCTGTCGCGTCTTGGTCAGGTTGGCCTCCTCGACGAACGCGTTGTCGCTCACCGCCTCGCCCACGGCGATGGTTTCTAGGCGCACCCCGTCGGCCAGCTTCCACTCGTCGAACGCGCTACTCCATCCGCTCTGCTGGAAGTCCGAGACGAGGACGACTTCCTGATCCTCGTGCAACGCGCTCGCCAGCACCTCCTGGGCACGCTGCATGGCTAGGAAGAAGTCGGTGGCGCGAAACGTGGGCACGGCACGGCGGACGGCCTGCGCGAGCACATCGGTATCGTCGGTCAGATCGGCCTGAAGGTACGCGCCATCGTCGAAGGTAATGATGGCCAGCTCGTCGCCATCCGCGGCGGCGATCAGGTCGAGGGCTTGTTGCTGGGCATCGGCGAAGCGCCCGCCCGCTTGCATCGAGTGCGACTGATCGATCAGAAGCACGCGCGACGTCCGCTCGGCGGGCTGGAACAGCGGCACCACGCCCCCCTGCCAGTAGGGCCGTGCAAACGCCAGTGCGAGCAGGACGAGCAGCGTCATCCGCATCGCCATCAGCAGCCAGTCTTTGAGGCGGCGGCGGCGGACGCGCTCCTCGGGCACCCGCTGCAAGTGCATCAGCGACGGAAAGACCACGCGCTGCGCCCGCACCTGCCGGATAAGATGCAACACTAGCGGTACCAGCACGGCAGCCAAGCCAAGCAAAAACAGCGGGGTGAGCAGCGACACGGCGGGGACAAGCTAGGTAGTACGCATGAAGACAACGCAAAGTAGGCGCTGCGTATTGCGCACGCTACCTGGTGGGGGGGATGGTTGGGGTTGGGGGCTGGGGGCTCGGGGATGGGGGCTGGGGGCTCGGGGCTCGGGGCTCGGGAAGATGAGACACCCCTGCGAGAAGTCAAGCGAATCTCAGCATGGCGCATCACTTTGCTTACTGGCTTATCCGGGGGCGAATGGCGTCCCAAAAACCGAAAGTGAGCGCAGCGAACGTCCGAGCTACTAACCCCCAAAACCGAATCACCCTTTGCCCGCGCGGAACGCCAAGAAGTCAAACAGCGCCCGGTCCAGCGGCTCGTCTGTGATCAAGCGCGTGTAATCGATGCCGAGTTGCGTGCAGCCGCGCTCCAAGTCGTCGATAAACTGCGTGACGTTGGCTTTGTACTGCGTCGCAGCGGCACCGGCATCGAGCAGCATGATCTCGCCTGTCTCAGCATCTTCGAACTCCACGGGACCGTCGTAGGTGAACTCGAGCTCCTGCCGATCCATGACGTGGAAGAAGAGCACTTGGTGACCGTAGTAGCGGATGTGCTGGAGGGCGTCGAGCGTTTTCTGCGGGTCGTCGAGCGCGTCGGAGATGAGGATGACGAAGCCGCGGTGCTTGAGCGCCTCCGCCACGTCGTGCAGCGGTTTGCCCATCTGCGTCGGCGCCCCGGCCTCGGCCTCCTCCAAGTGCATCAGGATCTGCTGGAGGTGGCTGCGGGTGCTGCGCGGCGGGATGCGCACGCGCAAGGCTTCGTCAAACAGCACGAGTCCTACGGCGTCGCGCTGGCGCTGCACGAAGTACGCCAGCGAGGCCGCCAGCAGAAACGCGTAGTCTACCTTACGCACATCGCCGCTGGCGAAGTCCATCGAGCCGCTCACATCCACCACGAGGCGGAGGCGCGTGTTCGTCTCGTCCTCGAACTCCTTCACGTACATCCGGTCGGAGCGGGCATACAGCTTCCAATCGATGCGCATGGGATCATCGCCCGGCATATACGGTCGGTACTCCATGAACTCGACGCTGAAGCCCTTGTACGGGCTTCGGTGCAGCCCCGCGACGAAGCCCTCCACCACGGCGCGTGCCACCAGTTCGAGGTTGCCGATTCGGGCCAGCAAGGCCGGGTCGATGTAGCGGGTGGGGGCGGATGTGGTCACAGTGATGGGGGCTGTAGGGCATTGCCCTATTCGAAACCGCGTTGGAACGCGCTCTAATAATCTGTTCGTAGCAGACGATACCTACACAGTCAATCTTGTTGCAGGACATCTGAGTAGATGTTTACGTCGTTGCATAGCGTAAGGCTCACTTTCCTTCTTGTTGGTCTCTTCTGCATGAGTCCGTGCGCAGCGCAGGCGCAGATCCAGCATTTTAAACTATACGACGGGCGCGATGGCCTCTCGCAGTCCGTCGTCGAAGCCTTGGCACAAGACGACTTCGGCGCGCTGTGGGTAGGTACGCAGGCCGGGCTCAACCGCTACGACGGAGATCGCTTCGAGGTGTACAAGGTACCCGAGGGGCTGCTGCATGACAAGGTGAATACCATATTGGTACAGTCGCAGGATACGCTGTGGCTGGGTACCGACGGTGGGCTGATGCGCTGGCAGCGGCAGGTGGGGGCGCTGGAGACGTATACCGTCGCCGACGGCCTGCCCACCAACCCCGTCACAGCACTCCTCCCTACGCCGGATGGGCTATGGATGGGCACGACGGCGGGCATCACGCGGCTGCGCGGCCAACACATCCACGGCTTCGCCCCCCATGCCGAGGCCCCCAACGGCCGCATCAACGCCATCGTAGAGGGACCAGATGGCACCATCTGGGTAGGCGGCGAGTCGGGACTTCACCGTTACCGCGATGGCGCCTTCGCCCCCGTCGCTGGCCTAGACAGTGTGGTGGTGGGGCTGTTTGCGCATCCCGACGGCCGCGTATTCATCGGGCAGATGGACACGTTCTGGGAGTGGCGCGACGGCACCCTCATCCCGCTCCTCACCAGCGCTGACGGCTACGCGCTCTTGGCCGACTATCAGGACATCCGCCTCCTCAGCGACGGCCGCATCGCGCTGAACAACGGCACAGGCGTGGGCTTCTACGATGGCGAGCGCGTCACGTGGTACACCCGCGCACAGGGCCTACCGTCCGACTTTGCCATCACGCTGCTCGAAGACCGCGAGCAGAACCTGTGGATTGGCACGTTCCAAGGCCTCGTGCATTTCTACGGCGAATTCTTCACCAACTACAACACCACCAGCGGCCTCCCCTCCGATATTGTCCGCCCCTCCGAGCGTACGCCGGATGGCGTGCTGTGGGTGGGCACCCAGCTCGGCCTCGCCAGCTATGACGGCGACCAGTGGACCACCTACGGCCCCGCCGACGGCCTCCCCGGCGGCTACATCCGCGACCTCTACCAAGACGAATACGGCGGCCTCTGGATTGGCACGCTCAACGGCCTCGGCTATCTCGACCCCGCCACCAAGCGCCTCTCGGTCCCGCCCGGCGCCAGCAATGCAGGCAACGTCTACTCTATCGCACGCCAGGGCGACACGCTGTGGCTGTTCATCCAGCGCGAAGGGCTCTTCCGCTACGACATCCCAACGGGCACCTACGAGCAGGTCGATCTCGCCCCGAACCCAACCTACGGCGGTCAGCTGTTGCTTGCAGACGATGGCCGACTCTATGTATCGGGCGAGACCGGGCTCTTCCGTTTTGATGGTACCGATTGGGAACTCTTTGTCAAGGAGAACAGCGGCATCCGCAGCAACGACCCGTACTACGTGACCCAAGGCCCGGATGGCGCGGTGTGCTTCGGCTACCACTCGTCGGTGGGCTTCAGCTGCCTCCAAAAGGACGACACGTTCGTCCACTACAGCACCGCCGACGGCTTGGTTGACGATGCGGTGTACACCGTAGGGCTAGACGCGAACGACCACCTGTGGCTAGGGACGGCGCAGGGGTTCTCCCGTTTCGACGGCGAGCGCTTCATCAACTACACCACCGAGGAAGGCCTGGCCGGCATGGAGTCCAACGCGGGCGGCTTCATGCTCGACACGGACGGCAGCCTGTGGCTGGGGACCATGAACGGCCTCAGCAACTACACCCCAAGCAAGGACCGCCTACTCGACGCCACCCTCACCGTCACCCTTGACGCCTGGACGTTCGGGGGGACGGGGTACCCCGTGGCACCGCAGCCCGACATTGCCTACGCCAACCGCAACATGGAAGCCCGCCTGGGGCTGCTGAGCTTCCTCCCGGCGCACGCCCTCGACCTTGAATACCGCCTCAACGGCTACGACACGGACTGGCTCACCTCAGAGAGCCGATCCATCCGCTACACCAACCTACCGCCCGGCGAATACTTCGTGGAGATGCGCGCGCGGAAGTACAACGGGGCGTGGCAGTACTTCGCCTCGCCAGACTTCCGCATCCGTCCCGCCATGTGGCAGACGTGGTGGTTCATCGCTGGCGCCCTCGTCGTGCTGGCTGGTCTACTCAAGCTGCTCTACGCCATCCGCATCCGCAGTGTCAACGAGCGCGCTGTCCAGTTGGAGAGCGTGGTGCGTGAGCGTACGAACGAACTGGACGCCAAGAACGCGTCGCTGCTCGAGACGCTGGAGTTTCTCGAAGAGGCCCGCGTGGAGTTGCAGCAGGCCAACATCGAATTGGTGGAAGCCAGCCGCCTCAAGAGCGAGTTCCTGGCCAACATGAGCCATGAGATCCGCACGCCCATGAACGGCGTGATCGGCATGACGGACTTGCTGCTCGACTCGGATCTGCCCGAGGAGTACCGCGACGGCGTGGAGGTCATTCAACGCAGCGGCGAGACGCTGATGACCATCATCAACGATATTCTCGACTTCTCGAAGATCGAAGCGGGTAAGCTCAAGCTGGAGTCCATTCCCATCACGCTCACCGAGATCCTGGAGGACGTGGCCGACCTGTTTGCGCCACGTGCGGCCAGCAAGGGCGTCGATGTGGTGGTCCACCTCAAAGACGCGCCGGGCGCGCTCGTGGGCGACCCCTACCGCCTGCGCCAGGTCGTCTCCAACTTCATGAGCAACGGCATCAAGTTCACCGAACGCGGCGAGGTCACGATCACGGCCGAGCAGGTATCGGAGAACGAGCGGCATGCGGTCTGGCGCTTCGCCGTGCGTGACACGGGCATCGGCATCCCCGAGCATGCGCAGAAGCGGCTCTTCCAATCCTTCACGCAGGTGGATGGCTCCACGACGCGTAAGTACGGCGGCACAGGCCTCGGCTTGGCGATCTCGAAGAACCTCGTGGAAATCATGGGCGGCCAGATCCACGTAGAAAGCACCGTAGGCGAGGGCTCTACGTTCGCCTTCACCATGCCGCTGCTCAAAGACCACAAGGCCGAAGCGCCCGATACCCCGCGCTATCCCGAACGCCGGACGCTGCTGCTTCTCGACGACACCACCACACGTCGTGCCCTCGCCACCACGCTCAGGCGGTGGGAGATCGCCGTCGATACCGAGACGCTCACCCCTGTCCTTCCGCCCATCGATACGCTGGTTGAGCGCTACGACCTCATCATCACCGATGTGGGGCTGGCGGCGCAGCTTGAGGATGCCAAGCAGGCGCAGCACGCGCTTCCCCCGTACATCGTGCTCTCCAACGGCCTCACGAAGCAGACACTGATTCAGCCCGATGAGCGCATGGCGGTGTTGTCGCGGCCGGTCCGGAGCAACCACCTCCACCGTGCCCTCACCGCCCTGCTCACGCCACCGCCTGCGCCGTCTCGTGGCGCCGCACCGTCGCACGCTGAGAACGATGCGGATGCGCCAGCCGCCCAGGTTCTGTTGGTAGAAGACAACCCGATCAACCGCAAGGTGGCCACGATGATGCTCAAGCGGCTGGGCTACGCCGTCGATACCGCGCAGTGCGGGCACGACGCCATCACCGCTGCCCAGCGCAGGCGCTACGACGCCATCTTGATGGACCTGCACATGCCCGACATGGACGGTTTTGAGGCTACGCGAACCATTCTGGCGTCCTACACTGGCAACGTGGCCCCTCCGCCGATCATCGCGTTCACGGCCAATGCCTTTGACGAAGACATGGACGCCTGTATCGTCGCTGGCATGGTAGACCACCTCGCCAAACCGATCCAACGCGACAAGCTGAAGGCCACGTTGAAGCGCTGGACGGCGCCCTCCTCTTCGGTGAACGCCTGACCTCACGGGTCCAGCGCGCCGCAGCATTGCGCACCCGCGCGTTCGAGCCTATGTTGCACGCAACTTAGCCGAGCCTCTCATGCGTGCCGTTGCCTCCCTCCTCGTTTCCGTTCTCCTTCTGACGGGCTGCACCGTGTCCTACTTCCTGCCGTCGCAAGAGCCTGGCGAAATCGCCGCCTCCTTTGAGGGCACCTACACGGAGCCTGTCGCCGCGTCATACTACGTGCACGTGCCCGAGTCGTACGCGCAGGATAGCGACCCCGTGCCGCTCATGCTGTTCTTGCACGGCGCGGGCGAGCGTGGCGATGACCTCACCAAAGTCAAGGGGCACGGCCCGCCGAAGCTGGCCAGCCAAGACGCCAGCTTCCCGTTTCTCGTCGTCTCGCCGCAGGTGCCCGAGAACCAGTGGCACGACCCCGAGACGCTCATCACGCTCATCGATCAAGTCGCGTCCGACTACAACGTGGACGAGGATCGCATCTACCTCACAGGCCTCAGCATGGGCGGCCACGGCACTTGGCAGCTCGCTGGGCGCTTCCCCGACCGCTTCGCCGCCATCGTCCCCATCTGTGGATGGGGCAGCCGCTATGAGGCGCGCAGCATTGCCCGCGCCAAGCTGCCTACCTGGGTCTTTCACGGGGCACAGGACCGCGTAGTCTTGCTTCGCGAATCCGAGCACATGGTCGAGATGATGCAACGCGCGGGGCTCGATCCGAAGTTCACCGTCTACCCCGATGCAGGCCACGACGCGTGGACGCCCACATATGACAACCCCGAGCTGTACGAGTGGCTACTCAGCCACCGCCGCTCCGACCGCGACTGACGCACGGACGCAGCCATGACGCAGCCGCTCGTCTCCATCATCATCGTCACGTGGAATGCCCGGCCGCTGCTGGAGCAGTGCCTCCCCTCTGTCGTAGCGAGCACGTACCCCAACCTAGAGCTCATCCTCGCCGACAACGCCAGCACCGACGACACGGTGGCGTGGGCTGAAGCCACGTACCCACACGTCCGCATCGTCCGTAACGCCGAGAACTGGGGCTTCAGCCGTGGTAACAACGAAGCCATCCGGGTGGCCAGTGGCGACGTTGTTGTACTGCTCAATAACGACGTGGAGGTCCCCCCGGGCTGGCTGGAGCCGCTCGTGGCCCACATGGTCGCTCACCCCGACGTCGGCGCCGTGCAGCCCAAGCTGCTCCAGTACGACGACCGCACGCGCTTCGAGTACGCAGGCGCGGCGGGCGGCTACCTCGACGCACTGGGCTACCCCTTCGCACGCGGCCGCGTCTTCGACCACCTTGAACCCGACACCGGCCAATACGACGCTATCGCCGACATCGCCTGGGCCACGGGAGCCGCGATGGTGCTGCGGCGCTCCGCCCTCGACGACGTCGGGCTGCTGGACGAGCGCTTCTTCATGCACATGGAAGAGATCGACCTCTGCTGGCGGCTCTGGCGAGGCGGGTACCGCGTTGTGGCCGTGCCCGAGAGCGTGGTCTTCCACATCGGCGGCGCCTCGCTGCCGCAGGCGAGTCCGCAGAAGACGTTTCTCAACTTCCGCAATAACCTGCTTCTGCTCTACAAGAACCTCCCCACGTCCCGATGGCTGAGGGTGTTCGCGCAACGCCTCCTCCTGGACGGCATCGCCGCCATGCGTTTTCTCGCGCAAGGCGAAGGGCAGAACGCGCTCGCCGTCTTCCGCGCCTACGCGGCGGCGCACGTCATGAAGTCCGCGTACGATGACCAGCGCACAAACGCCGCCTCGGCGGTCCCGATCTATCCGCGATCCATCGTGCGGCAGTATTTCTTGCGCCGCCGCCGCACCTATTCGGCACTGACCGCTGCCTTGTCTGACGCCGCTTTGTCCGATTCGGGCTGATCGGCTCCGCTGTAGAGCACGTACACCACGGCGCAGAGCACAATTGCCATCCCGACGAAGGCCAGCCCGCTCGGCTGCTCATCGAAGAGCACATACGCGGCCGCCGAAGCGACCAGCGGCTCCAGCAGCGTCAACAAGCCTACGATGGCTGCCGAGATATAGCCCAGCGCATAGTTGATGGACCCGTGCCCGATGATGGACGGCCCCAGTGCCATCGCGAAGCACAACGCATAGAACGTGAACGAGTAGCCCGTGAGCGGTACGCCACGCACCAGCGCAATCAGTAGCGTCACCACCGCCGTCACGGCATAGAGCGGAAAGACGTACGGCAACCACGACAGCTTCTGCCGCACCGACCGCCCAAACACGAGATAGACGCTCATCAGGAGCGCCGCTGTAACGGCCAGCGTGTTGCCCAGCATGGGCCGCAGATCGGCGGGCGCTTGGCGCTGGTCGCCGTAGCCAATCAGCATGGCGCCGCCCACCGCGACCAAGATGGCGATCACGTGCCCGCGCCGCAGCCGCTCGCGGAGAAACAGGTAGCCGATGATTGCCAGAAAAATCGGCGTCAGCGCAATCAGTACGGATGCGCTTGCCACCGTCGTGTGGTAGAGTGACTCGATCCACGTCACCAAATGCAGGCTAAGCGCTACGCCCGCGGTTCCAATGGCCAGATAATCGCGCTTGGATAGGTATCTGAGTGGACGCAACGCCCCCCGCCATACCCACGGCAGCAGCAGCAGCGCGGCAAAGGTCGTCCGCAGCGCCGCTACGGCCATCGCCTCCCCCTCAGACGCGTAGCGCACCAAAATGGGGCTGAACGCAATCACGCACAGCCCCACCAGCAACAGAGCGTAGACCGACTTCGTCGACAAAACGGTTAGCGCAGGCGATCCATGGAACGGACCAAGGCAATATCCTTCTCGATGCCCTTACGTGCAAGCCAGAACATCGCGTATGCTAGTATGGGCAGCACCAACGCGATGATGAGCGGCACGTTGCCAGCGACCTGATCCAGCGTGCCGCCCATGTAAAGCCCGGCGAGCAGCACCAACAGGAAGAGAATCAGCACGCCTTGCAATGCCACAACGATTTTGAGCTGTCGCTTGCGGTCGCGGTACAGGAAGATGGCGGAGATAGCGATGACGATGACGAGCGTTCCCGCGCCCAACACCGCCGGATTAAACCACGCCAGCATCTGGCTGGCTGCGCTCGTCCACACCACCTGGAAAAGGCCCAGTGCGCCGATGAGCAGCGCACCGATGAAGAGATAAACGGATTGAGGGCGTTGAATCATGTCAAGGGTAAACTTCTTCTGCAAAAGCACGGCACGACTTCAGAAGTCACCTATGCCTGCAGCGTGAGCGCCAGAACGCCTCCCTTGAGGGAGGTGGGCCGCCCATAGGCGGGTCAGAGGGTGTATGTGCTTGAGCCCTGTACACCCCCAGCCCTACGGGCAGCCCCCTGGAGGGGGCGGTTATAGGTGCTACCCCTGTTGGCATGCACGTGCTTTTTCCAGAAGTGGTGATAAGATCGAAAGACCGCGCCCGCTCAAAACGACGCTTTGGCAGACCTGTTCAGAACCACGAAAAGCCCCGCCATTGCTGACGGAGCTTTTCACGATGCTTTCGCAGGCGCCGGGTCAGTTGCCTGCCCGTGGCCGTGCGGAGTAGTTGATGCGAAGCGTGCCCGCCTTGCGCAGTTCCTGCTGCACATCCTGTAGCACGCCCATCTCCGAGGTCTCGTCCGACTTGAGCGAGACGATCAGCTTGGGCTGCTCGGTGTACTTCCGGTACATGATGTTGCGCACGTTGGGCATGTCCTCGATAAGCGCATCGTCGATCTGCACGGCGGTCTCGCCCAGCTGGTTGTTGGTCAGCTTGAGCGGCCCGATCCAGATGTAGGACACGAGGCGCCGCTGCTCAATCTTCGTGATGGCGTCGGCATCGGGCAGCAGCGTCCGCACTTGGATCGTCTGCTCACGAAGCACCGTGGTCACCATGAAGAAGATCAGCAACATGAAGATGATATCCGGCAGTGACGCCGTGGGGATATCTTGCTTCGCGTTGGATGCTTTTTTCTGAAATGTAGCCATACGATTGGATGGTCAGCCTGCAAGCGCGCCGTAGCGGCCTGCGAGGCGTGTTATTCGCCCTCGTCGGGCTCAGCGAGCGAGATCTTTGCCTTGATCCGCTGGCGAATGACATCGTCCTTCGAGCTCTCTACCGTCTCGCGGTAGGCCTTGTAGTTCGGGAAGCCCAGCTTGCGCGCTTCGGCATCCCAGATCTCGTAGTAGGCCATCCACGCTTCGTTCAACACGTCGATGTACGACTCGTACTGCGTCTTGCGCGCGGTCTTGATGGAGACAACGGCCTTGTCGGCGCTCTCGGCGTAAGCGGGGTCAGCGCCTTCGTTCAAGACGTGCTTCTTGACCTCCTCGCGGATGGCGGCCACCGACGACATCTGGTCTTCGAGCAGCACGCGGCCTTGCTCGTCTACCAGTACCGTGAGCAAGTTACGCTCCTTCACAGGTGGCGGCTCCACCGTGGGGTCGAGTTCCGGCGGTAGCGTCATCCCAATCCCGGTGTCCACGTTAATCGTGGTCGTCACGAGGAAGAAGATGAGCAGCAAGAACGCGATGTCGGCCATCGAAGACGTAGGAATCTCCGGCTCGCGGCTTTTTTTCTTCTTGAGTAGTCCTGCCATGAATCTGCCGGGCTTAGGTGAAGAGGCCGCGTACGCTGGAGGCGATCATCGCCAGCAGCGTCAGGACGAGCATGATCAGTAGCGCATAGATACCTGCTGCTGCCCAATCGCCCATCCCGAAGCCAAGTCCAGCGAAGATCAGAAAGGGCATCGCGATGACGCCCATCGTCGAAATCTTGACTTTGCCGTAGGCTACGCTCTGCAGGCCAAAGATGGCCATCGCCAACAGCCCAAGCCCGATCAGCGCCAGGACGAGGTAGATGGCATAAGGTACAATCTGTTCCATTGGGGGTCCTCTGATGAAGGGGGATCGATAGCGTGGCTGAGGGCGCAGCGCGATGCAAGCCGCAGACGCTACGCCCTCGCGGGTTCTACCCCCAAGTTATGCGGTGGCGCCAGGCGTAGCTTCGGCGACGGGCTTGTCGGCGTTGAGCACGAGCAGCGAGTCGATCAGCTCGATCGAGGCTTCTTCCATGTCCACCACGATGCGGTCGATTTTCGACACAGCGTAGTTGTAGAAGACCTGCAGCACGATGGCCACGATCAGACCGAAGACCGTCGTGATGAGGGCCACCTTGATACCACCAGCCACGAGCGAGGGCGAGATGTCACCAGCCGACTCGATCGCGTCGAAGGCGCCGACCATCCCGACCACGGTGCCGAGGAAGCCGAACATCGGAGCGAGCGAGATGAAGAGCGAGAGCCAGACCATGCCGCGCTCCAGGAAACTCATCTCGATAGAGCCGTAGGAGATAACCGCCTTCTCGACGGCTTCGATGCCTTCGTCAGCGCGGAGCAGACCCGCCTGGAACACGGAGGCAACGGGGCCACGCGTGTTGGCGCAGACCTCTTCGGCAGCAGGCACACCGCCTTCGTCGAGCGCTTTCTTCACCTTGAGAATGAACTTGCGGGTGTTGATGTCCGCACGGTTGAGCGTGATGATACGCTCGAAAGCGATGGCGAGGCCGATGATCAGCGAGAACAGGATGGGCCACATGTAGCCGCCATCGTTGCCTTCGTTGAATTTCTCGACCAGGACGTTGATCACATTGCCACCTTCGGCGGCAGCGTCCTGGGGCAGCATCATCGCGATTGTTGCTACGTCAGGCAGCATTGAGAGAAAGCTCATCTCCATGAGTAATGGTCCTCCGGAAACGGTTGTAGGGGTTGTTTGGAAGGGAAGGAATTGTCTGCGAAGCGCAGGATATGTTGTGCATCAACTTAACGCACACGACCAACGAGCGTCAAGCGTGCAGAGTAGCGGAGCGCTTTGCCGTGGTGGAGCCACAGTATATCCAATCTCCGTGGGATTTACAACGGCGTCATGCGGTCAATGTACACATCAAGACCCGGCGGCCACCTGAAAGTTGCTGGGGCTGTGGTCAACCTTCGGCCACGTATTCGTCCGCGAGGCGCTGGGCATCGGTCCACAGCTTCAACGCCTCCTTCAGCGTCACGTCCACCTCGTGAAAGATGGGGTATTGCCACTGCCTGTCGAAGGCGCGCACCGCCATACGGGCGCGGATCAGCAGTGCGATGACGTCGCGATCTGCGCGAATATCCGCCTCGGAAACGTGGTCATCGCCATCTGCCAGTGCCAGACCGTTCTGCTCCGCAAAGGTCATAAACGCCTCAAAGTCGGCATCTTTAAGGCGAAACTCCTGGATGAACTGTGCGGGGTCGTCCCATGTGGTGCGGAAGGCATCGCCCTGCGCATCCAGATACTGCCGCACGAAGCTGTCGGTGTACTGACGCACCACTTGCACCGCAGTGCTCAACGTATCATCGTACACGATGACGTCAGGGAGAATGCCACCGCCGCCAACCACCGTCCGGCCATGCGTCGTGGTAAACCTAAGTGAATCAGGTACTTGGGCCAGTATTTCCTGAACATTCATCGTCCGGTCGGTGCTGGACTGCCTCACCTTCTGCTCGTAGTAGGCGTCTTTGTCGCCTTCCTCATACTCGGTCTGGATGAGCCGCCCGGAAGGGGTGTAGTAGCGGGCCGTGGTCACGCGGAGCGCACTGCCGTCTTCGAGGATGTACTGCTGCTGCACCAAACCCTTCCCGAACGAGCGGCGCCCCACCACGAGGGCACGGTCGTGATCCTGCAGCGCCCCGGCCACGATCTCGCTCGCCGACGCTGAGTTGCCATCCACCAGCACGATGATCGGCTGCTCCTCAAAGACCCCGCCTCCCGAGGCCTTATAGACCGCATTGTGCTCGGGCTGCCGCCCCTGCTGCGAAACGATCAGCTGGTCATCGTCCAAGAACAAGTCGCTGATGCGGACGGCCATATCCATCAGCCCCCCCGTGTTACCGCGCAGGTCCAACACCAGCCGCTGCATGCCTTCCGCCTTGAGATCGGTCAACGCCGATAGCACTTCGGCGTGCGAGGTCCGCGCAAACCGGACCAGCTTGATGTAGCCCGTCTGATCGTCCATCATGTAGCTGGACTCGACCGTCTCAATCGGGATACGGTCGCGCTTGATGTCGAAGACGAGCGTGTTGATGACGCCAGGCCGCTCTACTTTCACATTGACCGTCGAGCCGCGTGGTCCTTTCAGGTTGCCCCGCACGTCGTCGTGCGAGTACCCGATGGCGCTCTCCCCATCGACTGCGGTGATGCGGTCTCCAGTCAGGAGCCCCACTTTCTCGCTCGGCCCGCCCGGCATCACGCTGAGCACGGCCAGCGTATCTTGCCCCGCATCGCCTGGAATCAGCTCGTACGATATACCGATGCCCTCGAACGCGGCATCGAAGCTCTCGCGCACCTGCCGCATGCGCTCGGCGTCGATGTAGGCCGAGTGTGGGTCGAGCTCGTCGATCATGCCTTCGATGGCATTCTCAACGATCTCTCCGGCTTGCACCGGCTCGACGTATCCGCGCGTGATGAGCGTGTAGGCCTGCTCTAGTTTGCGGAATGCTACCAGCGGGTCATCGCTTGAGGCCGCGTGCTCGATCTGCATGCCAAGGATGACGCCGAAGCATAGGACAGAGACAACGAGCGGGAGCGTTCGCTTAGTCATATGATCACGGTGGGGTCTACGTACTCAATCTGGATCAATGGAGGCACGCCCGAGAGCGAAGGCTGCTTCTTTTGTTAAGGTAGTGTTTAGCCGCAGGCGTTACCACTTTTTTAACGCCCACCCGGGGGGTTTGCGCATGCCCCACCCCTACTTTCTAGGCAACGTTCTTGTTAGACAGAGGCCTATGACGAATAAAGCTGTAGCGCGCTTGCTCTCCGACGTAGCGGCACTGATTGAACTCACGGGGGGCAACGCCTTCCGCGCCCGTGCCCTGAGCAATGCGTCTCGCCAACTCCAGCGCCTCGACCGCCCCATCCCCGATGCCTTGGCCGATGGGTCACTGCAAGCGATGCGCGGCTTCGGCAAAGGCTTGATCACGCAGATCGAAGAGATCCTCGACACCGGGACACTGCGCACCTATGACCAACTGCTGGGCGCCATCCCCCCGGGATTGATGGACATGCTGCGCGTCAAAGGACTCGGGACGAAGAAAGTTCGCCAGCTCTGGACACAACTCGGCATCACATCGCTCGACGAGCTGCAGCACGCCGCGCAGACCGGTCGCATCGCCGAGCTTGCGGGCTTCGGCGCGAAGATGCAGGATAAAATCCAAGTCGGCGTCCAGTTGCTCAAGCAATACCGCTCCCAACGTCGGTATGCCGAGGCCTTTGCGCTCGTCGAGCAAATTACGCCGCGTCTACAAGAGCTTGAGGGGGTGATCGATGTGCTCCCAACCGGCGAATTCCGGCGAAAGCTCGAGGTGGTTGATGCGCTCGATGTGCTCCTCGTAACAGCAGACCTGTCCGCAACAGAAGCCGCGCTGGCCACCACCTTCGCCGCCCAATCCGATGGAGGCCTACATGTCGTTGACATCGATGCGGGCTTTACCCTGCGGGCCGAGCTCACCGCCCCTGATCAGGCGGGCACTCGCTTGTTTGTAACCACAGGTCCCGAGGCGCACGTAGCCGAGCTTCAAGACGCGGCAGGCCCCTTGCCTCACGTAGCCAACGAGGCAGCCCTCTACGACGCTGCAGGTTGGCCCCACGTGCTCCCCGAGCTCCGCGACACGGCAGGGGCCGCACAGCTGCTCCGCCAGGCACCTATTGAGCTCATCACCAACGGCGACCTGCGCGGCACGCTCCATAACCACAGCACCTACAGCGACGGTGCCCACTCGCTCAAGGAGATGGCCGACGCTGCCCGCGCGATGGGCTACGAATACTTCGGCATCTGCGACCACAGCCGCTCTCTTACCGTGGCTAACGGTTTGTCCGTCGAGCGCGTCGCAGAGCAGCAGCAGGAAATCGCGGCGCTGAACGAGCGCTACGCTAGCGACGGTGGCCCTCCATTCCGAATCTTCAGCGGCATCGAAAGCGACATCCTAGCCGACGGCAGTCTGGACTACCCCGATGAGGTGCTGGCGAGCTTCGATTTCGTCGTGGCAAGTGTCCACTCCCGCTTCAATATGACCGCAGAGCAAGCCACTGCGCGCCTCATCACCGCTATTGAGAACCCATACACCTCAATCCTGGGCCATCCCACAGGTCGTCTGCTACTGAGCCGCGAAGGATATCCGATTGACCACGCACGCATCATTGAGGCGTGCGCTGCCAACGACGTGGCACTTGAGCTCAACGCCAACCCATACCGACTAGACCTAGACTGGCGCTGGATTCGCCACGCCACAAGCGCGGGCTGCCTGATCGCCATCAACCCAGACGCACATAGCATAGAGCAACTCAAGTTGATTCGCTGGGGCGTCGAGGTAGCCCGCAAGGGGTGGCTCACGGCTGCGCAGTGCCTCAATGCCAAGACTGCCTCTGCTTTCGCTGATTGGCTCCGCGCCCGATCCAAAAGCGCAACGGTCTAAGGCGCGACCTCGCCGTTCAAAATTTGCCTTCTCGCCCTAGCGTGTTTGCTGACTCTGGCTTCGCCCGCTCAACGCCCCATTGATAGTAGAGAGCTAGAGCGGCAGATAGGACTGCCAATCAAAGCTGGGGTCGCCGACCACCACAAACGAGTCGTTCCGTAAGCTGGTTTTGTTGTAGCGCAGCCGCTCGCCCTGCTTGGTAACCACCTGCCCACCAGCGGCTTCCAC
>JBCCMF010000031.1:0-23554 GCA_039026435.1 Bacteroidota bacterium
ACTCATCGCTTATGATATCAGTGCAAGGTAGCGCCGCAGCACAACACGAGATTACGGGCACGCAAAGCTCAGCTCAAGTATATCCTACCTCCGATGCACTCCTGCATACCTACATGGATGCCTCGAAGGTGCCGGGCGTTGCGAACGATATCTACTACAGGTACAGGCGCAATGGTGAGTGGACGAAGCCAAGAGTGATCTTTCACGAGCCTGCCCTGCGAGGATTTCACCCTGCCATATCCCAAGCCAATGACGGGAGCGTTCATGTAGTTTTTATGTCTGATGCTGTAGGCGGCCAGGCCATTCGATACACATCAGCGGGGTCCAGGGCAATGACGTGGTCGGAGTCTACAGTGCTGCACACCACGTCGTCTCGATTCGTGTTTCCACCTGAAGTGTTGACGGACCTGCACGGCGTTGTGCACGCCTTCTGGACAGAACTGGACCTGTTACCTGAGCGCGAGTATGCGGTGAGGCACTACCACACCTCGGCCTATGACGGCATCTGGGAAGAACCTCGCGTACTGTTCATGGACCACAAGGGGGCGCCCATGCCTTTCAAGATGGCTATGCAGGATAATGGCACCATCCATGTCGCCTATGGAGCAGCAGACGGGCATCTCTATCACGCCCAGTTTAGATAAGCGCTCTCCCAAACAATGGAGCGGACAGGTGGCAGCAATCTTGCCCAACCCGCGCACGCGACGCCCGCAGGAGATGCACCGGTATGGCGGCATCATCGAGCGCCGCATGACGCAGATGGGCTGGTAGGCCGTCATGCGACCTCGACGGCGGCAGGCTCGCGCTTGCGCAGGTGCCACAGGATGAACACGGGCAGCGCGAACGCCAGCGTCCCAACCATGGCGAGCAAGACAAAGGCCATCCATCCGGGTTTGGTCAGCTTGGAGCGGCCGATGAACCACGCGCCGAAGCCGAGGAGCACAAACGCCTCCACGATGAACACCATGCTGATAGGGTTGGCCATCGCAGCATCCCACAGCGCCGGGTCGGTGATGTAGAAGTAGAGGAAAACGGGGTTGAGCACGAGGAAGCCTAGGGCGCCGAGGATCCACAGGGCAGGGCGTTGGGCACGGAGGGTTTCAAGGAGGTTCATAATCGTCGTCGGTTGATGTGAAAGAAGACGACGGTAGGGTACCGCCCGGCACGAGGCGGCCGCCTTGACCTACATCAAGATCGCTGCGCGCGGATGCGGCTGAGCGTCTCCGGCGTCATGCCGAGGTACGAGGCGATGTGCCGCAGCGGTACGTGCTGCAAGAGCTGCGGACTCTCCCGGACGAGCCGAGCATAGCGCTCCTCGGCCGAGAGCATCAGAAACTCGCCCTCGCGCTTCGAGCGCCCGGCGAAGGCCGCCGCGAAGAGCTGCCACGTCCAGCGGTGGAGGACTGGGTGCTGCTCCATCAGCCGTGCCATGCTGGGATGGTCGATGGCGAGCATCGTGCCGTCGGTGAGGGCGTCCAGGCTGAACAGGGCGGGCGTCTGGAGGAAGAACGAGTCGGGGATGCCGGTGGGGTCGTCGGCGTAGCAGAAGGCGACGGTGTGCTCGTTGCCGTCGGGCGCGAAGAAGACGCCGCGGATGACGCCGTCGAGCACGATGCCGAAGCGCCGCTCTACGGTGCCGTCGTGTGTGAGAATGTCGCCGCGCCGGAACGCCTCGCGTCGCCACGGCCGCTGCAGGTCGGCCCACACGGCGTCGGGCATGGGCGCGATCTGCTCGAAGAAGCGGCGCAGGCGGGCAAGGTCGGCGCGTGTTGGAGGCATCGGTGGAGGGAAACGAGGAAGGCAGGGTGACCAAGTAAGCGGCGCTGTTGCTGGCGAGGTGTACGGCCTGTGCTTCTCGCTGGTCCAAGTAGGGGACAGCCATTGTCACAGATTTGCCTGATCAACTGACGTAACTTTGTATGGAGACAAAGTACACATTGGTGTGTATGCGTCGGCGCAACAGCAAAACGCGAGTCATTGACTTGTCATATTTCGTTTTTTAGCTTAGGCTAAAAATAATATAAGCTATGGCTTTATTTGTTCTGTTCCTCAGCCTGCTTCCGACTCTCCAAGGCGGGCCCGATGTAGAATGGGCAACGCTGCCCGAGGCCCTCAGCGAAGCGCAAACGACGCAGCAACCGACGCTCGTGTACGTACAGGCGGCGTGGTGCGGCCCCTGCCGTCAGCTAGAGCGCGAGACGTTCAGCGATGCACGCGTGCAGGAGCGGCTGGCGCAGTTCAGTGCGGCCAAGCTCACCTTCGACGACCGCGACACGAAGCACCGCATCGGTCCATATCGGCTCAGCGAGGCCGAGTGGTCCAAGCGCCTGGGCGCCGCCTCAACGCCGACGCTCGTGGTCCTCTCGCCCGACGGCGGCGTTCTGGGAAGCCACACTGGTTTCCTCCCGCCCGACGGGCTCCTCCCCATCCTCGACGCCGCGCTGGCGGCGCCTGCTGACTAAACCGCTCGATCCCAATGATCCGATTGCTGCTACTATCCCTCTTGCTGGCAACCGCCGCCAACGCCCAGACCGTCACGGGTGTCGTCACCTCCGAGGGCGATCCCGTCCCGCTGGCGACGGTCCGCGTGGTTGGCACCACGCTTGGCACGGCGGCCGATGCCGAAGGCGCGTACAGCCTCACCCTGCTTGAGCCGGGCACGTACACGGTCCGGTTCACGGCCGTCGGTTACTCAGCAGAGGACCGCGAGGTGTCGGTTGCGGCAGGGCAGAACGTGGACCTCGATGTAGCGCTGGCGGTGGCGACATTTGAGGCGGGCGCCGTAGTCGTGACAGGCACGCTGGAGCAGATGGGCGTCCGCGAGTCGCCGGTCAAGGTGGATGTGGTGCCTGCGCGCTTCCTGGAGGCCACGCCCTCGGTCAATCTGATGGACGCCGTCGGGCGCGTCAACGGGCTCTACGAGCAGATCGACTGCGGCGTCTGCTACACCAACAACATCCGCATCAACGGCATCGACGGGCCGAACACGGCGGTCTTGATCGATGGCGCGCCCGTCATGTCGAGCCTCGCTACGGTCTACGGGCTCAACGGCATCTCGCCGATCCTGATTGACCAGGTGGAGGTCGTCAAGGGGCCGATGTCCACGCTCTACGGGTCTGAGGCCCTCGGCGGTGTCATCAACATCATCACCAAAGACCCGGCAACAGCACCGAGCTTCTCGTCCAACGTCTTCACCACCACGCTCGGCGACGTGGCTGGCGAGTTCGCGGCGGTCCCGTTGCGTGGCCGCACGGGTGCGCTCGTGAGCGGGACGGTTCTCTACAACGGCTCCTTCGACGACGCCAACGCCGACGGCTTCTCGGACTTCACGCAGGACACCCGCCTCTCGCTCTTCGGCAAGGTGACCCGCAGCGACCAGCGCGGCTTCGAGCGCGCCAGCCTCGTGGCCAAGGTGTATTACGAAGACCGCACGGCGGGCATCGAGTCCTTCTTCGATGATCCCGGCAACCTCCGCGGCTCCGATCAAATCTACGGCGAGAGCATCTACACGCGCCGCGCCGAACTGATCGGCAACGTGACGTTGCGTCCTGATCTCGAACTGCAGGCGTCCGCCGCGTACCACGACCAGGACTCGTTCTACGGCGACACGGGCTACGAAGCCACCCAGGCCGATGCCTTCACCCAGCTCGTGTGGACGCCCGCCACTGAGGGCACATCGATGGATGGCCACAACCTGCTCGTTGGCGCGGCCCTCCGCGCTATCCGCTACGACGACAACTCGGGCGCGACGGGCCTCTTCGACGACGGCGGCACCCTGCTGGAGAATGACCCCGACGACCGGGTCGTCCCCGGCCTCTTCGTCCAGGATGACTGGCGCGTGAGCGATCAGCTCCGGCTGCTCGGCGGCTTCCGCGCCGACTACCAGCCCGATTATGGCATCATCCCGTCGCCCCGCGTGGCCGTCAAGTTTCAGCCCGCCCCGACCACAACGGCCCGCCTCAATGTGGGCACGGGCTTCCGCATCGTCAACCTCTTCACCGAGGACCACTCGGCGTACAGCGGCAGCCGGGCTACGCTCATCGTAGAAGACCTCGAGCCCGAACGCAGCGTGAGCGCCACGGCGAGCTTGCAGCAGATCTTCGGCGAGCGCTCACCCGTCGTGGTCGACTTCGACGCGTTCTGGACGGAGTTCTCGAACAAGATCGAGCCCGACTATGCGACCCCGGGCGAGATCCGCTACGAGAATCTGGAAGGCGGTGCCACCACGCGTGGCGTAGCCCTCCAGGTCCAAGGCGCACTCAGCCGTGACCTCCGCTACTCGGTGGCGGGCACGCTTCTGGACGTCTTCGTCGAGGGCGACGACGGCGTAGAACGCCCGCTTGAGTTCGCCGCCGACTACCAGGGCACGGCGACCCTCACGTGGGAAGCGCCTGCCGGGCTCGAACTCGACTACACGGCGCGCCTCACCGGGCCGATGCGTCTGCCAGAATATGGCGCCGACGTGGCGGCCGAATATCTGGCAGCAACGGGCGAAGAGCTGCTCTTGGAGTCGCCGACCTACACGGTACACAACGTTCAGCTTGCCCGGGACTTCCAGTTCGGCGGGCGGCTGGCCAAAGTGCTCATCTCCGTCGAAAACCTGTTCGACTACACGCAGCCTAGCCCCCTCATAGGCTACTACGACGGCAATCCGGGCTTCGGCGAGACGTTCGACACCGCCTACGTCTACGGTCCCATTTTTGGGAGGCGCTTCGGCTTCGGCGTCCGCCTGACGCTTCCATAGCGCACGGAGGTCAATTCGTCGGCTCTCCGTTGCCCGTCCACGACCCGTACATCGGGTTGGGGAAGGCCCAGTACCTGCTGCCGAACGCAGCCAGCGCGTCCTCGCTGCCGAACCGAACATCCTGTGTGAGGTCGGGGAAGTCGCCGATGTTGTCGCCCAGCCACATCACAGTGGTCAGTGGTGGGAGGCCGGGCACGTTGCCCTCGGCCACTGCGGCGAAGCGCGCGTTCTTGTCACTTTCGTCAACCTTGCAGAGGATGCCGTCGTGCTGGATTCCGACGGCGAGTAGGTTGCGGCGCGTCTCGTCGCACACGATGTCGTCGCGGTTGGTGACGACGACGACCCGGCCACCGAGCGCGGCCACCAGATCGGTGAAGCCCTTGGCCCCAGGGAGTGCCGAGGCTTCCTCACGCCGGACCCACGCGTTCCAACTCTCCGGCGTAAAGCCGAGCCCGGCCTCGGCCCGCTCACGTTGGTAGAGGGAGTTGTCGAGGAGCGTCTCGTCGGCGTCGAGGACCACAGCCCAGTCAGCCACGGTGAGCGTGTCGGCGACGGCGCGGAGGTGACGGCCAGCAGCCCGGTACGTCTGGGCGTAGACCGCGCCATGCTCAGCGGACCGACGCACCCAGCGGACGTCGAGCGGAAGCTCGGCGGCCATCGCTACCGATGGCGGGGCGGAGGTCACAGGCGTCTTGCTGAGGGACGTGCAGCCAGCGAGGACGAGTGCAGTGAGAAATGCGAGAAGCCGGATGGACATAGATGCGAGCGGTGTTGGACAAGCAGCGAACAGAGGTAGCTAGCCGCTAATATAGACAGACGTATGGCCATGACGACAACTCGAACGGTACACGACTTCCCTCCGGCGCCCGCTCGCCTAACTTTCATTCTGAGGCACGGCCATCCTTTCCTCGAAGCGCGGTCTAGCTCAGCGAAGGAGCGCCTGAATCTTTCGGATGACCTCTTGTGTCGTTGCCTCGGGCAGCGTAGCGATGTAGGCGGCCTTGCGGTGCCGCCAGTCGAGGCTTTTCAGCTGGTCGGTGAGGATGACGCCACCTACAGGGAGCCCTTCAGGCACAGTGACCTCGAACGGATAGCCTTTGATCCGGCTTGTGATGGGGCAGACCAGGGCGAGCCCCACCTTGCGGTTGTAGGATGCGGGCGAGACCACGAAACCGGGCCGATGGCCAGCCTGCTCGCGTCCGGCCTGCGGGTTGAACTGCAGCCAGACGGCATCACCACGTTGGGGAGCGTACGTACTCACCACACCTCCTGACCTTGCGGATCGCCAGTGTCGATTGCTTCGTGGAGGTTGTCCGGTGTCACGGCATCGAGTAGGGCATCGAGCGTGTATTCTGTCGGGGCCACGAGTTCAATGCGAATGGCGTCATCTATCACCTTGAGTTCAACCAGGGCGCCCTGGGCGAGTTGAGCTTGCTCGGCTAAGGGCTTGGGCAATCGGAGTGCGAGGCTGTTGCCCCATTTTTGAATGCTGGTCCGCATGCGGCCATTCGATAGTTGTGTATACAATGAATCTACATTAGAGATTGCGATTTGTCAAGTATGCGATGTGATTTGCGTTTCACCTGCGCATCGGCTAGCCTGAGACGTCCTATCACCAAAGCTGGAAGACGATGCTGCGTTTACTGCTCCTCCTCGCGCTCACCATGCTCCTCATCGGGTGCGTGCAAAACGAACCTGCGCCTGAGCCCACGCCGATGGCACCCGCGCGCATCGTCTTCTTCGGCGACTCAATCACGGAGGCGGGCGTGCAGACCGGCGGCTACGTCACCTTAGTGGATTCGATGTTGGCGAGCGCTTATCCCGAGCGCAGCATCGAGATAATTGGCGCAGGCATCAGCGGACACAAGGTGCCCGACTTGCAGGAGCGATTGGAGCGCGACGTGCTCAGCCGCAAGCCAACGCACGTCGTCATCTATATCGGCATCAACGACATATGGCACTTCCACAAGTTCGAGGGCGTCACGGGCACCGAGGCCGACGTGTTTGAGGCGGGTTTGCGCGATCTCATCGGGCAGATGCAAGCCGCGGGCGTCGAGGTGGCGCTCTGCACGCCCAGTGTCATCGGCGAAGACCCTGACGACGGCTCCATCGAGAACACCGACCTCGGCCGCTACGCCGATATCTCGCGCCGCGTAGCCTCGGAGACCGGTAGCGCGCTCTGCGACCTCCGCGATGCGTTCGAAACACACCTCCGCGCCAACAACGCCGACAAGGCCTACGAAGGCATCCTCACCACCGATGGCGTCCACCTGAACGAAGCGGGCAATCAGTTCGTTGCCGAGCAGGTGGTCGAGGTACTGACGCCGCTGCTCTAGCCAGTCAGTCGCGCTCGGGGTCGTCGAAGTGGGAGAAGAGCCGTCCGCGAGTTTCTGGTTGTTCTAGACGACGCATCATAGCACAGCTTCTTGATCATGAGCACACTGAGCATCCGTTTACCTGAGTCGTTGCACCGCCAACTCAAGACAACCGCGGAGCAAGAAGGCGTCTCGATGAACCAACTGGTCGCGTTGGCAGTAGCGGAGAAGCTGTCGGCACTGCGGACGGTGGGCTATTTGCGGGAGCGTGGTGAGCGCAGCAGTCGGGCGGAATTCGAAGCGGTGTTAGCAAAGGTCGCTGATGTCGAGCCAGAGGAGTACGATCGGCTGTAATCGAAGTACTGACGCCACTCCTGTAGCAGATCAGTCGCGCTCGGGATCGCCAAAGCGGAAGAACAGCCGCCCGTGGTAGTCGAACTTGTGCGGGTCCTTGTAGTGGCGGTTGGTCTGATTGGCGCGTCCGCTGGGTCCTGTGCGTTCGGCGGGCCGAAACTTGGTGCCGATAGCCGGGATGGCATGTAGGATCGAGAGATCGCCGGAGGGAAAGGGCGCCTGGGTGAAGCGCGGCTCGCTGGGGCTGCCGGGGGCGCCGGGCTGGCTTGGCGTGAACAGCCGCAGGTACAAGCCGGGCGTATCGGCGGCGATGGTGATGGGCGCCTCCTCGGTGTCGAGCGTGGCCCAGTACAGGTCGGCGTGGTAGCCCTTGAACTCGGGGTAGTGCCACGTGAGGCCCGTGATGGCGTCGTTGTAAGCCTTCGTGTGGACGCCCAGGCGCTGCCCCTTCGTTCGGTTCTTCCAGACGCGGTAGGGGCCGTCTCCCAGCCACGTTGCGCCTGTCACGCTCGCCTCGGGGTAGTCAAACGTGATGCCGACGAAGTCCTGCTCGCCGCGGTGCCCGTACTGGTACGCGAGCTCCAGCCAACCGCCGGGGTGCATCGTCCAACGCACCGAGCGCAGGTCGCCCTCGTAAGTTGCCTCGACAGTCGGGTTGTCGCCATCGGTGCGGAGCGCGATGTCGGTGAGCGTGTACGACGAGTCGGCGACGAGGCGAGGGCCGTTGGCGAGTGAGATTGGCTGCCCGTCGTGCTCCACGCGGGCGAGCATCCCAGAGGTGCGGTCGATGAGTGCCGTGGTGCCGCCCGAGGTGAGGCGGAAGTGCGTGTCGGTCTCCGTGGCTGATGCAGTATCATCCGAGGCGCGCAGGTAGTATTCGGCATCGGGCGGGCGGGTCATCCAACTCCACGTGAATACCTCGCGGCCGTGCGGATCGGTGGCTCTCAGATAGAGCACATCGTACGTGGCCCAGTCCTCTTGCAGGTTGAGGTCCAGGTATGTGCTCGTCCAAGGAATCGCTTGAGTCTGGCGGGCAAAGCCTGGCTTGACTCCGCGACGGTAACCACCCAGTCCGGCGAACTCGACTAATTGCCACTCGAACCTCACATCAGCCAGGTCGGTGAAGTAGTAGCGGTTCTCTATGCGGATCCGCCCGTCGAACGACGTGGGCAGCGTGGTGCGTTCGGCGAGCGGGATGTGGATGGGCGACCAGATCTCCTTGATGGCGTGAAAGCTGCCTTCCTTCTGGCGGTGCGGCCCCAGGATGCCGTCGGCGCCGTGGTTGCCGTCGGTGTCGAGGGTGTCGCCGAGGTCGGTGCGGAGCAGCGCCTCGTCGGCGAAGACCCAGAGGAAGCCGCCCGCGGCCTGCGGCGTGTGCAGCATCGTGCGCCACCAGTCTTCGAGCCCCGCGCCGTGGCCGCCGTCGTAGAGGCCGTGCAGGAATTCTGTCGGCAGCACGATGTCGGGGCCGTTCAAGTACTGCCCGCCGCAGCATCCCCAGTGGCGGTAGTGCCCCGTGTCGATGCCGCCGAAATTGTCCCACGGATGCAGCAGGACGCGGTTTTGCGAGTCGTAGCGACGATAGAGCGGCACCAGCGCGTGGTTGTTGCCGCCCTCGTTGCCGTTGTTCCACGCGATCACCGAGGGGTGGTTGACGTCGCGCAGAACGGTCTCGCGGACGAGTTGTGGCCCCACCTCGTCGTCGTAGGCGTCCTGCCAGCCCGTGAGCTCGTCCAGCACGAACAGCCCCAGCGAGTCGGCGGCGTCCAGGAAGTGGCTGTCCGGCGGGTAGTGGGCGGCGCGGACGGCGTTCATGTTCATCGCCTTGATGAGCAGCACGTCGTCGAGGCTCTGCTGCGGCGTGGTGGCGCGGCCCGTCTCCGGCCAGAACGAGTGGCGGTTGACGCCCTTGAGGTGCACCTTCACGCCGTTGACGTAGATGCCATCCTGCGGTACGACCTCGACGGTGCGGAAGCCGAAGCGCTCGGTGTGTGTGTGGAGCGGCACGCCGTCGCGCTCCAGCGTCACCTGCACGCGGTATAACTCCGGCCACTCCGGCGACCATGCCTTCACGCCGTCAATCTGCTCGCGCAGCACCACCATCGAGTCGCTGGGCGCCACCGCCGCGGTCATCGCCGGGCCGACGGTCTCGCCATCGAGCGTGACAACCTGCGCCGTGAGCCGGGCGGGTTGCTGCACATCGCGCGGGAAGACCTCGGCATAGAACGCGCCCGTGTGCTTCGGGTCGAGCGCGATGCGTTCGATGTGCTCGGCCGGGCGCACCTCCAGCCACACCGGACGAAAGAGCCCGCCGAAGATCCAGAAGTCAGCCTGCCGCTCGGCGGCGTTGACCGAGGCGTTGGCCGACACCTTCGCCACCTCCACATCGATCTGGTTCGTCTCGCCGTACCGCAGCAGGTCGGCGATGGCGTAGCGGAAGCGGTAGAACGCGCCCTGATGCGTGGGGCCCGCTTGCGTGCCGTTGATGCGCACGGTCGCGTCAGTCATGGCGCCGTCGAAAACGACCTCGATGTGCTGCCCCTCCCAGGCTGCAGGCACCTGGAACGTGCGGCGGTAGTGCCCGACCTCGGTGGCCAGCGGGCGCCTGCTGTTCGTCCAGTCGTGCCCGTAGTTGTAGGCGCCGAAGCCATGCTGCTCCCAATGCGAGGGGACGGGGATGGTGTGCCAGCTGCCCGCACGCCGCCCGTCGGATACCTTGAAGTCCCACGCGACGGCGTCGTGCGGACCTGTGCCGGAGAGGTAGACCTGCTGCGTTCGCTGGGCGAGACACGGCAGCGGAGCGAGCGCGGTGGTGGCCATCAGGAGGGCAATTGCGCAGGCGACGCCGAGCACGCGAGCGTGACGAAAGCTAGGAGAGCGCATAATCAGCTGACGCAGGGAGTGGGTACGTCAGTATACCCCGCGCGCCCGAAACATGTAGCCTGCCCGCCGCTAGAATCGGCGCCCTCTGCTCCGTTGTGTTCGTCTCCGTTTTTGCTCTGTGTATCATGCGCAATCGTTCCGTGTTGAAGCTGACTGGTGTGCTACTCTTCCTCGGCGTGCTGCTGCCTGCGGCGGCCCTCGCGCAAGTCACCTACGAGCTGGTGTGGGCGGAGGAGTTTGACGGCCCCGAGATCGACCGCAACACCTGGAATTTCTGGGATGGCACGGCCTTCAACAATGAGCTGCAATACTACACCGACCGCGCGGAGAACGCATTCATCGAAGACGGCGTGCTGCACATCGTGGGGCAGACGGAAAACTTCGGCGGCCAGCAGTACACCTCGGCACGGCTGGACACGCGCTTCAACCAGTTCTTTACCTATGGGCGCTTCGAGGCGCGGGCCAAGATGCCCATCGGCCAAGGCCTGTGGCCCGCCATCTGGATGATGCACAACCAAGAGCTCTATGGCGGCTGGCCCTACAGCGGCGAGATCGACATCATGGAGTACCGCGGTAACGAGCCCAACACGGTACATGGCACCGTGCACTACGCCAGTAGGCCCGCCAGCCCGGGCAGCAACGCGCTGGCCGACCGCCGCTTCCGTGGAGACGCGTTCCAGCTACCCAGCGGCACCTTCAACGACGAGTTCCACGTCTTTGCCGTCGAGTGGGACGAGACCGGCATCCGCTGGTTTATGGACGACGAGCAGTACCACGAAATATCCATCGCATCGCTGGGCGATGCCGATCCGTATCCGTTCAACCACGATTTCTACATGATCCTCAACCTCGCCATCGGTGGCGATTTTCTGCCCAACCCGGTGCCGGGCGTGGTCTTCTCTGAGACGATGCTGGTGGATTATGTACGCATCTACCAGAACGCCAACGCCGCCCCCGTCGCCAACCTCGCGGTAGCCGAAGATCGCGTGGACACAGGCGTGCCTGTCGCGTTGGTCGCGGACGCCACCGATGACGGCGCGGTGGATTCTGTCGCGTTCTTCGTCGATAACACCCTCATCCACACCGATCGCGAGGCGCCCTTCGCCTATGACTGGTTGGCTACCGATGGCTGCTACGCCGTCAGTGCCCTCGCTTACGACGACGCGGGACGCATCTCGCCGCGCGTGGCGCCCACCGAGGTGATCGTAGGCTCGGGGTGCCGCCTGCGCAGCTTCGACGGCGCCATCCCCATTCCCGGCGTCATCGACCTGACCCGCTACGACCAGGGTGGGCAGAACGTGGCGTACTTCGACACGACGCCACTCGTCAATTTGGGCAATGCTGAGGGCAACGACTGGCGCCCCAACGAGGGCGTGGACATCGTGCCCATCGCTGGCGAGGCGGGAGCGTACGCCATCGGCAACATCGAGGGCGGCGAGTGGACGCAGTACCTGCTCGACGTGGAAGAGACGGCAGAGTATGACATTACGTTGCGGGCCGCATCGCCAAACCGTAGAGCCAGCGTGACCCTCTCGACTCGCGGCGACCGGATCACCAGCTTCTCGCGCCTCCCTGGTGCTGAGGCGAGCCAGCCCTTCACCGAAGAAACGCGAGAGAACATTGAACTGGCCGCAGGTCGGTACCGCGTACAGGTGGACTTTGGTCTGGAGGGCATCCTGGCGCATCAGCTGGTCATCACCAGGGCCACGAGCACGTCGGTCGAAGAGACGGAGCAGCCTGCACGTGCCGTGCTCCATCCGGCGTACCCCAACCCGTTCAATCCGCAGACGGTCATCCGCTACGAGCTGGCGTCGGCCGCGATGGTGACGGCAGAGGTGTTCGACGCGCTGGGCCGACGTGTGCGCACGCTGGTCAACGGCATGCCACGTGCGGCGGGTGCCCATCAGCTCACGTTCGACGCGGCCAACCTGCCCAGCGGCCTCTACACGCTCGTCCTCACCACCCCCAGCGACCGCCTCACCCAGCGTCTGACGCTGGCGAAGTGAGCGGCTTGGTGAAGTAGAGCACCAGGCTGTCGTCCACGCGCACGTGCTCGCCGGGCGCCACGGTGCGGTGGTCATAGGCGACGCCGCGCCCGTCGGGAATGTAGCCGAGGCGCACGTAGAGTCGCTGCGCGCTGCCGTAGTCAGGGTAGAGTCCCACCCCGATGCCAATGACGGCGCTCCGCTCGGCCGCTGTGCGCTCTGCCGCATGGATGAGGGCTGCGCCGATGCCGCGTCGGCGGAACGCGGGGAGCACGTTGAGGTCTTGGATCTCGGGGATGCCGTGCTCCTGGAACGGCGCGTACGTCGGTCGCCAGTTGAGCGTGACGTAGCCTGCGAACACCCCTTGGATCTCCGCAACGAAGGCAGGACGCTGCCCCGAGGTTTGCTCCGCGAGGTAGCCCTTGTATAGGGCGACCGACTTGTTCGCCCACCCCAGCGCCTCGAACGCCGCCGCGATACGCAGTGGGTCCGCAGGCGTGAGCGGGCGGATGCTGAGCCCCGGTGGAAGCCCGTCTAGGGTCTGTGCGCTCACCCGTCCCAACGCAACGTGGCCAGCGACCCGGCGGGCATGCTGTACGCGAGCACCTCCTCGCCAACCTGCACGTCGAACGCGACGCCGCTGCCGCTCGTGTTGTGCGCCACAAGCACGATGGTGCCGTCGGGGTTGCGGAAGGCGACGGCGAGGAGGTCGGCAGCCTGGGTGGTGCTGAGGCGGACAGCGCCGGGCTGGACGAAGCGGGTGAAGTGACCGATGGACTCGTACTCGACCTCGCGCGTGAAGCCGTCATCCGAGAGCGTGAGCACGCCCCGGCAGTTGGTGCAGCCGCCGATGAAGGGGCCGCTCTGGGTGTCCAGCGCCAGGTTCCACAGCAGCACGGCCTTGGCCCAGTTGCGCGTGCCGCCTATGAACAGGTTGCGCATGTTCCACGACAGGTTGTTGCCGTAGTCGGTAGACCATCCGCCGCCCGAGCACTCGGTGAAGTAGGTGCCCTTGTCCGGGTGGGCGTTGTGGACCTGGCTCTGCGCGCTCACGTCGCCCGCGTAGCAGTGCCACGCCACGCCATCAACGAAGGGGTTGGCAGCAGCGTTGTTGAGCACGGCCAGGGGGAAATCGGGGCGGTCCCAGTTGTGATCGTAGGCCAGTACCTCGGCATCGACGGAGGAGGCCGCCAGCATTGGCCCGAAGTGCTCGGCGATGAGCGTCGCCTGCTGCGCCGCCGTCATGCCCATCGTGGGGTAGTTGCTGGCCTGGTGCAGCGGCTCGTTCTGCAGCGTGACGGCCGCGATGGGCACGCCCGCCGCCTCGTAGGCTTCGAGGGCTCGGATGAGGTACTTCGCAAACGGCTCCAGCGCGTCGTTGCGGATCTGCCCGCCGTTGAGGGCGTCGCTGGTCTTCATCCACCCCGGCGCGCTCCACGGCGTCGCCATGATGCGCAGGTCGGGGTTGAGGGCGAGGGCGTCGCGGAGCACGGGCAGGATAAACGCCTCAGCCGGGGCGATGGAGAACGCCGAGAGGTCGGGGTCGCTGGTGCCAGCGGCAACGTCGTTGTACGTGTAGCCACGCGGCGGCTCGGCGGTGAAGTCGGAGGCGCCCAGCGGCACGCGCACGTAGCTGATGTCGATACCCTCGGTGGGGGAGAAGAGCGTTTCGAGTATCGCTTGGCGCTGCGGGTGGTTGTGGATGAGGAACGCGCTGCTGTTGGTCAGCGCCGCGCCAAAGCCCTCCATCGTCTGATACGTCGTGGTCGGGTCCACCGTGATGGTGAGGTCGTTCGTGGCGTCGGCGGCGGCGCTGAACGCGCGGGTGGCCTGCTGCTCCAGCCGCACGCTGCCGTTGCCGATGGTCAGCCAGACCTCAGCGGTGCGCTCTTCAGGCGAGCAGCATTCGCCACCGCCACTGCACGACGAAGCCGTGAGCACAAACAGGGCGGTGAAAAGCAGAGCGGGTAGACGGGAGCTACGTAGCGGAGCGAATCGCATCAATCGTGTCGGGGTGTTCGAGGCTGCTGGTGTCGCCGAGGTCACGGTCCAAGTAGGCGGCGCGGATAAGTCTGCGCATGACCTTGGCATTGCGCGTCTTCGGCAAGGTACGTACGAATAGGACGGCCCGAGGTTTGAGCGGTTTGCCCAACTCGGCCGTCACGAGCGCCCTCAACTCATCGCGCAGCACATCAGGGGCCTCGGCTTGGCTGTGGAGTACGCAGAACGCCACCACTTCTTCGCCCTTCACGTCGTGCGGCACGCCGATGGCCGCGCTCTCGGTGACGGCGTCGTGGCGGTTGAGTAGGGCCTCCACCTCGGCAGGCCCCAGGCGCTTGCCCGCGACCTTGATCGTGTCGTCGCTGCGGCCGAGAATGTACCACAGCCCGTCGGCGTCGATGGCGGCGAAGTCGCCGTGAACCCACACGCCGTCGAGGGTGCGCCAGTAGCTGTCGAGGTAGCGCTCGCGGTCGCCCCAGAAGCCGCGCGTCATCCCGATCCACGGCTGCCGCACGACGAGCTCGCCCACGGCGCTGCGCACGGGTTCGCCCTCGGCATCGACCACATCGGCGTCCATGCCCGGGACCGGGCCGGAGAAGGCGCACGGCTTGAGCGGCGTGAACAGATTGCCGCACAAGATGCCGCCGCTGATCTCGGTGCCGCCGGAGTAGTTGAGGATCGGCTTTGCGCTGCCGAGGATGTGCTCGAAGCACCACTGCCACGACGCCGGGTCCCACGGGCTGCCCGTCGAGCCTACGGCGCGCAGGCTGCTGAGGTCGTGCTGCTGCAGCGGCGCTGTGCCGTGCGGCATCAGGGCGCGGATGAGTACGGGCGAGAGGCCCAGGTGCGTGATGCCGTGCCGCTCCACCATCGACCAGAGGCGGCGCACGTCGGGGAAGTCGGGCGCGCCGTCGTAGATCACCATCGTGGCGCCGATGGTGAGCGTGCCGAAGACCAGCCACGGCCCCATCATCCAGCCCATGTCGCTCATCCAGTACATCACCTCGCCCGGCTTCAGGTCCATGCTGTGGTACATGTCCTGCGCGCCCTTGATCGGGAAGCCGCAGTGCGTGTGCACGGCGCCCTTGGGCCGGCCTGTGGTGCCGCTCGTGTAGATCAGCATCATCACGTCTTCGGCCGAGGTCCGCACCGTCTCCGCCTCGTGGTCATGCCCGGCGATGAAGTCCTGCCACCAATGGTCGCGCCCCTCCGTCCACGGCGTGTCGGATAGGTTCGTGCGGCGGTGGACGATGACGTGCTCCACGGTGGGGCAGTCCGCCAGCGCTTCATCGGCCGTGGCTTTCATGGCGATGGGTTTGCCGCGCCGGAAGAATCCGTCCGAGGTGAAGAGCGCTCGTGCCTGCCCATCCCGCAGCCGCGTAGCCACCGCCGTCGGGCCGTACCCGCTGAAGAGCGGCAGAATCACGCCACCGATCTTGATGATGGCGAGGAAGGCGACGATCAGCTCCGGCGTCATCGGCATATAGAGCCCAACGGCATCGCCGCGCCCCAAGCCGAGCGCTTTGAGTGCGTTGGCGCATCGCCCCACCTCGCGGTGCAGATCGCCATACGTGAACGTCTTGACCGTGCCCTCTTCGCCCTCCCAGATGAGCGCCGTCCGCTGCGCTACCTCCGTAGACTGCCACTTGTCGAGCAGGTTGTGGACGATGTTCATCTCGCCATCGACGCACCACACCGGAAACGTCGGCCCGTCGCTCAGATCGACCACCTGCGTGTACGGCCGACTGAACGCGATGCCAAGGTCCCGAATGGCCGCGTCCCAAAACCATGCGATGTCCTCCGTGGCGCGCTGCAAGAGGGCTTCGTACGACGCGATGCCGTGCCGATCCATGAAGAGCTGCAGGTTGCTCTGCGCGATGGCATCGGGGTCCGGGCGGTAGGCGATCGACTGACGGAACGGAAACGTTTCGGAAGCGCTTTTGAACTTGGACGGCATGCGGATGTCGTGGGGCGTTTTGAGGATGCGCATCCAACCCGATGAAGCGGCGCTACGTTTCGAGCGAGACGTGGAGCCTTGAGGAAGCATACAGCAGCGAGCTGAGTGTTCGGCAACGGACAGTTACAGTTCGGCGGCGAACAGAGGCTGCGTGAAAAACAACATTTCGGAGCGAAAAGAACCGATGGCACGCCGCTTGACTAGCGAAGCCGCATCGGAACACACAAAGACACACCTATGCTCAAGAATCACCTGCTGCTCATCCTGCGCAATGCTTGGCGCTACCGCGGCTACACGCTCATCAACACCGTCGGCCTAGCGGTGGGCGTGGCGTGCTGCCTTGTCATCGCCCTCTTCGTCCACGACGAGTGGACCACCGACCAGTTTCACCCTGGCGCCGACCGGATCTATTGGGTGAACGGCTTCATGGAGCAGCAAGGCTACTACATCGGGGCGCCCTCGGCGCTGCCGAACGCGTTGCTGAACGAAACGACGCATACTGAGCAGGTCATCCGGCTGTCGATGGGAGGGCGTGTGATTGTACAGCACGACGGCCAAGTCTTGGAAGAGAACAATGCGTACGAAACCACATCGGAGTTCTTCTCGATGTTTGGCTTTTCCCTGGCCGAAGGCGACACTCAAACCGCGCTCAGTGAGCCGGGCACGGTGGTGCTTGCCAACCGAACAGCAGCTAAGTATTTCCCTGAGCAGTCGGCATTAGGTCAGACGCTGACCGTCGATGGTGAGATACTGCGCGTGACTGGCGTGGCTGCACCGCCGCTGGGCAACAGCTTTCTCGACTTTACCATGCTACGCGCCATCCCGCCGGCGGACCTATCCGAGGAGACAACGTGGGGATATGGTAGGTCCTCGTTGTTCGTTCGGCTCACCCCTTCGTCCACCGAAGCTGACCTCAATGCCGACCTCGCGCTTCTACAAGAGCAGCATATGAGTGCGGAGACTGGCGTTATGCTGAAGGCCGAGCCGCTGAGAAGCCTCTACTTTGATTTACGAGCACCGGGTACGCTGAAGGGCAACCTGCAGTATCTGGGAATATTTGCTACGATTGCAGTGCTGGTGCTGCTTCTCGCATGCGTCAATTATATGAACCTGGCCACCGCCCAGGCTAGCCGCTACGCCCGCGAGGTCGGTGTGCGGAAAGCCGTGGGCGCTCAGCGGGGGCAGATCGTGGCGCGCTTCTTGGGCGAGTCGGTGGTCATTGCGGTCGTGGCGCTGCTGTTGTCACTTGGGTTGGCTGAACTGGCGCTCCCCACGTTCAACCAGATCGTCGAGAAGACGCTCGCCGTGCCGTACACCACCGAAGTGCTCTTCTGGGCGGCGACGCTGGCGTTGGCGTTGGGGACAGGCATCGCAGCGGGCAGCTACCCGGCGCTCTACCTCTCCAAGCTAGATCCCGTGCGGGTCCTCAAGGGGCACGTACGCGAGACGGGCGGGCAAGCCTGGCTGCGCAAGAGCCTCGTCGTCTTCCAATTTGCCGTAACGGTCGTCTTCTTGGTAGGGACGTTCGTCGTGCGCCAGCAACTCGACTTTCTCCAGACGCGCAATCTTGGGCTCAATCCCGACCAGGTCGTTTCAGTGAGTTTGACGGACAGCACACGGAGCGACCTGGATGCGTTTCGGCAGGAAGTGGGACGCTTACCTGGCGTCATGGATATGGCCATAGGCGATCCGCTCCGAACGGGGCGCATGCCCGTCACTCCCGAGGGTATGACTGGAGACGACGTACCCTACCTCGCCGTCCTGTATGCCGACGCGTCGTTCATCCCGATGATGGAAGTAGAGGTACTGGAAGGAAGAGCGTTCAATCCTGATTTGGAGACCGACCTCGACGACAGTGTACTGCTCAACGAGGCGGCTGCACAACTCTTCGGCTGGCATGATGACGCCGTAGGGCGCACAGTAGAACGCTACAGTGATGACTTTCAACTGATTACCAGTACCGTGGTCGGCGTCGTCAAGGATTTCAACTTCAAGTCACTCCGCCAAGAGGTTGAGCCGGTGATGATCCAACTCCAGGCGTCACGGCAGAGTACGTTGCTCATCAAGGTGGACGCGGAGCGGACAGCCGACGTAGTGGCTGGCGTAGAGGCCTTGCATTACCAATTTGCGCCCGAAAAACCGTTCAAGTACAGCTTCCTTGATGAGCGTTTTGACGCGTTCTACCGCTCTGAGGAGCGCTTGGGACAGATCTTTGGCTTCTTCGCAGGCCTCGCGGTGTTCGTCGCTTGCCTCGGCCTCTTCGGCCTCGCCGCCTTCCTGGCCGAGCAGCGCACGAAGGAGATCGGCATCCGCAAGGTGCTCGGCGCCTCCGCCAGCGGCTTACTCGCCCTGCTCACGCGCGACTTCATCAAGCTGGTAGCCGTGGCCGTCGTGGTGGCTACGCCGCTGGCCTACATCGTCATGACACGCTGGCTATCGGACTTCGCCTTTCGCATCGATCTGGGCCCGACGGTCTTCCTCATCGCGGGTGCGCTTGCGCTAGGCATTGCCGTGGCTACAGTGAGCTACCAGGCGCTCAAGGTGGCCCGCGCCAACCCGATTGAGGCGCTCCGTTACGAGTAGGAAGCGAGCAGGGATTCTATAGCTTCGCGTCGCGCCACGCAGCCATCAGGAGGAGCGCCGCTCGTAGTACATGACGACGCTGGCCTTGGCGATAGTATGGCTCCAGATGGTGTAGCCTACGATGGCGGGGTTCGTGTCGGCGTCCAGGCCGAGCGTATCGGCGCGGAGGGCGTGGACCGTGATGACGTACTGGTGGATGCCGTGGTCTTCGGGTGGGCAGGGGCCGCCATAGCCCGGGGCGCCGTAGTTCGTGACGCGCCGGACGACGCCATCCGGGGCCAAGCCTGCGGCCACATCGCCCGCGCGTTCTCCACAAGTTCGCTGACCGTGGCGGGGCCGTCGAACATCATCCAGTAGCACCAGCCGCTGGTCGCCGTTTGGCGTCGCCATCACAACGAGGCGCACCCGCACCCGTCATGGGTGACCTCAGAACGCTTCGTCGTAGACCACCTCGCCATCGGCATCGCGTAGCGTCACGACGTCTACGGCGCCAGCGCCCTCGAAGCGGAAGCGGAGGCCAACCACCCCGCCGATATCGGCTTCGAAGGGGGCCGTGAAAGGCGGATTGGTGCCCACCTGAATCTGTACGGTGTCTCTAGCTGCTTCAATGCGCACGCGTTGCCATGTGGAGAGGTCGGCGCCGAAAGCGGACAGGTCGTTGGTCGTGCCATCGAGGTAGCGCATGCCGAGCAGGAGGCCCATTTCGCCGATGCAGCCGGGGTTGCCGAGCGGGATCTGGATGGCACCCCGCTCGCCCAATACGGCGACCTCGGCGTGCCCACACGGGTAGCGTCCTAGGTCTACCGTTCTGCGCAATGTGGTTTCGAGGGCAAATGCGCGGAACGACGCGCCGAAGGGCTGCACGTTGTAGTATTCGAGGACCTGATAGCTTTCCGTCAGGTCGTAGCCCTGCGCTTGCAGCCACGAAGGTGCAACAGACAGCACACCCTCAAGCGGCGAGAAGGCGTCCGTGAGATAGGTCGGCGTTGGCGCACCGTCGATCAGCGCGATCCAACCCTCGGTCGTGACATGGACGGGATGCTCGGCAAGAACGCGGTCGTCGGCCAGCAGCTTGGCGTTGAAGAAGCCGGGGCGGTAGTAGATGGACGTGTACGTCTGGGGGTCGCGCGCGACCGCCGTGCGGCGGCGCTGGTCCCACGACTGCTGAATGAAGAAGCTGTCGGCCGATACACCCGCTACGTCGTATTCAAAGATGACCGTGTTAGGTACGCCGCTCGTGACGGGCCGGCTTTGAAAGGCAATCTCCTCGACAGGGACGGCGGGCTCCGACTTGGCGCGGCTGGATAGCCACACGGCTACGGCGAGCAGGATCGCGCTCAAGCCGAACCAGAAAGCCACCGGCACGCGCCTGGCTTCGGCTGCGGGAGTTGACGGAGACGGATCGAGAGGCCGAGGGTGTGGCAGTGCGATCACAGGCGGGGTAGCAGCAGGGGCGCCGTCGGAGGCGGGCGGTGCCGAAAAGGCTCGCCAGGAGGCGTGGCCGACGAAGCACGCGAGCGTGTCGAGCGAGTGGCGGCTCGGCGTGCTGTCATAGCTGACGCGCCCCCAGAGCCGCTTCAGCGTGGTCGCGCTGATGGCCCGGCCGGTCTGCTCCTGAATGCGCAGGCTGAGTTCTTCGAAGTCGTTCGTGGTCCACGTATCGGACGTGCCCCAACCGAGTTGCGCTTCGATATCAGCCCGGCAGCGGTCAAGAGCAGTGGCGTCAAGGGAGGGGAGCATCGCGGGCGAGGGTGGTGTGAACAGACTTGAACCAACGTGAACAGGCCTTGCATGGCGTGCTGCGCACGCGCGCAGCTACGTTACGTCACGCTGCGCTGAAAGATAGCCCGCCGCCCGATTTCTTTGCCACCTAACTCCTGCGTTGACCCATGAAGACCTGTATTGCCTTGATCGCCCTCGCTACGTCTGCTCTCGCCGTGCATGCACAGGATGGCGCGATTCCTATGACAGCTGACTACTGGGAAGCCGACACCGCCCGTGTAGCATTTACCACCCATCGCGGCGTGTCGGCAGCCCGCGCGCGCAACGGCGCCGCCCAGCTCGCCCTGAAGGATGTCGTCTTCAGCAGTGGCACCATCGCGTTCGATGTTGAAGTCGCGGACCCCGGCTTTGTAGGCATCAATTTCCGGCAGTCCGAGAGCCGTTCCGAGAGCGAGTATTTCTACATCCGGGCCTTCTGGCCAGTGAGCCCGCTGTCGCGCACCACGTTGCAGTACGCCACCATCGTGGACGGAGTGAACCTATGGGACGTGACGGATGAATACCAAGCCACCGCTACACTTCGGCGCGAAGGTTGGAACCGCGTCAAGCTGGTAGTCTCGGGTCGGCAGATGCGCGTGTACGTCAACGACATGGAGCGTCCGGCGCTGCACGTGCCCATCTTGGAGGGCGCTATAGAGAGCGGAGGCCTCTCGCTGGATGGCAACGCCATCTTTGCCAACGTCGTGGTGCAGCCCGGCGCCACCGAAGACCTCCCCAGCGTCCCCGGATACGACCCAACGCTGAACGACAGCCGGTACCTCCGCGACTGGCAGGTCACTTCACCAGTGGCCCTGCCCCGCGGTCGCGACCTCGTGTTCAACGCCCCAAACATGACCGGTGGCGATCTCCCGTCTGACCTTCCGAGTGATCAGACGACATGGACACCCATTCAGGCTGAGCACCGTGCCTTCGTCAACCTGAGCCGCCCCTTTGGCATGACGCCGAGAGGACAGCGCCGGCTCGTGTGGGTCAAAACCACACTTGTCTCTGAGACCGCGCAGCAGCGTCGCCTTGACTTGGGGTTCAGCGACGAAGTCTGGGTGTTCATCAACGGCCAGTTCCTGCACCGCGACACGAACTACTATGCCACGCCGGGGATGAAAGAGCCGCGCGGCCGCGCCACCCTCGACAACGCGTCCATCGTGCTGCCGCTCACGGAAGGGGAGAACGAACTTATGATCGGGATCGCCAATTACTTCTTCGGATGGGGACTGGTTGCTCGGCTCGACACCACCGAAGGGCTTCTGGCGGAGTAGCCCGTAGCACAAGAAGGCGTGCTACCTTGCGCCTGCGCCCATCGTCCTTTCTCCCGCTATGACTGATCCCGGCAGCACGCACGCGTACGCCATGCACATCTTGCCCCGACCCATACACCTCGCTCTGGTCGCTGGCCTCATCTTGTCGGCCTGTGCCGCACGGCCATCTGCAGAGGACGATCTGCACCGCGGGGAGAAGCCGCCGACACGGACGGTGCAGGGCCACGTGCTCGTCTCTGATAGCCTTCCCGAGGTCCGCATTGTTCTGCCAGAGGCAGCGGCGTTCATCGGCTCAACGCGGTTTGACCTCTACGATGTGGCGGACACGGAGATCTACCTATTTGCCGAGGCTCGGCCGGACCGCACGCTGGATCAGCTGTATTGGATCCAGTTCGAGGCCTACCTTCCGAATGTGCCCAACGTCGCGTATGAGCCCGGTAGCAGGGGCGAGCCTCTAGTGGACCTCGGCGACATGAACCTCTTCTACCGCGCGCGCTTCGGGCGTAGCGAGGACGAGATGCCAGAAGGCTCCGAGGCCGAGCGGGTCGTGGAAATGGTCCGGGCCGCAGGGTACGCGATGCCACTGGAAACGATGAGCGCGCAGTTTCACCAGACCGTCCACCCAGACAATCGCTCCGAGATCATCGTCATCCACGTCGAAGCCCTCGCCAGCGTTGGTCTCACCGTGGACGAACTCCTAGCCGGGGGGCGCGATGGCGAGGCCATGCAGCAACTGCACGAACGCGCGCTGACACGTGCTCAAGAACGTATCCAGATCAAATCGCGTCCAGAGCGCTGATACGTGTCGCTTTAGGCACTGGATGCAGATCTACGCCATCGGGCACGCGTGCGCCGTCAAGCGGAGCGGCGCTCGTAGTACATCACGATGCTGGCCTTGGCGATCGTGTTGCTCCAGATGTTGAAGCCCACGATGGCGGGATTGGTGTTGGCATCCAGGCCGAGGGATTCCGTGCCGAGGGCGTGGACCGTGATGACGTACTGGTGGATGCCGTGGTCTTCGGGTGGGCAGGGGCCGCCATAGCCCGGGGCGCCGTAGTTCGTGACGCTCTGGATGGCGCCATCCGGGGCCAAGCCTGCTGCCACATCGCCCGCGTTCTCCACGAGTTCGCTGACCGTAGCGGGGATGTCGAACATCAGCCAGTGCCACCAGCCGCTGCCTGTTGGGGCGTCGGGGTCGTACATCGTCACGGCGAAGCTCTGCGTGCCTTCGGGCGCATTCGTCCAGGCCAGGTGGGGCGACTGGTTCTGCCCCGTGCAGCCGAAGCCGTTGAACTCTTCCGTGACCGTGGCTTCGCCGCCGATGGTGTTGCTCTGGAGGGTGAATGTATGCTTGCTGCTCATGGGCTTCTCAAAGGTTAGCTATTGCACTCAAAGTAGGTGGTGCTGTACTGAGATGACAATCGGGGCCGATCAAAAAGTATTGCTAGATGGTCATGATTCCTGCTGATACCGTTTGGGAGTGATGCCGTACGCCTTCTTGAACGCATGGACGAAGTTAGAGAACGTCTGGTATCCGGCCTCCTCGAATACATCGATGGGACGGTGGGTGCCCGCTCTCAAGCGCAGGGCGGCATGAGCCAGCCGCTGCCGCTGGAACCATCGGATGGGCGTATCCTGATAGTGCTGCTGGAACGCGCGCTTGAACGTGGAGACGCTCATGTGGCTCAAGAACG
>JBCCMF010000032.1:0-23427 GCA_039026435.1 Bacteroidota bacterium
CGGACCTCCCCGCACACAGCATCGATGTGGTCATTGACGTCCTCTTCTTAACGGACGCCGCGCCCACGGCCACGCAAGTGGCGCCCTTGTCGCTCGTCGGAGCAGAGCCGCATGCGGAAGGCTGGCAGGTGACGCTGCATGCCTTGCCCGGGATCCATACGGTAGGGCATCTGCTGCGGTGGGGACGCCAGATTCGCGTGCTGCATCCACCTCGCCTGCAACGCCAGTTGGCTACTGAAGCGCAGCACATCGCCGCGACCTACGCCGCTGCCCAGCCCACGTCCGGCCTCTTCGCTGGCGACTGACTCGCGGCCGATTCGTGCCGAAGGGAAGTCCAGCAAGCATTAAGCGTCAGGCTTCTATAAACGGGCGAGGGAGGCCCGATATCCTAGTTGCGCGACGGATACCGAGCCTCCCTACAACCACTCATCGGAAGACACGCCTGAGCCTTACGGCGCCGTCTCCGGGAAGGTTACAGCAGCACTCGAAAGTTTTTCGGTTTCTTTTGAGCAGCGGATTTATCCACCCACGCGGCGCGACTTCCAGGTGTACCCGCGCAGAATGCCGAGGGCGGTTACGATGAGGATGTAGGGCACCTGCGGCAGTTGCGCCGGGAGGAAGTACCACAGCAGGCGGCGCTGCCCGAAGTGCCGGCACGCCACCGAGAGCAGCGACCACTCGGCAGCGATCTTCAGCCCCCAGCCTGCTAACAGCCCAGGACCGAGCGAGGAGACGAACGGCAGTGCGACCAGGCCCAAGATGAGGCTCAGGAAGAACACGTAGAACAGCACACATACGACGATGAGGCCGACCTGCGTGTAGTGGATCGTCACCGAGGCCCAGCGGCGGCGTTGGTGCAGAAACGTGGCGAGGTCGGGCGCGGGCGCTGTGACCACGGTAGCCTCGGGGAACGGGCAGGCGCGCACCTGCCACGAGCTCTCGTACGCAAACTTGTGCATCAGCAGGTGGTCGTCGCCAGGGCCGATGTGGTGGAGGCCGCGGTAGCCGCCGAGGTCGAGGAACGCCTGCCGTCGGTACGCCACGTTGGCGGCGTTGCTGATGGTCGGGCGGCTCAGCCCGAGCGCGCCGAGCCCAATGCCGACGAGGCCGAGGAACTCCAGCGCCTGCATCCGCTCGAACGCCGAGGCGTCGGGCGCATAGCGCACGGGACCTGCTACGAAGCCAACCTCGGGCGTGAACATGGCCGCCATCGTGCGCACCCAGCCCGGCGGGGCGTGGCAATCGGCGTCGGTGGTGAGGATGATGTCGCCCGTGGCGCGGGCTACGCCCAGTTCGAGCGCGGCTTTCTTGCGCGGCAGGTCGCTCGGTCCCGCTGGCACCCGCACCACCTCAACGCGGGCAGCGGGGTAACTCGCGGCCACCTCGCGGACCATGCTGGCGGTGCCGTCGGTGGACTGGTCGTCGATGACGATGACTTCGAGCGCGTCGTGCGGATAGTCGCCGTCAAGGATGGAGCGCACGCAGGCGGCGATGCTGTCGGCCTCGTCCCGGGCGGGGATGAGCACGCTGACGGTTGGCGGCGTCTCCATCGCAGGGCGGGGCGTGCGGATGACGCGCCGCAAGCCGATGCCGAACGCGGCGATGGGCAGCGCATAACCTAGCGCCACCACCACCATCAACAGCGTCCATCCGATCAGCATAGCCCGTTCTCGTGTATCCGGCGTGCAAGCTAGGCATCGCGCCGCGCACGTCCGGTGAAGCCGATTGGAATTGCCAGCGGCCTTGCCCAAACGACATGTGGTGGGCGACGTTTGATTGCGCAAACGCCTTGTCGGAGCACTACCTTCCTGATCGGACGCGACGTGCCCCCTCTCCCGGGAGCTAGGAGAGGGGACTCCAATGTCTAGCAAGTGCTCAGACCTTGCCGTGTACTCCCGCGAAACAGTGTTGAAGTACGACCAGCCCGCTCCTGCTATGCCTCAAGCATCATCCACCTTCGTCCTCGGCGTCACAGGCGGCATCGGGAGCGGCAAGACGACGGTGTGCCGCCTCCTGGAAGCGCACGGCGCTCGCGTGTTTTACGCCGATGACGAAGCAAAGCGGCTCATGCACCGCGCCGACGTCCGCGCCGAGGTCACGGCACTGCTCGGCCCCGAGAGCTACGATGCCGATGGGCAGCTTGACCGGGCATGGGTAGCCCAGCAGGTGTTCGGCCAGTCGGAGCGCCTCGCCGCCCTCAACGCCATCGTCCATCCGCGTGTGTACGACGCGCTCGATGCCGACATTGCGGCGGCCAAAGCCGAGGGCATCCTGCTGTTCGTCTACGAGTCCGCGCTGCTGCTGCACGCGGGCGGCGCGGCGCGAGGTCGCCTCGACGGGCTGCTTGTGGTCGATGCGCCCGTAGCTCAGCGCCTTGCCCGCGTCACCAAGCGCGACGGCAGCGATGCCGCCGATGTGCAGGCACGCATGGATCGGCAGCTCTCGTCGGCCGCGATGCGCGCCGAGGCCGACTTCGTCATCGACAACACTGGAACGGCCGCCGACCTGGAAGCCCGCGTGGAGGCGCTTGTGCAGCGCTTGGATCAGGTGAAAGGCGGTTGAGCACAGGCGATGTCGCTTGATGGCGATGCCCGTTTCGGATGAGCGGCACATTCCCTACCTTGGAAGCGCTATCGTGTCTCTCCAGTCAGCCCAGCCCCCCCGATGCTCGTCCATACCGTCTTCTTCTGGCTCACGCCCGATGCCGACCGCACCGTGTTTGAGCGCGGGCTCAACAGCCTGATCGCCATCCAAAGCGTCTCGCACGGCTTCTTCGGCCAGCAAGCCGACACGCCCGAGCGGCCCGTCACCGACAAGTCATTCGACTACGGCCTGACGATCATCTGCGACTCGCTGGAATCGCACGATGCCTATCAGGTAGACCCCATCCACCTGCACTTCGTGGATACGTATGCGCACCTCTGGACGAAGGTGCTCGTGTACGACTACCAGTAGCACAACCATTAGTAACGTCCTATTCTAGGCCTCGCTGGCTTCACGCTCATCAAGATGTACCCAACCATGCGCACATGTACGCTGCTGCTGCTCACCCTCTTCCCGCTCACCGCCCTGGCCCAGGACGACGGCTGGCAACCGCTGTTCGACGGCGCCTCGATTGAGGGCTGGACGCAGCGCAACGGCGAAGCCGACTATTACGTGGAGGACGGCGCCATTGTGGGCGTCTCGAAGCTGAACACGCCGAACAGCTTCCTCAGCCCGCCCGATGAGTACGGGGACTTTATCCTGGAGTACGATGCGATGGTCGATCCACGCCTGAACTCGGGTGTGCAGATCCGCAGCATGAGCACGCCGGACTACCGCGACGGCCGGGTGCACGGCTACCAGGTGGAGCTTGACCCCAGCCCACGCGCCTACACGGGCGGCATCTACGACGAGGCGCGGCGCGGATGGCTCTACCCCCTCTCCCGCAACGAGGCCGGGCGGCAGGCCTTCGTCAACGGCAGGTGGAACACCATCCGCGTGGAGGCCATCGGCCACACCATCCGCACGTGGGTGAACGGCCAGATGGCGTCGAACCTCGTGGATGACATGACAGCGTCCGGCTTCATTGGCCTGCAGGTGCACAGCATCAACCGCGACGACCAGGACGGCACGAAGGTGATGTGGCGCAACCTGCGCATCAAGACCGACGACCTGGAAGCGAGCCGCTGGCCTGTAGATCCCGATGTGGAGGTCATCAGCTACCTGAAGAACGAACTCAGCGACGAGGAGCGGCGCGAGGGCTGGCGCCTGTTGTGGGACGGCAGCACGCCCGACGGCTGGCGCGGCGCCAAGCTCGACGACTTTCCGGCACAGGGCTGGGCGATGGAGGACGGCATCCTCAAGGTGCTCTCTTCGGGCGGCGCGGAGTCGGCCAACGGCGGCGACATCGTCACGCGCACCACGTTTGGGGGCCACTTCGAACTCGAACTCGACTTCGTACTCACCGAGGGCGCCAACAGCGGCATCAAGTACTTCGTCAAGCCCGACCTCAACAAAGGCCCCGGCTCGGCCATCGGGCTGGAGTACCAGCTGCTCGACGACGACAAGCACCCCGACGCCAAGCAGGGCGTGGGCGGCAACCGCACGCTGGGCTCGCTCTACGACCTCATCCCGGCCGAGAACCTGACGGTGCCCGGGCGCGGCAAACCGTTCAACGGCATCGGTTCGTGGAACAAGGCGCGCATCGTGGTGCGCGGCAACCACGTGGAGCACTGGCTCAACAACATCAAGATCATGGAGTACGAGCGCGGCACCATGATGTACCGGGCGCTGGTGGAGAAGAGCAAGTACAACGTCTGGCCCGGCTTCGGCGAGGCCGAGCGCGGCCACCTGCTGCTGCAGGATCACGGCGACGAAGTCTGGTTCCGCAGCATCAAAGTGCGCGAGTTGTAAGCCGATTGGGTCCCCTAATTATGACCAGAAGCCACATCGTCACCGCCCTCATCGACGCGGCCGCAGTCGCCGTAGTACGCACGGCCGATGCCCAGAAGCTGATGCGCGTGGTGGAGGCGATCCGCGCAGGCGGCGTGACGGCTATTGAGATCACGATGACCACGCCGAACGCGCTGGCCGTCATCGAGCAGGTGGCGCGGGAGATGGACGGCGTGCTCGTGGGCGTGGGCTCGGTGCTGGACGCGCAGACCACGAAGCAGGCCATCGACGCGGGCGCGCGGTACGTGGTGAGCCCGGTGCTCAAGCCCTCCATCATTGAGGCCGCCCATCGCTATGGCATGCCCGCGATGCCCGGCTGCTTCACGCCGACCGAGATCCAAACCGCCACCGAGGCAGGCGCCGACATCATCAAGGTGTTTCCCGCCAACATCGTGGGCATGGCATTCTTCAAGGCCGTCAAGGCGCCGATGCCCCACCTCAACCTGATGCCCACCGGCGGCGTGACGCTCACCAACGCGGGCGACTGGATCAAGGCGGGGGCCTGTGCCGTGGGCGTGGGCAGCGCGCTCCTCGACAAGCAGGCCATCGCCGCTGGCAACTTCGCCAAGCTGACCGAGAACGCACGCATACTTCAGGCCAGCATCGCGAAAGTGCGCTAATGCGTGCTATTTGGAACCTTCGCTCAACCTCCCCGTCCACGATGCTTGGACTAACGGTGGCGTTATGCGTGTTGCAGCAGGATGGATCGGTGTGTGGCTCGGGCTGTGCCTGCTCGCCCCCGAAGCGGTAGCGCAGCGTAACGTTAGCATCGCCGATGAGCTGGTGGCAGAAGGCGAGGTATTGCTGGCCGAGGGCGACCGGACGGCGGCCCGACGGAAGTTTGAGGAGGCCATCCAGTACGACCGCCGCAACGGCCCAGCCTACCGAAAGCTGGGCGCGCTGAAGGTACACGAGCGGAACTGGAAGGGCGCCATCCGCGCGCTCAACAGCGCCCTCGGGCAAGACCCCGACGACCTCGACGCCCGCTACCATCGCGCCATTGCCAACCGTGAGCTTGGCCGGCTGCGCACGGCGCTGAGCGGGCTCGCCGAGTTGATCCAACTGGACGAGACAGGGGTGGAGACGCGCAAGCACTATCGACGGGCCGAGCAGGACTTCAAGGAGGTTATTAGCCAGGACTCGGCCTACCGCGATGTATTGTACCAGTATGCACAGTTGGAGCAATACCGCAATCGCCACACCGAGGCCATTGCGCTGGGGCACGAGCAGGTGCGCGTGCGTCCCGAGATGCCCTCAGCCCAGACGGGCTTGCTACGGCTCTATCGGATGTTCACTGAGGACGAGCGTAGCAATGCCGAGGCGTGGCTGGCCGAGCAGGACTCGCCCTACGCCCGCCTCGCCGAAGCCGACCTGCTCCGCCGCAGCGGCGACAGCCGCGCTGCCGAGGCGAAGTTGATTGCCCTCCAACAGCAGCCTCCTGGAAGCCTCGGCACGTTCCCGCTCATCGCCGTTCACACGGCACTCGCCCGCATCTACAGCTCGCTCAGCAACGCCCGCATCGCAGAGTCGCAGTTTTGGAGCGGAGCCAGCAAGATCACCTCGGCCAGCGACGCGGCACTGCTGATGGCCGACCTGCAGTACATCCTCTCCCCGGAGGAGCTGCACGACTACGCGGCGCGCAACACCCCCGAGCAGTGGCAGGCGTTCTTCCGGGAAGCGTGGACCAAGCGCAACCCCCTCCCCGCCGCCAGTGGCAATGCGCGCATACAGGAGCATTACCAGCGTTTGGTAGAGGCCGAGAAGAACTTCGCCTACTACGGTCCGCGCGATGGCTGGAATGACCCAGCTATGGCAGGCAAGCTGGAGTTCGGCGAGACCTACCGTATCAACAACAACTACAACGACAAGGGCTTGATCTACATCCGCCACGGCGCTCCCAACGACCGTGTGGCGACGATCGACCAGAACCTGCCTGAAAACGAGTCGTGGCTCTACCGGGCTAATGGCAACAGCCCACGCCTCATCTTCCACTTCATGAACAGCGGCGGCAGCAACTGGCGGCTGGTGCCCGTCTTGCTCTATTCAGAGATGCTGGAAGACCGCGTACACTGGGGCGCGCCATATGCGCACTATCGCAGACCGCCAACACCGCTCCCCAGCACACCAGAAGCCCAGCGCAACCCAGAATTGGCAGCACAGATTGCGAGTGCACATGCTGTGCCCAGCAGCGCTGAGCAGAGTCGGCTCTGGCAGCAACTGGAGTGGGAGGATGGCCTCGCAAGCGAGATGCAGGAGGTGGCGCAAGCCGACGTCGACGCTGGGCTGTCCTCCGACCGCTACCAGTGGACAAGCGAGGTCGAGCCGCTGCCCATGGCCTTCACCACGGCCGCCTTCCGAGGGACTGATGGCCAGGCCTTGCTCGAAGTGTTCTACGCGCTCAACCTGGCCCCGCTCGAGCGCAACCTGCCCGGCGCCGACGAGTCGACCCTCGACCTCTCGCTCGTGCTCCACAACCCCGCGTGGCAGCCCGTGGCGCGACAGCGCGACCGCAAGCGCGTACCGCTCACGCGCCAGCCCGGCGACGGCGTCATCGACGGCGTCCGCGTCATCGTCCCGCCCGACTCGTACCAGGTGGCGGTACATGTAGAGCCCGAAGGCACCTCGCTGCTCGGGGGCTTCACGGAGAAGCGCCGCATCCCCGACTTCTCCGGCCCCAACCTCATGCTGAGCGACATGCTGGTGGCGTTCCAGATTGGCGCGGCGAACAACTCCAGCATCTCTGACCGCAGCGACGCCAACATCCTGCCCAACCCCAGCTACACGTTCACCACGGCGCAAAACGTCTACGCCTACTTCGAGGCCTACAACCTCACCTTCGCTGCCGACGACCAGACGGATTACCTGGTTGAGTACACCCTCCTGCCGCAGCAGAAGCGGCGCGGGCTGTTCCGCCGGAAGCAACCCCGCCCCGCCGTCACGCTCAGCGTTCCGCAGCGCACCACTGACCGCGCCACCATCGAGTACACCGAGATCGACGTCTCCAACGCCGAACCGGGGCCGTACGTCCTCCGCGCCAGCGTCACCGACCGGGTGACAGGCCAAACCGCCACTACCGAGCGTCCACTCTTGCTCACGGAGCCCGCCGAGCGTTAGTCGTTGATGGGAATGTTGAGTTCAGTGGGTAAGTCGAGGGTACCTATGATCTTGCTGAAGGCCGCCTTCACCGATGCAGTCGTAGCGGGTTCAGCCTCCCACAATTCTCTGAGCAACACCGCCTTCTCGTAGTCCGAGCGGAGCGTTTGTACGATGTCCAGCACCGTGAGCGCCAGGCCCTCGTTCATCTCGGGCGCGGTCTCTATCAGCTTGAGGGCTAGGCTGGCGCGCTCGTAGTCCGAGGATATGGTTGCCACAGCCTGGTCAATATGCGTGTCGGAACTGGGTATAGCATCGGTTGCCATCAGCGGGAGATACACGTTCAGCACACGTCCCTTCTCGTATTCCGACGCCATCGCAGTGATGGCGGCCACGACAGCCGAGGCGTCTGGCCGAAACCCCTTTCGCGTGGCGATGTCGAGCAGCAAGTCAGCCCGTTTGTTGTCGTCGGCTACGGTGCTGACGACCCGCATGTAGGCTGGCGCTCCCCCCACGGCCTGCGCCTGCTCTGGCGACAACAGCTTGAGGAAGCGCACCGTCAGAAAATCGCTGTGGACCTGCTCCATCATGTGCGGCACGACCAGGTCTATGCCTCGGACGTTGGGCTGCTGCATCAGGCTGGTGTAGTACGCTGCGCGCGTCTCATCGTCGGCGAGGCGTTCTATCTCGGCCAGGACAGCAGCGGTGCCTCCCGCGTTGCAGATCCGCTCGGTACGATGTGCCGCAAAGTCGGGGACGCGGGTGATGGCCTCGGCGAGTAGCCGTTCTGCCAGGTCATTGCTGACCGTTACCCCACCGTACCCTCCGTATTCCTGGATGAGTGATCCATCGGGAGCCTGGCTGTACGTCACCCACTGACGCTGCTCACCGTGGCGCTCTTCTAAGCGCAACACACCTCGCTTCCCCACCGACACGGGGCGATCACGCTCATCGAACCGTACCTCACTGCCAAACTGCACGCGCACCATACGCTCGCCATCTTTCCAAATGTATGCCGTGTAGACACCGGACTTAAACCGAGCACTCTGCTGATCCGCTAACCGTGCCTGTGCCTTCTCAAAGTCAGCCTCCGCGACGATCAAGGAGACGACGCGCCACATAATCGTATCAACCCACTGTTCGGCCTCCTCGTCAAGTGGACGGGCCCGGCCATTGATGCGGTAATCGTACATGACGCTCCTATCTGGACGAGATATGCGGACGTACCGCTCCCCTAGATCGTTCGACTCGGTGAAGTCGAGGTAGCCCGACGGCGAGGTCAGGTCTATGCTCGGTATGCCCTTGCCCCGCAGCTCCAGCTCTACGTCTGCCCCCTTCACGGCTATCCGTGCTTCCTCGGTGAAGAACGTGAGCTCAACGTCAGGCGGCCCTTGCGCTGCCTGTGCCAACGCGGCACGCTGGGCGCGCTGCATGTGGATGACGCCCGACGCCCGGGGCAAACCAGCCCATGGGATACTGAACAGCCCTTCCCCGAGCGCGCGCGCGGCTGCGTCTGCCGAGTCCAACATTGCCGGAGACACCGCATCGGCCAAGGCCACCCGGTTCTGTGCCATGACATAGGCCACCGTAAGCTCCGAGAGTCGCTCTTGTTGAGCGCTAACCAATGCTGCCCGACGTGCCGCGCGGCTGTTGGGACCATCTGCCTCTGCCAACAGCGCGAGCTGCTGTGCGCGAAGCAGCCGTCGCTGTGCCATCGCTTGCTCCATCCCGACGTCTGTCCAGGCTAGCGTAGTGTCCACTCTCGTCAAGTGGGCAGTGTGCCCTCCCTCAAAGGCCGCAAGGTGGTTGGGTAACAGGCTTTCCCTGACGCGCTGAAGTGCGACGTCTGCTTGCTGAACTCGATCGGCAGCAGTTTGCTTAGCTCCGCTTGTCATCGTCCCGCTGGGCTGCATAGACGCAAACGCCGCTTCGTTTTCCAGAGCGAGCCAGAAGAGATCATCCGCTGCAGCCAACGAGGCCTGCTGTGCCAAGGCGAGCTCCCCAGACTTCGACTGCGCCTCCGTCGCGCGTACCACTTGGTCGATGATACCTGCAAACCAGCGCTGCTCTACATCACCGAAGGGCGCATCGCGCCAATCTTTCTGGTATGCATACGCGAGATCGCCATTGTCACCTTGCGTGACGCTTAAATGGCGCGTCTCACCCTCGAACTCGTCGAGCACGCGGAGATAGCTGCCCGCATCGCGCAAGCTGACGCGCAGCGCTTCGCTATCGAACACGACGCCTTCTCCGCGCACAGAGGTGCGGGCACCGATGTTGGCAAACGTCATGGTGAACGCTTGTCCAGGCGGCGGAGGCAGCTGTTCAGATTTCTTCTGCACCGGAGGAGCCGGTGGGGGCGCTGTATCGCCAGGAGGTTGCCACCCCGGTGGCGGAGTAGGCGGCGGCGGTAGCATGGCCTCCAGGTTGCGGTCTAGCTCAGCTAGGATTTCCTCAAGCCAGCTTATCGCCGCGTCACCAAACAGTTGTCTGTTGCCGTTGATCAAGTACGTCTCGTTGCGGACGCCCCCAGGCTCGCTGATGTAGAGGATCCGCTTACCTGCATCGCTCGTCTCTTGCACCTCGAAACGCCCGTCAGGCTGAACACGGAGGATACGCTCGAAGCCCTCGGCGAACTCGACGCCTTGGGCGCGCACCGTGGTCGTGACGCCATCGCGTTCCCAGCGTACCCGAAACGACCGATACGGCGTCGTAGCATCTCCATCCAGACTGAGTTGGACAAGCGAATTCTGCGCCGCCGCACCTGCACCTGAGCGTGCCAACGCCTCACGCTTTGCACGCTGCATGGCAATGAATTCATGGACCCGAGGCAGACGAACACTTGGCTTTCCGAACAACCCCTGCTCCAGCCTGCGGGCCGCCACATCTGTCGGGTCTACTTCCGTGCCCCTCATCCTGGCTGCTGCGGTCTGCTCGGTGTAGTAGGCCGTTAACAGGCTCGTGAGCTCATCGCTGTGGGCTCGGATCGAAGCGGCACGCCGGTCTGCGCGGCTTCCCGGTGCCTCCGACTCCGCCAGCAGGGCTTTTCGCTGCCTATCCAACAGAAACATTTGTGCTGTGGCTTCCGACAGCCCCACATTCGCCCATGCCCTCGTGGAATCTCGCTGTGTCGGATCACTGCCACGGTTCTTCGCAGAGGTTGGCATGTAATCCAATAGCGTGGCCTCCCTGATGCGCTCCAGCTCGCGGCTTGCCTGCTCGACGCGCCTTACCGCTGCCTGCCTGGCTCCGCGGATGCTCGTGCCTGCAGGCTGCATCGCCAGGAACGTTGCGGTGTCGTCCTGACCGAGCCAGTACAGATCGTCATGTGCAGCCAGCACGGCCTGTTGCGCCAGCGCTAACGGCCCGAACGTCGACTGCCGCTCCGTCACCCCTACTACTTGGTCCGTGATGCCCGCAAACCAGCGCTGTGCGGCCTCATCAAAAGGCGCATCACGTCCATCTTTTTGGTACATGTAAACCAGCTTCTGGTCATCGTCTTGGGTCACGCGCAAGTAGCGCGTTTCGCCCTCAAACTCATCCAGCACTCGGAGGTAGCTATCCGCATCGCGCAAACTGACAGCCAGTGCTTCGCTGTCCAGCATGACGCCCTCGCCGCGCACCCATGTACCCGCGTCGACATTCGTGAAGGTCAGCTGGATGTCTTGCGGATGGGCGGGCGTGATACCAGCATCTCCCACGGCGGTATGCTGGACGGGGATATCCTGTGTTTCTGGGGCTGCTTGGCGAAGCGCGATGCCGGGCACGGCTAGTGCGATGGCGAGGATGAGGCCAACGACCAGCCCGGTCCGTAGCGGTGGTGGCAAGTCGCGGATGGCGTCGGCAGGGTCGGCGAGGAGGCGCTTGACGCGGTTCGTGAGCGGCGACCCCTTGGCGGCCATGCTGGTGGTCCAGGCAGGCATGGGCTCGTGTACCCACGCCGCGACCGTCACCAGCGATTGCGCCAGGGCCTTGCGGCTCCCGGTATGGCGGGCGGCCCACGCATCGCAGAGGCCCTCCGCCGCATCGGACTGATGCACGCGCGCCACGCGGAGCAGCGGCTGGAAGAAGAAGAGCGCCTCCAGCCACCGCAGGCCGAGGAGCCAATGTGGATCGCGGCGCAGGTGGTGCGCCCACTCGTGGGCCAGGACACCGCGCTGCTGGGCAGGCGTCAGGTCCGTCATGGTACGTTCGGGGATGCACACTTCGCCCTCGCCAAAGGCTACAGGCGAGTTCAAGCCCGTCGCCATCGTCAAGCGCGCCCGGCGTTGGAGGCGCTCCGAGGCGCCACTGTTTTCGACCAACTGCTGCCACATCGCCACAAGCTGCTCATCCGTGACCTCCTGCCGCGGCTCAAGTGCCTGCATGAACCGCCGCCGCTGCACGGCGCGCAACGTCAGCAGCAGCACGCCGATGGTTAACCACAGCGCTACGGCTAACGGCTGCCACACCTCGGCCACGGAATGGGCAACCCCGCTGTACCACGGCGCCGACGGTGCCGTTGGCGCAACAACGAGCGGAGCCCGTGCGCGCACAGGTTCCTCGACAGGCTGCGGCAAAGGCACAGGTTCCAGGGTGGTGTGAGGCTCGGGCAACTCGAACGCCGGTGCGGGCGGCAGGGACGGCAGACCGACCAGCGCAGGCGCTTCGCGGGGCGGCACCTCAGCGGTGGGCAGCTCCCAGGTGACGAGCCCAGGGCCAATTCCGCCGAACACGTGCAGGCTGGCGGTGAGTAGGCCACCCAGCACCGCCGTCTTCCACAACGCGTCCTGCGTGCGGTCGCCCTGGAGGCGTGGGGATCGCGAGAGGAGCCACGCGCCGCCCAGGAATGCGGTGCTGTGGAGCGCGAACGTCACGAGCCATGCTACGGTCACGAGCAGCAAGTCACTAGAGAGGGTCATTTCCATCATCATGCACCTCCGTCGCTATCGTTGTCGGCATTGTCCAGCAGGCGACGGAGCAGGGCGAGTTCATCGGGTGTGATGTCGCCCTCGTCCACCAGGTGGCTCACCAGCGCGGTGCGGTTGCCTCGGAAGAGCGTGTCCACCAAGTCGCCCACCATCGAGCGGCGCACCTCGCGCTCGGTCACCAGCGGGAAGTAGATGTGCTGGCGTCCATCGCGGCGGAAGTCGAGGATGCCTTGCTTGGCGAGGCGCGAGATGACGGTGGCTACCGTTGTAGGTGCCAGCTCGCGCTCGGCCAGGAGTGCATCGTGGACTTCGCTGGAGGTGGCTTCGCCGCGCCTCCAGAAGACGCGCATCACAGCCATTTGCAGGGCACTGAGCGGTTTGGGGTCAGGCATGTCAGATACCGTTTAAACTACAACTGTAGTCAATTATACTACACCTGTAGTTCAAAAGTCAACGGCCTTCAAAAATTAGTTGGCGCCGACGCTCATGCCATACTCCAGAACTCGATGACGTGACCATCGGGGTCGCTGTAGAACACCTGCCAGATGCCGTCGGGGCGCTGCTTGGGGCCACGGAGGGGCGCTAGCCCACGAGGGCGAAGCGCCGTTACCACCTCGGTGACAGCATCCACGCGTAGCGCATAGTGGTTACCTCGTGAGCGCCCTTGCGACGGCGCCGTCCGTCCGCCGATGAGATGCAGCTCCTGCCGCTCGCCTAGTCGAAACCACGCTCCGGGGAAGTCAAACGCGGGGCGCGGTAAGGCCGCAAACCCCAGTACCTCGCCATAAAAATGGATGCTCGCTTCCACATCGGCTACATGCAGCGCGACGTGGTCGAGGTCGTGTACGAGGAACGGCGGCATGGTGTGAAGCAGCATTCGGGTGGCGTTTGCACGGTCAGAGTAGCGCGTCCGGCTCACAAAGGAAAGAGATGATCGAAAATTGAAGTGTGACGAAACCGTAATGTTATCAATTTGTTAATCGTTTGGTAACATAGAAAAATCTCGGAGAAGTGAGCTATGAGACGGCGGGGGTGTAGGTTCGTTGTGTGGGCTGCCGTATGCCTCAGCGCCCTGCTGTTCACGGGCTGTAGCAGTTCCCAGCAGGCAGCCACGCTCGACCACCTGCTCGGCCCCGTCGCCTGGGATGCCTCGCGCCTTGCGCCACCGCCGCCCATCGAGACGCCTACCCTAGAGGCCGCCATCCATGAGGCCGTCAACGCGGTGCGGGCGGACCAAGGCCAGCCGCCGCTTCGGTGGCTTCCGCCCTTCCGCGCAGTCGCTGCCGAGCACAGCCAGCACATGGCCGAGGCGCCGTTCTTCGGCCACACCAACCCGCAGGGCGAAAACCCCTCGGATCGTGCAGCCCGGCATGGCCTGACCCCCACCGAGTCCCTCGGCGGCTACGTGCTGGAAGGCATCGGTGAGAACCTCTACCTCACCCATCGCTACCGTGAAGTGCGCCTCTTTCCCGACGGCCAACCCCACGAGGCGGACTGGAAGACGGTGGGCGAACTTGCTGCCGAAACCGTAGCGGCGTGGCTGGATAGTCCGATGCATCGGGCTAACCTGCTCAGCCCCCACTATCGCGGTCAGGCCATCGGCGTCGTCATCGGCCAGAACCACACGGTCTACATCACGCAGAACCTCTCGCCGTGCGACGCGACCGCCGTTGCTGAGGCTCGGTAAACGTTGACGAACGGCGTAACCTTTGCTGCAGACGCTTCGTTCGGGGTGGGCATCGTCTCCCATCGAAATACCCTGAACGGTCTCATGCGCGCTCTCGCGACTCGCTTATCGGCTTTGCTGCCGCTAGTTCTCTTCCTCGTCCCCCACGCGCACGCCCAGACTGAGCTAGAGCAAGGCATCGCCTACGTGGAGCAGGATGCCTATGACGAAGCCATTCCGCTGCTGGAGCGCGCCGTCAAGGCTACTCCAGACAACGCGGACGCGCACTACTGGCTGGGCGCGGCATACGGTATCAAGGCGCAGAACTCGCGCATGCTGCGGCAGGCCCGCCTCGCACCCAAGATCCGCAAGCAGTTCGAGAAAGCCGTCGAGTTGGACCCCAACCATCTGGAGGCGCGCGAGGGGTTGATGGAATTCTACCTGCAAGCCCCGGGCATTGCGGGCGGCGACAAGGACAAAGCGCTCGAACAAGCACAGGCCATTGTGGGCATCGACGAACAGCGGGGCTTCTTTGCCCTTGTCCGCGCCCACTCGGCCCGAGAGGAATGGAGCGAGGTGGAAGGCGTCTACCAACGGGCCATCGCCGAGACGGGCAACGTGGACCTCCAAGTGGAGCTCGGGTATTTTTACCAGCGACGCGAGCGCTTCGCCGATGCGATGGAGACCTTCGAGGCCATCCTGAAGGCCCAACCGGAAAGCATGGCCGCGCTCTACCAGGTGGGCCGCACCGCTGCCCTCTCGGGCGACTTCCTGGAGCGTGGCGCCGAGGCGCTAGAAGCCTATCTACAACGAGAGCCGGGACCGCGCCAGCCTGGTCATGACGCTGCGTACCACCGCCTGGGCATGGTCTATGCGCATCAAGGCCGTGTGGAGGATGCGGAGGCGGCGTATGAGCAGGCGCTGGCCATCAACCCAGACAATGAGGCGGCCCAAGACGCGCTGCGCAAGCTGAAGTAGCGTGCGGTTTCTTTCACCGCCCAGCCTCGTCGTGCGCGCCCTATGCCTGATCGTCCTTGCGCTGCTTGTAGGATGCCGAAGCACCGCGCCGAGTACTACCGACCTGGCGCGCTCGGATGACGGCGTACGCGTCTTGGAGGAGACCATCCATCGCGAGATCAACCGGGTGCGCGCGTCCCGCGGGCTGCGGCCGTACAGATGGTCGGGACCCCTCAACCGCCTGGCTCGGCTCCACAGCGCAGACATGGCCCGGCGCAACTACTTCGACCATGCGACGCCCGAGGGCACGACGGCGAAGGGGCGCGCCGACCAGCTCGGGCTGGTGGCGCAGCGTTCGAATGGGACATCGCAGGGATATGGCCTGGGCGAAAACCTGTTCTACGCGCACCGCTACCACCGCATCAGCACGGTGACCGACGAGACGGGTACGCGGCACACGACGGACTGGAAGACGCTAGCCGAGATGGCCAAGGAGAGTGTGGATGGGTGGATGACGAGCCCCGGGCACCGCCGCAACCTGCTCCACCGCGACTTCCGCGAGCACGGCATCGGCGTGGCGTTTGATGCCCAGCAGCGCGTCTTCATCACGCAAAACCTGACGACGGACCCCGTGGTGCCAAGCGGCGGGACGTGGTGAAGTAGCAACGCGCCGCTCAGCGCCAGAAGCTGGCGTACCGCTGCGTCTGCAGCCGCTCCCACATGAGGCATAGGCGCGCCGTGGTGCGTGGAAAGTGCGTGCCCACGAACGCGACGGGGCGGTGCTGCTGTACCCAGGCCGTGACAAGGTGATCGGCCGTTCGCACATCGGCTGAGGATGCGCCGTTGGCGGCCCAGGTGAGGAGTGCGGCCAGCGCGTCGTGGAACGCGGCATCGGTGGCGGCACCGTGGAGGCGGGGCAAGAGCTTCATCAGCAGCGCTAGGTCGAGCGGCTCCACAGGCGCACCTTCGGCGGTGCGAAACGCGTTGGGCGTGGCGTGGGCGTGCAGCATGAAGAGACAGACCTCGTCGCGGGTGCGAAACGCGACGTCGAAGCGGGCGGGCCGGAGGATGGCATTGGCGGCAGAGAGCGCATCGAGGGCGCGCTGGACGGTGGCGCGTTCGTCGGCGTCGAGGTCGGCGAGGTCGGCCAGGCGGAGGCCGCGAGGCTGCCACGCGGCGATGGGCCAGGGCATCGCCACGGCGGAGGCGGTGTGCGCGGGCCAGTGGCGGAGGTCGGGCGCCTCCAGCTCCAGCGCAAACGCACGGTCCAGCACCTTGCGGCTCAGCCGCTGCCCGTCCTCGTCGATGTTGACCGTGCCGACGAGCGCGAGGTTGCTCGGCAGGCCCAGTGTGGACCAGTCGCCAGGGCGGGTGGGGTCGGGCGGCAGCAGCGGCGGCGTGGTCCAGCCCGCGCCGTGGGCATGGCGCTGCTCCATGCGGCTGAGCACCTCGGCCAGATAGTCGCCCACCTTGGCTACGTTCATCTCATCCAGCACTACGACTTGGTACTGCTCGGGCTGCTGCCGTGCCCTAGCGGCGGCGCGCAGGACGGCGCCTGGGTGGAATCGGTTCTGCAAGTCGGTGTAGCCGATGACGTCGCCGCTGTCCATCCATCGGGGCTGCACGGGCACCACCTCGGCGGCCCCGCCCGTGAGCCGGGCCACGAGCTGCGGCAGCTTCGACTTCCCGATGCCCGTCACGCCCGCCAGGATCACGAACGGCTTGGTGCGCAGCGCTGCCACATAGGTGGCCACCTGCCACGGCTCGTACCAGTAGCCCTCAGCCAGCAAGGCGGCGTGCAGCGCGTCGAGGGCAGCGGCCCGGTCGAACGGCGCCTCGGCGTGGTAGGGCGGCGGCGCTTCTTCGACCTGTGGCGGCGGCGCTGCAGCCGTCTGCTCGCGCGTGGCCTGAAACGCGTCGTAGGCGGCCAGCAGCGCGTCCAGATCCACGGCTTCGCGGGTGCGCATGAGGAACTCCAGCACCTTGGCGTCTACGCTGGGCAGCGGATAGAGCACCCGCTGCACCACGCCTCGGAAGCTGCCTTGCGTCTGCGCGGCGTCTAGCTTGGTCGCGAACGCCTCGTACGGCACCCACGTCTCCTCCGAGAGCGTCACCACGGGGCGGACGCGAACGCGGTGCGGATGGGTCAGCCCGGGGCTCAACGCCGTGTGATCCTCAAACGGCAGGCTCGTCACCTCGAACAAGCCTGCCAGCACCTTCTTGCCGGAGAGGTAAGCGAAGATGACATCGCCGGGACGCACGTCGGCCAGCGCGGCGCGGCCTACCTGCCGTAGGGCAAACGTCTCGGTGCGCACGAGCGCCGGGTAGTGCTTGGGCAACACGGCCCAGATCCAGCTCTGCATCGGCGCTATGGCGTTTGCGATGCTGCGGCTTGGCGACGCCGTTCGCGCATGGTGCGGTAGAAGGCCTGGGCGGCCCGGTTGTGGTCGCGCAACGTCCGCGAGAATGTGTGCCCGCCATCGCCCGTGGCCACGAAGAAGTAGTAGCCGTGGTCCTCGGCGTTGAGCACGCCGTCGATGGACGAGGGCGAGGGGTTGGTGACCGGGCCGGGCGGCAAGCCACGGCGCAGGTAGGTGTTGTACGGATGCTCGATGCGGTAGTCGCGGAAGAAGAGCCGCCGCTTGGCGCCCTCGCGCTGGAGGACGGCGTACTGCACGGTCGGGTCGGCGTCCAGCTTCCAGCCGTCGCGGAGGCGGTTGAGGTAGACGCCCGCCACGCGCGGCTTCTCGTCGCGCAGGCTGGTCTCCCACTCCACGATGCTCGCCACGCTCAGCACCTCATCTACGGTGAGCCCGGCGCGCTCGGCCTGGGCACGGCGCTCGGCGTTGAAATAGTCGTCGGTGGTGCGCTTGATTTTCGAGATCACCGAGCGCTCGTCGGTGAGCCAGTACATGAAGTACGTCTCGGGCATCATGTAGCTGAAGAGGTGCGTGGTGTCGGTGCCCAGTTCGGCGGCGAAAGCGAGGTCTTTCAGCGCGGCCAGGAAGGCCTCGGGCGTGAACGTCATCTGCTTGGCCAGCACGCGGGCGACCACATCGGGCCGTGTGCCCGGCGGCACGGTGAGGCGGATGGGATCTTGCAGGCCTTTGCGCAAGCGGTCGAGGAACGTATAGTTCGATGTGCCTGCCTCAAACACATAGTGACCGGCCTTAATCTGATCGCCCCATCCGGTAGCTTGGGCGATAAGCTCGAACGTGCGCGGGCGCTTGAGCAGGCCCTGGCGCCCCAGCGTATCGACGACGGCCTCGAACGAGGCGCCCCGTGGGACCTTTACGCTGCGCTCGCCCTCAAAGTCAGGCGTGTTGGGCGTGTACATCATCCAGTAGCCTGCACCCGCCGCCGCACCGCCCAAAATAACCAGCATCAGCCCCAAACCGATCAGCTTTTTTGCCATATGCTTGTTTTCTGTATGCGCTAAAGTTTGTATTGTACGGTGCTGCCCAGAAGCCATGCAACACACGTGTGCGCCGCTGTGTTCGACAGGTGTCGATCCTCGTTTCCCAGACCGCCGTGCGCTACACGCCATCCCCGCCTTCCATGAGCGAACCGCCTCGACCCGAGTTGAGCCGCCGATCGGCCGGCCGCTGGGCGTTGCGCCATCTGTCGATGCTGGCGCTGCTGCTGGGCGCCAACGCGGTGCTGTCGTTCCTGTTTTTCCTGGGCCTGCGCTACCTGCTTGACGCCGCGCAGTCTGTGGCTGTGGATTATGCGATGGGCGTCTTCGTCGTCTCCTGCGTGCCCGTGGCCTTCCTGTGGTCGTACTACGTCACACGGCGCACCGAAGAAGCAAGCCGCCGGGCCTGAGCCGCTAGCGCACCACAACGAGGCGCTGCACCGCCGAGAGCGTAGGGGTATGCAGGCGCACCATGTACACGCCGGGCGGTTGCCCCTCTACATCCCACGGGAGTTGGTGTGTACCCGCAGGCAGCACCGCGTCTGTCACTTGCCCTACCCGGCGCCCCGTGATGTCCAGCACATCCAGTTGGACCAGCGTGGGCTGCGGCAGCGCCACCGTGAACGTCGCCTGGCCCCGGGCCGGGTTTGGGTACGGCGCGCCGAGGGTCACGGCCTGCGGCAGATCATCGCCGGGCACGTGCGTTGAGGCGATGCGGCGTACGCTCCACGAGCGGGTGTCGCGCAGCAATGGCAGCAGCGCGGGATCGCGGACGAGCGGCGTCATGTCGCGCACCTCTACCGACACAATAGCCGACTCGCCGGGCATGTCGGCTGTGGTCAGCGTGTATGTGCTCGTCGTCGCCCCGTCGATGGGCAAGTCGTCGATGAACCACTGCACCTGTTGCTCGGGTAAGGTGGGCAGGGTGAGCTGCACCTCAAAGACGGTGGGCACGCCGGCCTCCAGGCCAATGATGGGCGTGCGGGGACCGCTGGAGGCAATGGACGGGACGAGGTTGTAGGCGGCGGCAATGGTGTGCTCGGTGCAGACGCGGCACAGCTCTACGCCCAACGCCCGCATCTTGCAGTTGTGCGCCGGCCGGAACCAGCCCACATCGTTGTACTCGGCGCCCTCAAACAAGCCGATCTGCTGCGTGAACTGGCCGTTGTTGGGCGTAGGCACCGGCGTGGTCGGCGCAATCCAATGCCCCCAGCGGATGCGGTCGCGCAGGCGCTGCTGGGTCACGTTCGGCCCCTCGTTGCCGCCAAAGCCACCGTTGCCGCCATACTCGTCGTTGAGCCGTGCAAACGAGTGCCCCACCTCGTGGACGGCGATCTCGCTGGCCGCCGGATGCGTGGAGGTCACCGCAAAAGCTCCGCCCGAGCCGCCGTACTGCGGGTCGTTGACGAGCATGAGCACGATGTCATATCCGGGCAGGAATTCTTGCAGTAGACTGTAGGCCCGGCTGTAGCCCTGTCCGCCGATGCAGATCAGCCGCTCGATGTTGGCGCAGTCGTAGTAGGTGTCGAAGTAGGTGTTGCGGTACTCGTTGCGGCTGGGGTGATCCGAGCCGGACTGGATAGAGGCCACGCTGATGGCGAAGCCGTTGAAGAGGTCGGCGTAGCGGTCGTAGGGCGGCGTTGCCAGGAGATCGTTGAGGACGGTCTGTGCCTCGTCTGGGAAATCCGCGAGCTGCGCGGCGGTATATCCTTCCGAAAGCACGACCACGTTGACGCGCTGATCCGTCGGCCCGTTGTCGAGCAGGACTTGCAGCGACTGCGCCTGCACCTCGGCGACGAGCAGGAGCGGCAGCAGGGCAACGAGGCGACGGGTCATAGGGCTCACCACGTGACAGTCAGGGTGGCGAGGCGCGTACGGGCGGAGCGCTTGCCGCCCGCCTCGGTCAAGCGATACACCTGCAGCGTCTGCTGCGAGGCCGTCACGGGCATGCGCACGACGACCTCGGCGCGGGCGTGATCAACCCATCGGGTCTGCAAGGCGCCTGCATCGTCCACATACTCTTGGCGCTCGCGCAGCGGGTCTTCCATCGCGGTGGTCCACATGGCGTGCCCGTCCACATCCACCACATCCACCTGAAACGCGCCTTCTGGGGCACGGCGCGGGCGTTTCAGGCGCCCAGGCTCCGTATCGACGGAGACGATGCGGGCGCCTGCTGTGGTCACCTCCAACCGTACAAAGCCGATCTCATCCGTTGCTGTAGCGGGCGGGCGGACGGCAGCGCAGGCCACCAAGCACAGGCACAGGAGCGCGAAGGAAGCACAGTAGGACATCAAGATACCGAGGAGGAATGACCGGCACGGCTCAATGTGCAGCCGATGCTACCGATACACGGTTGAGGAGGACAATAATGAACGCTATGCATATTTTCATAGCCCATTTGCGACCTTCCTGTTCGCTTCGGCATAGAAGCTGTATCTTTCAATTCAAATTGAAAACAAGCGCCGCGCTGCCATGCCTGGAACGCCGGTCAACACCAAACCCGACAACGAACGGAAGCTCAACTTCTGGGAGAAGCTCTACATCCCCGAAGTGCTGAAGGGGTTGCGCTACACCTTCCGCAAGATGACGCGGGAGCCGATGTACACGTTTCAGTACCCCGAAGAGCAGTGGTACCCGCCCGACAACTACCGCGGCCGCCCCGTGCTGGTGGAAGAAGAAAACCGACCGCGCTGCGTCTCGTGCAATCTGTGCGCCAAGGCCTGCCCGCCGATGGCCATCTCCATGCAATCTGGCGAGACGGGCGACGTGAAGGAGCGCGAGCCCGCCTGGTTCGAGATCAACATGCTGCGCTGCATCTACTGCGGCTTCTGCGAAGAGGTGTGTCCCGAGGAGGCGATCGTGATGTCGAAGCAGTACGACCTGACGTTCCAGCACCGCGACGAGGCCATCTTTGGCCTGGAGCGGCTGATGATGCCCGCCGAGCAGCTCACCGACCGGCTCAACTACCTGCACCAGTACAAGAACCAGCAGTTTGGGCAGCAGTGGGACTACCAGGAGGAGAACAACATCCACAGCCTGCGCAACCGCGAATTCCTCGGCTGGCTGAGCGAGAAGGGCCTCGGGACGTTCCACGAGCACGAACCCGCCGAAGCCGTTTAACGCCCCACAGCGCCCTGACGCTTCGAGCGGCCACCAGCGGGTGGATCTGGCCCGTTTCAGTGCACGGGCGGCACGGGCACGTCGCAGGCACGTCAACTCTGTGTTCAGGCGCACAGCGCATCGCCTCGTCACGCCGCTGCTACGCCAGCGTCTCCAGTTCTTCCCAGCGCGTGTAGGCGGTTTCGAGTTCGGCTTCGATGGCGGCCAGGCGCTGCTGGATGTCGGTGGCGCGCTCGGGCTCAGACTGGTAGAACGCCGGGTTGCCCAGCGTGGCGAAGTGCTCGGCTTGCTCGGCCTCCAGCGTCTCGATCTGCGCGGGCAACGCCTCCAGCTCGCGCTTCTCCTTGAAGCTGAGCCGGCGCGGCTTTTCGGCTTGGGGTTTGGGCTTGGCGGCTTTCGGCTTGACCAGCGTAGGTTCAGCGGCCGCTCTTGGCGCCGGGCGCTGCCGCAGCCAGTCATCATATCCGCCGATGTACTCGTTGACGCCGCCATTGGGCGCCATCACCAGCGTGCTCGTGACCACGTTGTTGAGGAACGCGCGGTCGTGGCTGACGACGAGCACCGTGCCCGCATAGTTGAGCACCACCTCCTCCAGCAGTTCCAGCGTCTCCAGGTCGAGGTCGTTGGTAGGCTCATCGAGCAGCAGCAGGTTGGAGGGGCGCGCGAAGAGCCGAGCAAGGAGCAGGCGGTTGCGCTCACCGCCGGAGAGTACCTTCACTTTCTGCCGTGCCCGCTCGGGCGGAAACAGGAAGTCCTGCAGGTAGCTAATGACGTGCTTCTGCCGGTCCCCGAAGACGAGCGTGTCGGTGTCCAGGTCCAGGTTGTCGATGACGCTCTTCTCCTCGTCGAGCGTGGCGCGGTGCTGGTCGAAGTAGGCAATGCTGAGGTTGGTACCGAGGCGGATGCTGCCGTCATCGGGCGGGAGGTGGCCCAGCAGCACGCGCAGCATGGTGGTTTTGCCTGAGCCGTTAGGCCCGATGACGCCCACGCGGTCGCCGCGCATGATGATGGTATCGAGTTCGCGAAAGACCGCCTCGCCATCGTCGTAAGCAAACGCCACGTCCTTGGCCTCCACGACCAGCTTGCCCGAGCGGTCGGCCTCGAAGGCTTGCATCTTGACGGTGCCCATCTGCTCACGGCGCCGCTGGCGCTCCTCGCGCATGCCTTCCAGCGCCCGCACGCGGCCCTCGTTGCGCGTCCGCCGCGCCTTGATGCCTTTGCGGATCCAGACCTCTTCCTCGGCCAGCTTCTTGTCGAACAGCGCGTTGTGCCGCGCTTCTACTTCAAGGGCGGCGGCCTTGCGTTCGAGGAACGTGTCGTAATTGACCGGCCAGTCGTAGAGTTGCCCACGATCCAGCTCCACGATGCGCGTAGCGAGGGCACGCAGGAAGGCGCGGTCGTGGGTGATGAAGATGAGCGTGCCGCCGAAGCGCTCCTTCAGGAACTGCTCCAGCCACGTGATGCCGTCGATGTCGAGGTGGTTGGTGGGCTCGTCCAACAGCAGCACATCGGGCTGGCTGGCGAGGGCTTGCGCCAGCAGCACGCGGCGCTTCATGCCGCCCGAGAGCGTGGTGAAGTCGAGCGCGCCGTCGAGGTCCATGCGCGAGAGCACCTGCTCCACCTGCACGTTGCTGGTCCAGCCGTCGAGCGCGTCGAGCTGTTGCTGCAAGCGACCGAGGTCGGCCAGCGTCGCGTCATCGGTGTGCGTAGCCATCCGTTGGCTGACGCGTTGGTAGGCCGCCAACACTGCGCCGACCTCGCCGAGCCCTTGCGCCACCACCTCGAACACCGAGCCCGTCACATCCGCAGGCACCTTCTGCACGAGCGTGGCC
>JBCCMF010000033.1:0-23264 GCA_039026435.1 Bacteroidota bacterium
ACGGCAGATCGGCATCGGCGAGCGGAGCGGCGGAGTTCCCGAAGCCGTCCACGTCCATGCGGCTGAGGGGGAGCGTGGTGAGGCGAGCTTCGGCAAAGAGGGTGCGGTGCTCGGTGGTCCAGGTTGTGCGCAGGTGCCCGATCGGCAGCGCCCCCTCGGTAGTCGCATAGACGCCCGCACTCCCAGTCACCTGCCATCCCTCGGCCACGCCCAGCGAGTCGTACGCGCTCACCACCACCGTGGGCAGCGCGCCGCCTGCGGTGGATGGCGGATCGCCGCTGAAGGCGACGTCGCGCACGCCGTCGATCCAGCCTTCGGCGCGGAACTGTAGCGCATGCGGCCCCAGCGTTACGTCCTGCTTCACCAGACTGCCCCAGCGAACGGTCTCGACGCGGAGCGTGTCGGTGACGGGGTTTTGGTAGCGGAGGTAGCCCGTGGTGCGGTAGGCGGTGGCTGTCAGCGGCTTGGCGAAGAAGCGGCTGCGCAGGCGGAGCGTGGCGTAGGTGTCGTTGCGGAGCGTGCGGCGGGTAGCGCTGCTGTTACGCGTGCGGGCGCCGAGCGTCTGGTAGATGTTGCCGCTGGTGACGCCGCCCTGCGCGCCCAGCCGCGAGCGGTTGTTGAGGTTGGCCAGCTCCAGCGTCCAACGCGGACGGGCGTAGCGCACGCGGAAGTAGGTCTGCCGACCTTGGGTGAGGCCGCTGCCCGGGTACGCGCCATCGGCCGTGTGGCCGCCGTAGCTGAACAGCAGGCCCAGGAGGGCGGGTTGGCCGAAGAACTGCACGCGCCGCCGCTGCGTGTGGAGCGCGGTGATCGTCTGCATGCCGTCGGCGCCGGAGGCATAGCGGATCTCGGTGGTCGGCTCGCCCACATCGAACGGCAAGGCCTCGCTTAGCACGGTCAGGGGAGCACCCTGGCGGGACGGCTCCACGCGCAGCGCCTCGGCGAAGCTCGTGGGCAGAAAGGCGTAGAGGGGGCGGCCCGTCACGGGCTCGTCGAACGGCAGGCCGTTGAAGGCCAGCTGCACATGCTGCGGCGCCAACCCCTCCGGCGACCACCCTTCCGGCCACGCGTACGCGCCAAATCGGTAGCGGTAGCCGCCGAGACGATCGGCTAGCAGCCGCTGTAGCATGAACGCGGGCTCGCGCGCTGGGCGTACCCTCGCAAGCTGGCGCCCGCGCTCGGCCTCGCGAAACGGGATCGGCACGAGGGGCGGCACAGAGTCGGGCAGGGCCACCATCGCACTGTCAGGCACAACCGTTACGCTATCGGTGGGCGCAACGGCGAGGGAGTCGACGACTTGGGCATGAGCGGAGATGCTGAGGAGCAAGGCCAAGAGCACACAGCATAAAACCTTGCAGCAATGGCGCCTCCAACTGCCCCCTCCAGGGGGCTGCCCGAAGGGCTGGGGGTGTATCTTGACGGGTAGGACATACACCCTCCGACCCGCCTGCAGGCGGCCCACCTCCCTCAAGGGAGGGGTTTGGGTGCCCGGCGTGCGCTTTTGGCTTATCACAGCGTACCCCGTCGGCTTGCGGTCAATCCGGAAACAGCCCGTAGAGGCGGCTCTCGATGCGGCCGATGATCTCGCGGCGGTGGGTGTCTTCGTTCACGAAGTCCAGCTCGTCCACGTCGATGATCAGCTTGGGGCCGAGGTCGTAGCGATCCACCCAGTCCTCGTACAAGCGGTTTAGCCGTTCCAGGTATTCGATGCGGATGCTCGACTCATACTCGCGGCCCCGCGACTGGATGTGCCGCACCAACGTGGGCACCGTCGCGCGCAGGTAGACCAGCAGGTCGGGCGGGCGCAGGTACGACGTCATGATGGCAAACAGGTCCGTGTAGTTCTCGAAGTCGCGCTGGCTCATCAGCGACATCTCGTACAGGTTGCGGGCGAAGATCTCGGCGTCTTCGTAGATCGAGCGGTCTTGCACGACCGAGTGCGGCACTTGCTCGATGGAGCGCTGATGGTTGAAGCGGCTGGAGAGGAAGAACACCTGCAGGTTGAACGACCACCGCCGCATGTCGTCGTAGAAGTCCGAGAGGTACGGGTTATCGTCTACGCGCTCGTAGAAGGCCTCCCACTTGAAATAGTCGCTCAACACCTTCGTGAGCGAGCTCTTGCCCGCGCCGATGTTGCCTGCAATGGCTACGTACTTGCGTCCGGCTCCCAGATCGCCCATGTGCTTGCTGTCGCTTCAGTCGAGATACACCAAGAGGCCGAGCGACTGCCCGACCTCTCGCGGTTAAAGCGGGAATATAGGGCGCGGGCGTTGCCTCTAGCGATGCCAACGGCGAATTGCTGGGAAAAAGGATCAGGAGGCCGTGGGCGTCGGCGACCAGATCTTGGCCTCGCCGATGGGCTGGGCGGCGCGCAAGCGTTTCACGCGCGAGCGGATGGCTTTGACCAGGTGCTCGGGCCGGGCACGCTTGGCGATGAACGCGTCGCCGCCCGCCTGCATGGCGCGCACCTGCCACTCGGGATCGTGCTCCTCGGAGAGGAAGAGGATCGGCAGCGTGGTGTAGCGGAAGTCCTGTCGGATGGCGGCCACGACCTCGGCACCCGTGCAGCCCTGCAGATGCAGGTCTACCAGCACCAAGTCGGGGCGGAAGCGGTGCAACGCCTCCATCACCTGCATCGGGTCGTCGATGGTGAGCACGTCCATCTTGGCCATGCCGAGCACCATGCCGAAGAAGGACGTGGCGGCCGCGTCGTCGTCGATGAGGAGGACGCGGTGGGCTGCCGCCGTCTCGGGGCGCGTGGTGTTGTCGAGCGTGCTGATGAGGCGCGAGACGTCGAGCGGCTTGGTGAAGTAGTGCACGCCGTTGGCCCGCACGGCCCGCAGCCGCGCATCCATGTCGTCCCGCGCTGACATGAAGATGATGGGGATGGGCATGGCGCGCTCAGCCTGGATGGCGCTAAGCGTGTCGGCACCTGCGCTTTCGCCCTCGGGAAACATCATGTCGGTGAGGATGGCCAGCGGCGTTTCTTCCTCGATGGCCTCCACCAAGTCGCTCAGCTCGGTGATGATGCGTGTGGCGTAGCCGTGGTCGTTGAGCATCATGTTCAAGAACTCCGCCTGCATCGGGTCGTCTTCGACGACGAAGACCCGCCGCTCCGGCCGATGAGCGCCTGGCGGCACGGCCTGCGGCGTCATGCCGTGGATCACTGCCGTCTCCAGCTTGCGCATCGGTACGCTGTGCGCAGCCGAAGGGGCTGGCATGGCCGAGCCGGGCTGATGGAGCGGCACCCCCTGCAACGCGTGGAGTTGTTGCACGGCTTGGGCCTGCATGGCCGCGGTAAGCCCTTGGCCGTGCTGCGTCCACGGGCGGAGCGCTTCGAGCATGGCGCGCGCGGCGCCACTCACGGCCTCCACGCCATACGTCAGCCCCGACCCGGCGAGGTTGTGCAGGGCGCGGTGCAGCTGCTGCAGGGTCGGGCGATGCGCCGGGTTCTCTTGCGCGGCCGCCCACAGCATATCGATCTCGCCAAGCCGCTCAGGCAAGGCGTTGAGGTAGGCGGCGCGCAGCGCGCTGAGGCGTTGTTGTAGTGATGCAGATCCCGTGTTCATGCAGCCGTCCTCCAGATGGTGCGGAGCGATTGGGGTAGTTGGATGGGGTCGAAGGGCTTGCGGATGACATCCACCGCTCCTAGGCGGCGGTACTCTTCGATTTCGTGTTGTTGTGCGCGCGCCGTCATGAAGATCACGGGCGTGCCCGAGGTCTCCGGCCGCTCACGCAGGGCCGCCAGCGTGCTGGGCCCGTCCAGCTCGGGCATCATCACATCCATCAGGATGAGATCAGGCCGAAACGCTTCGGCGCGCTCCAGTGCCGCCACGCCGTTGTGGCACAGCGACAACGTGAAGCCGCCCAGCGACTCTAGCGCGAGCTGCGCGATGGACAGGATGTCGGGGTCGTCTTCCACCAGCATGATCCGGCGCAGCGGTTTGGGGCGTACGAGGCGCATACGGGCATCTAGGCGACGTGCCGAGCGAGCGCACGGGGCGCACTGCGCTCGGGGGTGAGTACGTGACGAACGGTGTGCCGCAGGTCGTGGAGCGTGTGCTGGCTGCGTGGGAGCAGCGTCTCGCCCGGCAGCGCGTCGGCAGCCCGCGCCTCGGCGTAGCGCACGACAGGGATGTTGCGCGCCGGGTGGCGGGTCAGCTTGAGCAAGTCGGCCTGCCGAGCTGAGCAGAGCGTCTCGGTGAGCAGCACCATGTCGATGGGCGTGCGGCGCAGCACCCGGCAGGCGTCAACGAGGGTGGGCACGGTGTGGACCTCGGCGAGATCGCCGAGGGCCTGCTGGGCAAGCGTACCTGTGCCAGCATCGGCGGCGATGTGCAGCACCTGAAGAGCCGCCGCCGCTCCCGTTGGCACGCCCGTCTCCACTCTGTGGAGGGCACGGCGCGGCAGCATCGCCACGTCCTGCCCCAGCGGGTCGGGCGCGTCGGCCCAGGGCGGCAGCTCGAAGTAGAACCGTGTGCCTGCACCCGCCTCGGTCTCGAACCCGATGGCGCCGTCGTGCATGTCGATGATGGACTTGCAAATGCTCAGGCCAATCCCAGAGCCCGCCACCTCGCGGCGGATCGACGAGTCGGCTTGGGCAAACTTCTCGAAGATGTGCGGCTGGAAGGCTTCCGGGATGCCCTCGCCGTAGTCCTGTACCTCCACGCGTCCCCCGTCGGCGTTGGGGCGCACGCGGATGTCTACGTGGTCATCGGTGGCGGAGAACTTGACGGCGTTGGAGAGCAGGTTGGTCACCACCTGCCCGATGCGGTCGGCGTCGGCGCGGACCCAGATGGGCACATCCACCAAGTCCAGGTGGAGGCGCACGTTGTACAGCTCGGCGTAGACGCGGTTGGCTTCCACGGCTTGGTAGACCACCTCGTTGAGGTCCACGCGGTCCAGGCTCAGCGCGAGCTTGCCCATCTCGATGCGCTGCACATCCAGGATGTCGTTGATGAGGCGGATGAGGCGCTGGCTGTTGCGAAACGCGATGTCGATCATCTGCTTCGTCTGCACAGGCAAGATGCCCGCCACGCCTCCGGCGAGGAGGCCAAGCGACCCGCTGATGGACGTCAGCGGCGTACGCAGTTCGTGGTTGACGATCGAGATGAACTCGTCTTTGAGGCGCTGCGCGGCTTTCCAATCGGAGATGTCGCGGATGACCACGAGGGCCTCGTCCAGGTTCTGCGGCACGATGCGCACCTCTACGTCGAGCGTGTCACTGCCCAGCGTCAGCTCGTCTTGGAAGACGTGCACGGTGCGCGCCTCCAGCACGTCGTCGAGCTGCCGCATGACGCCGTCGGCCAGGCTGAGCGGCACCATGTCGTACAGGTCGCCCGTGGGCGCCTCGGTGTGCCGCATCAGGACGCGTTGCCCGGGGCGATAGTCCAGGATCTGCCCATCGCTGTTGATGTGGATGAGCGTGTCGGGGATGGCGCTGAGCAGGGCTTGGTTGCGGCGCTCTTTGGCATGGATGGCCACCTCGGCAGACTTCCGCTCGATGGCGTAGCGCATGGCCCGCATCAGGTGCGCCCGGTCGGCCTCGGTCTTGAGCAGGTAGTCCTGTGCCCCAACGCGGATGGCGTCTAGGGCGAGGGCCTCGTCATCGGAGCCCGTGAGGATGATAATGGGAATGCGCGGCGCCACATGCTGCAACCGCGTGAGCCCGTCCAGCACCTTGCTGTCGGGCAGCGTCAGGTCCAGCAGGATGACATCGATGTCCGTGGTCGAGAGCACGGTGAGCGCGTGCGCCAAGGTGGGCGCCGTCAGGATATCGACTTCAAACGCGGACACCTCGCCGGGCAGCGCCAGCAGGCGGCTGATCAGCCGCGCGTACATGGCGTCGTCTTCGATGAGCAACGCGCGGATGGACGAAGGGTGCATGGATGAGAGACCACTGGTAGCGAAGTACGCTTCACCGGGGCATCCTTCATGCCAAACGCACGGGCGCGGGCAAGACGCTGTGATTACACCGCGTAGGCTCGGCTTCGCGACCGTCAGGGGTTGGCCGTTGCGGAAAGGATTTCCGCCATGCGGGACAGGGGTGCTGGCCGACGCCAACAGCCGCTATCTCCATAAAAAAACGGCTTCTCCAGGCCGAAAGAGCCGTGGAAAAGCCGTCTGACGAGTCGGGATGGCGGGATTTGAACCCACGACCTCTTCGTCCCGAACGAAGCGCGCTACCGGGCTGCGCCACATCCCGTTTTGAGTAAGAGTAACCGTTTTGAGTAAGAGTAACCGTTTTGAGTAAGAGTAACCGTTTTGAGTAAGAGTAAGTAAACTACGCCATTCGGCCAAGCTAAATCAACCGAGGCGTTTGCAGACCCAGGTAAATCTATCGCGCGGCAGGGCAGGCTGAACCGTTGCCCGGCTTCGAGCGTGGTACCAGCCGTCATTCCGCCGATTGCCTGATCCTGTATGCGCATTGTCTTCATGGGTACGCCTGACTTCGCAGTGCCCTCGCTCAACGCTCTCGCCGCCGCCGGCTACACGCCCATCGCCGTAGCCACGGGGCCCGACAAGCCGCGCGGGCGGGGCCGGACGCTCCGCCCGACGCCCGTCAAGGACGCCGCGCAGCGCCTGGGCATCGACACCATCCTGCAGCCGCAGTCGGTGCGCGACCCCGCGTTTGCCGAAGCCATCGCCGCGCTGGGCGCCGACCTGCTGGTGGTGGTGGCGTTTCGCATCCTGCCGCCTGCGGTCTACGAGGCGGCGCGGCTGGGCGCGTTCAACCTCCACGGCTCGCTGCTGCCCCGGTACCGGGGTGCCGCGCCCATCAACCGCGCCGTGATGGCGGGCGAGACCGAGACGGGCGTGACCACGTTCTTCCTCCAGCGCAAGGTGGATACGGGCAACATCATCTTGAAGCGGAAGATGCCCATCGGGCCGAACGAAACGGCCACCGAGATCCACGACCGCATGATGCACCTCGGCGCCGAGGCTGTAGTGGAGACGGTACGCCGCATCGATGCGGGGACGGCGGTGGCGCAGCCGCAGGACGACACCCTGGCCACGCCCGCGCCCAAGGTCTTCCGCGAGCAGGCCGAGATCGACTGGAACCAGCCCGCCGAACGCGTCCACAACTTCATCCGTGGCCTGGCCTACTACCCCGCCGCCTGGACCACCCACGACGGCACCGTGCTCAAGGTTTTCCGCACCGAGGTAGTGGAGGGCACTGGAGAGGCCGGGGAGGTACTCGACGCCACAGAACGCCTGGTGGTGGCCTGCCAGAGCGCCGCCGTGTCCGTGCTGGAGGCGCAGCAACCGGGTAAGCGGCGCCTGCCCATCGGCGACTTTCTGCGCGGCTACGCCCTGGGCCCCGGCGCACGCCTAGGGTACTAACGGCAACTCCCACAGAAATTTTACAGACGGCTCGTTTACAACAGCGGGGTTGCGGTAGTAGACTGCGGGTAGCGTTTCACCGGCGGCTTCCGCTGGGCCCACTTGCGACCTCAGCCGAACCGCCCGATGCCGTTCTCCGATCCTCCTCGTCGCCCCTTCGTCCGGCCGTTCAGCCATACGCTGAACCGGATCCACGCCCACGAGACGCTGCAGCCCGACCAGCTGGTTGACCAGGCGCGCGCGCTGCTGGTCCAACGGTTTGGCGACGGGCAGGCCACCGTTGCTACGGCCAGCGCGCCCATCCCCCACCCGCTGCTGACCGACCACGTCCGCCATGCCGAGGGCCTGGCGTTGGTCCTCATGCGGAGCAGCGGCGTCGGCGTTGCGGTGCGCCCTGCCGACGACCTGCGCGTCAGCTTCGACGCTGACATGGCCGCCGCCGACCAAGACGCGGTACGGCATCGGATTGCGACACTGTTTGGCGGTACCCGTGCCGCCGTGGAGGTAGCCATCGTGCACGCGGACATCCCGCAGACGTTGGCCTATGAGTCGCTCGGCATCCTGATGGCGCTGCACCGGGCGATGGGGGCGCTCGGTCTACATCCTCCAGGGGACCTTGCTGCTGACGCCTCCCCGGCCCTCCGCCCCCTGGCGCTCGCCCTGAAGGTGGGCCAACCGGGCGACGTCGTGCTCGTGGACACCGATCGCGAGGACGCCATCGTGGTACCGCCCAACGCGGAGACGGAGGCCATGCGTTGGGCCCTCGTCACCGCGCCGTCCACGCGCGCTGCGCCGCGCCTCACCGCCATCGATGCGGAGCGGCTGCTCCGCGCCTTGCACGGCTCGCGCCGCTTCAGCAGCCTCGCAGGGCTGCGCGACCTGGAACACCGCGACCTGGAGGCCGCTCTGTCTACACTCTCCCGATCGCTGCAAGGCCCGCTGCGCTACTGGGTTACCGAAGGAAGCCGCGTGCAGAAGATGACCGCCGCGGTGCGCAAGGGCGATGGCCAGATGATGGGCGCGCTGCTGCTCATGGCCGACGCCGCACGCCAAAGCGACGCGGGCGCCCGAGACGCCTCAGCCGCTACGCTGGCTGCGCAGCTGGATGCCCAGGCGCATCCCGAGTTGTACGGCGCACTGCCTACCGGACCCGGGCAGCTGCTCGTCCTCGGCCAGGCCTACGCTTTGCCCAAAGCGCTGGAGCGGCTGCAGCAGGACCGGCCTAGCCTGCATGTGGCGCTGATCTGAGGCGCAGCGGCGCGCCGACTCAGCTGCATTTGCCTTCTTAGGATGCCAGGGGATGTCGTCCGCTTCTTCCAGTGCTGTAACCAGACTGGCAATGAGGGCCAGCGCGGTGCTAAGTTCGTGCACCAGCTCAGCCGGTTGCGTGGCGCGAGCCTCGGAACGCATGGCTACCTGCTCTGCTTGAGCTGGGCGCATCGTCAACGTGAGAACGAGCCACACGCGATCGTCACGTAGACGCACCGCTTCTCACGGCTTATGCGTCAAACGGGGCGCCGCTGTGCCACTCAGTGCACAAAACGCTCCTCGTAGAGCGCGTACTCTTTGTCCACCACGCCGCCCATCGACTCGAGCGAGTTGATGAGCACCTTGTTGTCGTCGAGCACCCAGCTCATCTCGCAGGCGTCGTAGCCGTACGACGGGCCTTTCTCGATGGTCTCTAGCACCATCAGCGTGTCGAGCGCTTTGCCGTGATATGCCTGGCGCACGCCCATCAGCGGCATGCGGATCTCGTAGACGCCGCCGAGTTTGGGCTGAAGCAGCAGTCGTGGCAGGGCCTTGAGCAACGCCCCGTTCCTGTTCTGCCGGAGCGCTTGGTTTAGGTTGGGCAGCGAGATGGAGAACGCGATGGGCGTGCCCTCGTCCTCCAGCATGTACACGATGCGGGGGTCGATGACCTGCTTCATGTCGGCGGCGAGCTGGGCGAACTCGGCGGGCGTCATCGAGACGTGCCCCCAGTTGTTAGACCACGCCTCGTTGTAGATGTCGAGGATGGTGCGGGCCTCCTCGTCGAACCGCTTCATGTCGATGGTGCGCAGGGTGACGCCGGGGTTGCGGCGGCGCACGATCTTGGCGCCGCGCCGCATCTTGTCGATCTGCACGTACTTCTTGTGCAGGTAGTACGCCCACGTCGTCATCGCCCGCGTGAGGCCATTGGCGGTCAGCAGCCGCTCGTAGTACGGCTTGTTGTAGGGCATCAAGATGGCGGGCTCGCGGTCGAAGCCGTCCACCAGCAGCGCAGAGACATCGTTCATCGACGGATTGACCGGACCACGCATGCCCGTGAGGCCTTTGGTCTTGAGCCAGTCCCGTGCTTCTGCAAAGAGGGCTTCTGCCACCTGCTCGTCGTCGATGCACTCGAAGAAGCCGAAGAAGCCGTTGCCGTCGTCGTACTTCTTCAGGTGCTCGCCATTGTAGATCGCCGCGATGCGCCCGATGACCTGCCCACCAGCGTCCTCGGCCAAGAACAGCTGGAGGTCGCCGTGCTCGAAGAAGGCGTTCTTCTTGGGATTCAGCGTCTTGCTGACATCGAGGCGGAGCGGCGCAATCCAGTGCGGCTCGTCCTGGTAGAAGTCGTACTGGAAGTCGATGAAGCGCTTGCGGTCAGCGCTTGTGGAGATGGGGCGCACGGTGATAGCGGGCGCCGTAGCCACGTCAGGCATAGGTCACGTCACACTTGAACGGGGGATGGGTAACGCGCCACGGTAAGGTTGTGCGGGTCAGATGATCCCGTGCTGCTTGCCCACACGCTCGAAGGCACCGAGGATGAAGTCGAGGTCGTCGTCAGAATGGGTGGCCATGTACGAGGTGCGCATGAGCGCTTGGCCCGCCGGTACAGCCGGTGGCAACACGGGGTTGACGAACACGCCTTCGTCCAGCACGTCCTGCCAGAACTGCAGGCACGTCAAGTCGTCGCCGATGACGACGGGGATGATGGGCGACTGGCTGGTCCACACGTTGAAGCCGAGGTTGCGGAAGCCATCGCGCATATAGTCGGAGATCTCCCAGAGGCGCGTCAGGCGCTCGGGCTCGCTCTCCAGGATGTCGAGGCACTTGAGCACCGTGGCCACGTTGGCAGGCGGCATGGAGGCGCTGAAGATGTGCGCCGAGGCGGTATGGCGGATGAACTCGACCACATCGCGGTCGCCCACAGCAAAGCCGCCGAGCGAGGCGAAGCTCTTCGAGAACGTGCTCGTCGTGATCGCCGGGCGGTCCGTCAGGCCAAACACGGCGGCCGAGCCACGGCCGCCGGGGCCCACGACGCCCACGGCATGCGCATCGTCGAGCATCAGCGCGGCGTCGAACTCTTCGGAGAGGGCCACGAGTTCAGGTACGTGCGCCAGCGTCCCGCTCATCGAGAAGACGCCGTCGGTCACAATGAACAGCCCGGCATCCGGGCGGGTGCGGCGGGCGCGCTCCAGCTGACGGCGTAGGTGGACGAGGTCGTTGTGTTTGTAGCGCCACGTCTCGGCCAGACTCACCTGCTGCCCGGCTACGATGCAGGCGTGGTTGTCCTTGTCGGAGAAGATGATGTCGCCCTTGCCAGCCAGAGACTGAATGACGCCCTGGTTGGTCATGTAGCCCGTGGAGAACAGGATGGCGGCTTCGCGACCCATGAAGGCGGCCAGCCGCGACTCGAGCTCGATGTGGAGGTCGAGCGTGCCGTTGAGGAAGCGACTGCCCGTGCATCCGGTGCCGTACTGCTCGATGGCTTGCTGCGCGGCTTCCTTCACACGCGGGTCGGAGAGGAGGCCGAGGTAGTTGTTCGAGCCCGCCATCACCACTTCGCGGCCGTTCATGATGGCCTTGGTGCCGTCGTTGCGTTCAATCGGCCGGAAGTAGGGGTAGAGGTCCGCCTGCTTGATCTGCATGTAGCGGCTCTCGGCCGAGAAGAACTTCTGGGTCTTGGCGAAGAGCTTCGATCCGGGACGCGTTTGCATGGTCGGAGAGGTTACAGGCTCGGCAAGCGCGGTGTGGCCATCGCCTGCGTGGGGGGTGGTGGTCAAAAGATCATTCGGCGTCATAGAACCGGTAGCGTCTCGATGTAGCAAGGGAGCAAGAGCGTCGTGTAAACGGGCAGGCCTGGGGCGATGGTCAGCGCAATCGTGCGTCGGCAGCGAAGGGCCTACGGCGGTTCAGTTGGGGGGATGCGGCCCGTCCATCAAAACGAGTAGCGAAGCGCCGCCGTGGCGCCGCCCCACGCGGGGCGAACGGACACAGCAAGGTCTTCGCTAACGTCGAAATCGAGCAGGTGCGCACTGATGTAGGCATCGATAAGGGTTAACCCGTACACTAAGCCGATGCCAATCAGCGAAAGGTCACGGTTGCGCCGTAAATTATTTCGGAGTGACTCAATGGTAGTGGAAGAAAGCTCAGTGCGCCCGAAACGATCTAGTAAACGCTGATAATCGGTCTGGCACTCGGGAAACGGATTGGCTTCGAGGCCGCGCGCGGCAAACACCTCCTCCCAGGCGATGAAGCGGAAGGCGCAGCGGTGCAGCTGGTACTCGCTGTTGAGGATGATCGCCGTGGCAATGATGCCGCCCACGGCCAGGTACACGATGGGCAGCTTGTAGTACTGGCGGTTGTAGAGCTGCCCCCATCCCGGCACTATCGCGGCACGCCGGAGAGCGCCCCGGGGCGTATGCGCGTCCAGCCACGCCTGCCGCTCGGCTTCTTGCAGCGCTTGGGTAGTGTCGGGCGTGGCTTCCGCGTTCTGAGCGCGTGCAGGCGTACCGCATAGGCCAGCCAAGCCCAGGAGAACGAGTAGGAGCAGCTGTCCTGCCCAGCGCGCAGCACCCAGCATGCACTCACGCAGCCGTCTCGGTCTGCCAGCTGGGACTGATATGTCTTCCGACGCGACGGTCTGCGTCCCCTCTCCCGGGAGCTGGGAGAGGGACAGGGTGAGGGCGAAACAGGGATGGTACCGAGTCTGATCTACCTCACCCCAACCCTCTCCTAGCGCATAGGAGAGGGAGCACGTTTGTAGCGGACTTCGCACGAAACGGCTCGCCGCGCTCGGTAGGTGATGACGCAGTTGTTGTGGCCTGCCAGCTAGTCCGAGTAACTCAGCCGACGTGAGGACCTGCGTCCCCTCTCCTAAGGAGGAGAGGGACAGGGTGAGGTGGAAACCGTGCGTGCCTTGTGACCAGCTGGTAGGTTGGCGCTGGCCTACCCGCGCTGCGCAGGCCGAACTACAAGGCTCGGGCACGACCAGCATCACAATCAGCCGATCAGGTCCATCAACCGCTCCAGCTCTTCGTCGGAGAAGTAGTGGATCTCGATGCGGCCGCCCCCGTCAGGCTTGTGCTTGATGCTGACCTGCGTGCTGAAGCGGCTGCGCAGGCGGTCGGTGTAGTGGCGGAGCTGGTGCGCGTCGCGGGGGGGGATGGGCGCCTCTTCCACGGGGGCTTCTTCCACGGGCACGACCGCTTCGGGCGTCTCGCGGAGGGCACGCACGCGCTGCTCCACCTGCCGCACCGAGAGGCCGTCGCGCAGCGTCTCTTCGAGCAGGTCCAGCCGGGCGGCTTCGTCGGCGATGTTGATGAGGGCACGGGCGTGGCCTACGCTGATCTCGCGGTCGCGCAGCGCGGCTTGCGCACGCGGCGGCAGCTTGAGCAGGCGGATGAAGTTGGCGATGGTCGCGCGGTTCTTGCCGACCTTGGTGGCCACGTGCTCCTGCGTTAGGTCGCACTCTTCGATGAGGCGCTTGTAGCCGATGGCGACCTCGATGGGGTTGAGGTCTTCGCGCTGCACGTTCTCTACGATGGCCATCTCCAGGATGGTCTCCGTGTCGGCCTCGCGGATGTAGGCGGGGACGCGCTTGAGCCCGGCGCGCTTAGCGGCCCGCAGACGGCGCTCGCCCGAGATGATCTCATACTTGTCCTTGCCCAGGCTCCGCACCGTGATGGGCTGGATGATACCCAGCTGCTTGATCGACGCCGACAGCTCCTCCAGTGCCTGCTCGGTGAAGTGCTGGCGCGGCTGGTACGGGTTGGGGCGGATGATGTCTACCTCCAGCTCGGCCACGCGCCCGATGAGGCGGTGCCGCTCGTCGAACTTGTAGAGCCGCGTGCCGCTCACGTCGGCGGAGGGTGCCGTTTGCTCGTCGCTCGGCTCGCGGTCTTGCATGGACGGGAGCAAGGCGTTCAGGCCACGGCCTAGGGCTGCTTTCTTGGTTGCCATGTATCGGAGATTGCCTTCGGAATGTCGTGGAAAACCCGCTTACAGCACGAAGCCGTTGGCCGGGGTGGAGTTGGACGAGGCGCGGCCGTTGGCGGCGCGGCGGACGGTGGCGCTGTTACCGTTGAGCGTACCGCTGGCGGCCTCGGAGGTCGGCTGCGGGCGCAGGTAGCGCTGGTTGTTGATGATGATCTCGCGGGCGAGGCCGATGTAGTTACGAGCGCCCACGCTGGTGGCATCATAGAGGATGACGGGCCGGCCGAAGCTGGGCGCCTCGGAGAGCCGCACGTTGCGCTGCACGATGGTCTTGAACACCTTGTCGCCGAAGTAGCGGCGCACCTCGTCGGAGACCTGGTTCGAGAGGCGCAGGCGCGTGTCGAACATGGTGAGCAGCACGCCCTCCAGCTCCAGCTCGGGGTTGAGGTGCTGGCGGACGATTTTGATGGTGTTGAGCAGCTGACCCAGCCCTTCGAGCGCGAAGTACTCGGCCTGGACGGGGATCAACACCGAGTCGGCGGCGGTGAGCGAGTTGAGCGTCAGCAGGCCGAGCGACGGCGGGCAGTCGATGACGATGAAGTCGTACTTCCGGCGCGCCTTGGCGAGCGCTTTCTTGAGGATCTGCTCGCGCTCCACCACGTCGATCATCTCGATCTCGGCGCCCACCAGGTTGATGTGGCTCGGCACGACGTCGAGGAACGGCATATCGGTGGGGAGGACGGCGTCTTCGAGTGGGATTTCGCCGATCAGCATCTCATAGGTCGAGGCCGTCACCTTGCGCGCGTCTACGCCGAGGCCGGAGCTGCCGTTGGCCTGCGGGTCGATGTCGAGCAGCAGCGTCGGGTGTTCCGTAGCGGCGAACGAGGCGGCCAGGTTGATGGCGGTCGTGGTCTTGCCCACGCCTCCTTTCTGGTTGGCTACGGCTATGACTTTACCCATTGAAACACAAGAGCTTACATCGGCGAACGGCGGGGGCGTCCAGCGCGCTGAGGGCTCGGAATTACGGGCCGGGGGACGAGCAGCGCTAGCCTGCGGCCAAGGTATGAAGAACGGGCCGCGCATACTAGCCGCATTTCTTGAAAACCCCGTAGCGCAGCCGCCCTGCAGGACAGGAGCCGCGCAGGAACAGGCCTCAGCAGGTCTCGTTGGGCGGGCCAACCTCACGCCGCCCCCATGCTGTACGCCCTCGACCTCGCCGGTACGTTTGTCTTTGCGCTCTCGGGCGCCGTACGCGCCGTGCGGCATGACCTGGATCTGCTCGGCATGTTTGTCCTCGCCACGCTGACGGGCATCGGCGGCGGGCTCATCCGCGACGCGCTGCTCGGCGCCACGCCTGCGGCGGCGTTCCAAGACGAGTCATACTTCCTGGTCTGCCTGCTGGGTGGCGCAGCGGTGTTCTTCGGCGGGCGCTACATCCAGCAAGGGTGGAACGCCGTGCGCGTGCTCGATGCCATCGGGCTGGGCGTCTTCGCCGGCATTGGCGCGGCCAAGGCGCTGGCGTTTGGGCTCGGCCCCATCGGCGTGCTGATCATGGCGGCCCTCACGGCCACGGGCGGTGGCGTCCTGCGCGATGTGCTCGTCCGCGAAGTCCCCGCCGTTATCGCCAACGACTTCTACGCCACCGCGGCCCTCCTCGGCGGGGCGGCGCTACTGGGCGCGCATGCACTCGGCTTGAACGAGGGGCTCCAGCTCACGGCGGCGGCCATCGTCACCAGCGGACTCCGGTTCTACGCGATGCGGAAGCAATGGGAGCTGGCCAAGGCGCGCATCGGGCAGGCTACAGGGAAATGACGAGCGAGCGGATGGCGTCGGCGCCCGTCCCGTCACGGTTGGGACGCCACCAGTAGAACAGCAGCTTCTCCTCGTCCCCATCCATCGCGATGTCTTCGAGAGGGATGGTCAGACTGCGACGCGGATCGATCCGGTTCTCGTCACTGATGATGGGCGCCCAATCGATTACCGCCGCGATGTTCTGCCCGAAGGCGGTGTAGTAGATCGCCTCCCCTGTCGCATTGCGAACTATGAGCGCATCGTCTTGCATGCGCAAGGTCACGCCCTCATCGTCCACGACCATGTTATCGCAGCCGACGAGCAGCAGGGCGAGCGCGAGGCAGTAGAAATATCGCACTCTGCTACAGGTCGATGGTGAAGACGCGGATGGAGTCGGCCTCGGTGCCTTGGGCATCGGCGTGCCACCAGTTGAAGATCAGCACCCGCTCCGTGTCGAGATTCATATTGCTTTCCTCAAAGGGAATACGCTGCGTGCGACGGCGGCCGATGCGGTTATCGTCCGTGACGATGGGCGCCCACTGGATGACGGGCGCTATGCTCTGCCCCATCACGAAGTAGTAGAGGTCTTCGCCCGAGCGGTTGGTCACGACGAGGGCGTCGCTCTCCGCCTGCACGCGCACCTCGCTGGTGCCTTGCATGTCGCCGGATGCAGCCGGGCCGAACACTTCACATCCAGTAATCAAGGGGAGAGCAAGCAGAACGAGGAGGTAGCGCATGGGCTCGTGGTGTGGTTCATCGGCCATCAAGATACCCACCGGCTGGCGGACGTGACCTAGGACAAAGCGCGTGCCCTCAACCCGCGTACGTCAGCGCCATGTAGGCCATAAAGCCCGGACCAATGCGCAGCGCGTCTTCGTCGATGGTGAAGCGCGGCGTGTGGAGGCCGTGCATGGTGTCTTTGGCGGCGTTGCCCGTGCCGATCCGGTAGAACGCACCAGGCGTCTCGGTCAGGTACCACGCGAAGTCCTCGCTCACGAACGTCAGGTCCAGGTCGAGTACGTTCTCGGCGCCCACGTAGGCCTGCGCGGCCTGCCGCACGTGCGCCGTGGCCGCGGGGTCGTTGCGGAGGGCGGGATAGCCGACGGCGATCTCGACCTCGGCGGTGGAGCCGTACGCCTGCGCGGTGTGCTGCGCCACACGATGGAGTAGCTCGTGCGCCTTGAAGCGCCACGTCTCGTCCATCGAGCGGAAGGTGCCTTCGATGCGGACGTGCTCGGGCAGCACGTTGGTGGCACCGTCGGCGGTGAGCTTGCCGAAGGTGAGGACGGTGGGCACGTCGGGCGGGGCGTTGCGGCTGATGATGCTCTGCACGGCGACGATCACATGCGAAGCCGCCAGCACCGTATCCGTGCCGATCTCGTGGGGCTTGGCGCCGTGGCCTCCTGCGCCGCGCACGTCGATGTAGACCTCATCGGCGGAGGCCATGTACATGCCGGAGCGCACGCCGATCTTGCCACACGGAATCTCGGGCGAGACGTGCTGCCCGAAGACGGCGGCGGGCGCCTCGCTCACGGCGTTGGCTGCCAGGACGCCCTCCTCGATCATCGGTTTGGCACCACCGGGGATCTTCTCCTCACTCGGCTGAAACAGGAAGCGGACGCTGCCCTTGAGGTCGGCGCGGCGCTCGCTGAGCAGCATGGCGGTGCCTAGGAGCGAGGCGGTGTGCGCGTCGTGGCCGCACGCGTGCATGGTGCCGGGCACCTGCGAGGCGTAGTCGAACGTGTTGGCCTCCAGGATCGGCAGCGCGTCCATGTCGGCGCGGAGCAGGCGCGTGGGGCCGGGCTGGTCGCCCACGAGCGTAGCCACCACGCCCGTCTTGGCGATGCCCGTCTCGACGTGCAGGTCCAGCGGCTCCAGCATGGCCTTCACCAGCGCCGCCGTCTCGTACTCCTCGAAGGCCAGCTCGGGGTTCTTGTGCAGCGTCCGCCGGATGCCGACAAGGCGTTCAAAGATGGCGACGTTGCTTTCGCGCAGTTGTTCAATCATAGTCGGGCAATATTTCAGGTGAATAACCGTAGCGTCGTCTGGCTGGACGACGCACCGCCGATGTCGAAGGTGAGCCATCCAATCAATACGGCTTGGTGGGTCGTGTGCCGGGGCCGTCGGGCTCAGTGGGCACCCAGTACGTCTCCGCCTCTCGGTCGATGCGGCGGTTCAGCAGGTCCTTGCCGCGTAGCCGCATGATGAGCCCCGTCGGCGTGATGGCGATGACGTACGCCAGCGTCAGGATCACACGCGTCATCACGTAGCCCATCACCTCGGCGAACTTCATCCAGTACTTCTCCACCGGACGCAGCACGGCCGGTGCCACCAGCGCGAGCGCGCCGAAGACCGCCGCCACGCCCACAAAGTACGGCCACGCCCCGCGCGACGTCCACCACAGGTATCCGCCAATCAGCAGCAGCGGCACCATCATCACGAGGCCGAACTTGCGGAGTTCGGGGTTCGATTTTCGAGGCTCGGGAGTTTGGGGCTTGGGGGTAGGAGTTCGGGGTTCGCTCATAGCTGCCCTCCGCGTTGCCACCAACCTTCACCCTTGTCATCCCGAGCGAAGGCCGCAGGCTGAAGCCGAGGGATCTCCCACTTGGGCCTTGTGCAAAACGTACTCGGGGGAGATCCCTCGGCTACGCTCGGGATGACATCCTGGAGGGTTTGTGCTATTTGAAATACACGTGCTGAGGCGTCCATATCAATCCAACTCAAACTCGGTGTCATCATCGAAGGCGGGCTGCTCGGGCTTGTAGAGGATACAGCCTTCCAGCACGAGCACGTCCATCTCGGTGCGCATGAAGCAGCGGTAGGCGTCCTGCGGCGTGCAGACGATGGGCTCGCCGCGCACGTTGAACGACGTGTTGACGAGCACGCCGGAGCCCGTCTTGGCCTTGAACGCGTCGAGGAGGGCGTGGTAGCGCGGGTTGGCGGCGCCGTCGACGGTCTGCACGCGGGCCGAGTAGTCCACATGCGTCACGGCGGGGATGTCGCTGCGGGGCACGTTGAGCTGGTCGATGCCGAAGAGCTGCTGCTCGTCGTCGCTCATGGTGCGGCGGCGCGCTTCGGCCACAGGCGCCACAATCAGCATGTACGGCGATGCGGCGTCGAGGTCGAAGTAGTCGCTCACATCCTCGCGCAGCACCGAGGGCGCAAAGGGGCGGAACGACTCGCGGTACTTGATCTTGAGGTTCATTGTGGACTGCATGGCCTGGTCGCGCGCATCGCCCAGGATGCTGCGGCCGCCGAGGGCGCGCGGGCCAAACTCCATGCGCCCGTTGAACCAGCCGACCACCTTGCTGTCGGCGAGGGCGGCGGCGGTCTGGTCGAGCAGGTCGGCGTCGGTGGCGGGGCGGTGGTACGGGAGCTGCTGACTGTCGAGCCACGCGGCGATGCCGTCGGTGGCGTAGGACGGGCCGAGGTAGGAGCCCTGCTGCGCATCGCCGTGGCTGCTGACGGTGCGCGGGTTTTCGAGCGCGTGGTGCCACGTGAACAGCGCCGCGCCCAGCGCACCGCCCGCATCGCCCGCGGCGGGCTGGATCCAGATGTCGTCGAAGATACCCTCGCGCAGGATGAGGCCGTTGGCTACGCAGTTGAGCGCCACGCCGCCGGCTAGGCATAGGTAGCGCTCGCCCGTTGCCTTGCGCACGTGCCGCGCCATCCGCAGCATCACCTCCTCGGTCACTGCCTGCACCGAGCGCGCCAAATCCATCTCGCGCTGCGTGATACGGCTCTCGGGCGCTCGGGGCGGTCCGCCGAAGAGGTCGTGGAACTTCGCCGAGGTCATCGTCAGGCCCTGGCAGTAGTTGAAGTACTGCATGTCCATCCGAAACGACCCATCGGCCTTGAGGTCGAGCAGGTGGTCCAGGATCAGGGCCTTGTACTTCGGCTCGCCGTAGGGCGCCAGGCCCATCACCTTGTACTCGCCTGAGTTGACGCGGAAGCCGGTGTAGTAGGTGAACGCGGAGTAGAGCAGGCCCAGGCTGTGTGGGAAGTGCAGCTCGGCGCGCAGGTCCAGCACGTGCCCATCGCCTACGCCCCACGATGCGGTGGCCCACTCGCCTACGCCATCGATGGTGAGGATGGCGGCGCGCTCGTACGGCGACGGGTAGAACGCCGAGGCGGCGTGCGACTGATGATGCTCGGGGTAGTACAGCCCGTCGTCAAAGCCGATGACGTCTTTGATGGTGCGGTCCATCCACAGCTTCTCCTTGAGCCAGATGGGCATCGCCTTGATGAACGACCGCAGCCCGACGGGCGCGTAGGCCACGTACGTCTCCAGCAGGCGCTCAAATTTCAGCCACGGCTTGTCGTAGAACGCGACGTGCGTGATCTGCTCCTGCGTGATGCCGGCCTCCTCCAGACAGTAGGCGATGGCGCGCTCGGGGAAGCGGTGGTCGTGCTTCTTGCGCGTGAAACGCTCCTCCTGCGCCGCGGCCACAATCGCCCCGTCGCGCAGCAGGCACGCGGCGGAGTCGTGGTAGAATGCGGAGACGCCGAGGATGTAGGAAGCCACTATCGGAATATTAGAGTATCGGCCGAAGCGGACATAAATTAAGCGAAGCGTCCGCTGGGTTTGTCGAAAAGACCGCTCGAAATCCGCTAATCCCGAGAAATCTATCGTATATATCGCTACCGTTGAGCGGGCCAGGCATCCACAGGCTCCCCGCACTCTGGGCGTACGGCTGCTGAATCCCGATTGGGCCGCCGTCCCGTTTAGAGCACCCGCGCAACTCGGTGACCTCCCACACCGCAATCACCAGAGTCTAACGCGGCTGCGAGCCGGCCGCACGCGCATGACACGCTTCTCTCTCCGACCATCCCTTGTCAGCCTTGTGCTGCTCCTGCTGCTGGCCGTGTCCGCACTGCCGACCCAGGCGCAGGCGCAGGACGACCCGGCGTACGCTTGGGCCGCGCGAGGCTACGAGGCGCTCCGCGTCAACGACGGCGCCCGGGCCATCGACGCGTTCCGCCGCTCGCTCGCCGCCGACCCCAGCAACCAAGACATCCGCCTCCAGCTGGCGTACACGCTGCTCAGTGCCAACCGCCAGGGGGAGTCGGCGCAGCAGTTTGCCCGCTACCTCTCCCGGACCGACGACCGCGCAGACGTGTGGGCGCAACTCGGCTACGTGCTCCTCACCTTAGAGCGCACCGACGACGCCATCTTCGCGTTCAACGAAGCCGTGAACCTGGACTACGAGGACCGTCGCGTGGCCCTGCAGCTGGGCTACCTGCTCGTGGAACAGAACCGCCTGCGCGAGGCCCGGCGCGCGTTCCGCACCGCCACGCGCACCACCGACGTGGAGACGCGCACCCAGGCGACGCGCCTGCTACAGATGCTCGACACGCAGCCGCGCCGGACGGCCGCGACGCGGCCCTACTTCGGCCCCAGCGGCTGGTCGGGCGATGTGTACGCCGCGCCGATGTTTCTCTCGCGCTACGACAACCTGGTGAGCAGCCTGCTCGTGCGCTTCGGCCCCACGCTGGGCACGCCGCGCCTCCAGGCCTACGGCATCGTCCGCGTCACGCGCGACACGCGCTCAACGGGCGGCAGCCTCCCCATCATCTTCTCCGACAACGTGCTCATCGGCGGCATCGGCGTGAAGGCGCGGGTGCACCCGTGGGCGCTGACGCTCTACAGCGAAGCGGGCATGGCCGCGCCGCTGGTGACCGGGCAAGACATCGAGCCCGACTTCCGCGCTGGCGGCTACGGCGCCAAGCGCTGGCCCGCGCAACCCCGTGCGATGGCGCCCATCGTCAACCTCTACTACGACGTGAGCTACTACAGCCGCCTGGACAACAACCTCATCGGCTACGGCCAGCTGCGGCCCGGCTTCCGGCTTGTCCACAGCGACAACGTCAGCCTGGATGCCTACGCGGCGGCCCTGGGCGCCTTTGACACGGATGGCTTATTTTTCAACAACGTGGCCGACATGGGCGGCGGGCTCCGGCTCATGCTCTTTGGCTCGGTCCAGCTGATGGGCGAGTGGGTGCAAGGCACCTACCTCGGCGACACCCCGCTGGGCACCTCGTACGAGGACCTGCGCGTCGCGCTCATCTTCAGCCAAAACTTTTAGGTCCTACCGATGGCTGATCTCACCCTCTTCGAATTCATCTTCTTCCTCCTGATCGGGGTCTACCTGATCAGCGGGCTGGACGATGTAATGTTCGACCTCGTCTACTGGACGCGCCGCCTCTTCAAGCGCGACACCTTCGCTGCCATTCCCGTCTCGGAACTCCTCGCGCAACCCGAGCAGCGCGCTGCCATCTTCGTCCCCGCGTGGCAGGAAGACGGGGTGATCGAGGACATGCTGCGGTACAATACCGGCATCATCCAGTACCGCAACTACGACATCTTCGTCGGCACCTACCCCAACGACCTGGCCACGCAGGCTCGCGTGGATGCCGCCGCCGTCGATCTGCCCAACGTCATCAAGGTCGTCACGCCCGACCCCGGCCCAACGACCAAGGCGGACAACCTCAACGCGATGCTGGCCACGCTCCGCGAACGCGAGCAGCAGCTCGGCATCCGCTACGACTTCGTGCTGCTGCACGATGCCGAGGACATCCTGCATCCGTTCGAGATGAAGCTGGTGAACTACCACCTGCTCAAGGGCACCGGCGACATGATCCAGACGCCCATCCTGCCCGTGCCGACGCCGCTCAGGCGCCTCACGACGGGGACGTACATGGATCAGTTCTCCGAGACGCAGACCAAGGACCTGCACGTGCGCAGCTGGGTGGGCGGCTTCGTGCCGTCGTGCGGCGTAGCCACCACGCTCTCGTGGCGCGCGCTCGATGCGCTCACCGTGGTGGGCCAGGGCGTGCCGTTCAACCCCGGCAGCATGACCGAGGACTACGAGATGGGCTACAAGCTCGCCACGGCAGGCCTCAAAACCACCTTCCTGCGCCAGAAGCTCATCTACGACGTGCCCGAGGCTGCCGATCTGGAGGCCGAGGAGTGGGTGCAGACGCGCTCCGAGTTTCCCGTGCGCTTCTACCGCGCCTTCCGGCAGCGCTCGCGCTGGTCGCTCGGCATCGTCTTCCAGAGTTGGTGGCACTACGGCTGGCGCGGCAACATCCGCCAGCGCTGGCTGCTCTTCCACGACCGAAAGGGCTTGTGGACGTACCCCATCGCGTTCCTCGGGATGATCCACCTGCTCATCTCGCTGGGCCACATGGCGCTGCGGAAGCTCTACTTCCCCGAGTGGCAGCCTATCCTGCCCGACCATCCATGGATTCCCGTCGTCATCGGCTTCTTGCTGCTGCTGCTGGCGAACCGCTTCTTCCAGCGCGCCGTCGCCACGACGCGGGTGTACGGTCTGAAACATGGGCTGATGTCGGTGCTGCGGCAGCCGTGGGACCACCTCATCAACCTGTCGTCGATTGCGCGGGCGATGTACCAGTTCGTGACCATCGAGCTGCGCGGCAACCAGATTCAGTGGGACAAGACGAAGCACGTCGTGCCCGAGGCGATGAAGATCGCGATGCAGACCATGCGTACGTCAGCCGCACCTGCTGGCGTGATCGGCGTCGCCCCCGATGCTGCGCTGACGCTGCCTGTGCCGCCACAAGCCATCCCGCTGCTGGCTGCCGCTGCACCGTCCGTGACCGACATCGAGGTACCCACCACCGAAACGCCTGTCCTCTGGCCGATGCCTGCCGTGGCATCCGCCGCTTCCGATGAGGAAACCGTGCTGTGGCCACGTCCCTTCGCCGACCAGATCTCGGCTGACGAAGAAAACGTGCTGTGGCCGCCGCAAGCCGCTCCAGCTGGCGATGGCGCCTCGCGCAACGTCGAGTCCGCCAAGGTCCTCTGGACCCGGCAAGCCGCTGAGTCCACCACGCCCTCCGGCGACGGGCACGCGCGCGACATCGAGCCCGCCCAAGTCCTGTGGCCTGCTCCACAGCTCGCCGACGCGCAGCACAGCCAGGAAACC
>JBCCMF010000034.1:0-23174 GCA_039026435.1 Bacteroidota bacterium
CCCCCATCAGCTGCTGCCACCAGCCGCCCATACCACTCAGGGCGGGCTCAAACGTGGCAAACACCTCGGCATCGTACTGGCCTTCCAGCAGCAGGTAACGCAATCCCGCATACGTGAGCGCATCGTTGTCGCGGTCAGCCGTCTTCAGGGCTTTGGATTGGGCGACGGCGCCGTAGAACAGCGAGTGGATGTCGATGCCCGCCACCGCGATGGGCAGCAATCCGACGGGCGTGAGCACCGAGAACCGCCCGCCCACATCGCCAGGAATGACGTATTTGCGGTAGGGATGCTCCTTGCGAAGCTCGTTCAGCGCGCCCTTCTCGGGATCGGTCGTGACGATGATGCGCTGGTCGGCATTGTCGAAGTTGGCTTCCAGCCACTGCCGGATGAAGCGGAAGGCGAGCGCGGGCTCCAGCGTCGTCCCGCTCTTCGAGATGACATTGACGTAGACCGACTTGCCTTCGAGGTATGCGAGCAACTCGCGCATGTAGGCACCACTCATATGGTGGCCCGCGAACAGAATCTCGGGCCCCTCGCTATCAAAGTACGGCGTGAGCGCTTGGATGACGGCTTTGGCCCCCAGGTACGAACCCCCAATCCCAATGGAGAGAAACACGTCGGCGTTAGCGCGGATCTCGGCAGCGAGCGCAGCGACGTCTTCGAGCAGCGCGTCGTTGGGGTCGTCAACCATGTCGATCCAGCCCAGGTAGTCGTTGCCTGTTCCGGTTTTGTTCAGCAGTGCATGGTGAGCCGCTTCAACGCGAGGCCATAGGGTGTCAAGCGCGTCATCGTCGAGAAAGGGGCGAACGTTGTGAGAGTCGAAACGAAGCATAGATAGCGAGCAAGGGAAGTGAAGAGGAACGGCGCTACCAACGCGTCAATCAAGCCTTGAGTTTGGTTACAGGGGCGCTTCTTCGGCGGATGTTTCATGTGAAACCTACCCCTGCCCCGCGTATACTATCTACATCGCTGCGAGCGCTCCCCCACCTAAACGCAAGCTCGCAGTCCCCTCCACCAGAATGCTATGGTTAGGCTCTGTACGGGAACTCTCTTCCGTTCTGAGGCCCAAGTGGTTGTCAACGCGGTCAACTGTGTGGGCGTTATGAGCAAAGGGCTGGCGCTGATGTTCAAGCGGCAGTACCCCGCCATGTACAACGACTATGTGGAGCGCTGCGATCAAGGCATCGTCCAGGTCGGTTCGCCATACATCTTCGAGATCACGGCAGAGCGTTGCGTTATCAACCTGCCGCTGAAGTACCACTGGCTCTCTCCCGTGACGCTCGATGCCATTCGCGACGGGCTGGATGCGATTTATCAGCAGTACCAAACGTGGCAGATTACATCCCTAGCGGTTCCCCCCCTGGGCAGCACCGACGGACACCCGTGGCAAACCGTTGGGCCGCTTCTCTACGCCAGCCTGTCGCGCTTCGACTGCCCCACGGAGCTCTACGTGCCCCTGGGCGTCCCCGATGAGCACATCACCTCAGAATACCTCGCCAGCCAAGCGGCGTTAGCGGATACTTAGGCGGCTCAAGCCTGAAGCGACCGAAAGATCGACATGAATCGACCTGCAACGGCATCGATGTCAAAATGCGCCTCGGCGTAGGCGCGCCCGGCGTGTCCCATTGCGTAGCGGTCCTGCTCGTTTTCCAGCATGTCGCCTGCATGATGCAGAAATGCGGCTTCGTCATCGGGCGCGGCCACCCGCCCGGCGTTTTTCTGCGACACGATACGCGCCGCCAGATTCGATGGCGGCACCGAGAGCAGGATGGGGCGCTCGGCACATAGGTACGACAGCACCTTGGATGGCACCGAATACTGCCCCGCCGACGACTCCAGCAAGGCGACCAACACATCGGCCGAGCCTAAAACATCGGGCAGCGCGTCGTACGGCTGAAAGCCGATCACGGTCAGATTGGTGAGTTGCTCCGCTGTGATCTGATCGCGCAACCAGTCGGCGCCCAGGCCTTCTGAGACCACGAAGACCTCGGCATCCTGTGGCGCCACATGCTTCGCCAGTGCCACCAGTCGTTCGGGATTGTGCTTCATGCCCAGGTTGCCCGTGTACATCAGCACGCGCCGATCGGCCAACCCTTTGGCGCGGCTCCACGGGTTGGCTTTTGGCCGGACGGGCAGCTCGTCCAGCGGCGCCCAGTTCTCGATGACGCTCCATTGATTGGGCTGTATCCCCCACTCGCTCATGAGCGGCGCAAAGTCGTTCGTGATGGCGACCACATGCTCGCTGCGCTGCAACATCCGCTGCTCGACGGTGAGGTAGTAGGCCCCGATCACTTGCCCGAGCACGCCGAGCTTCTGCCTGAGCACGTGTGCCGTCGCGATGCCGAGCACATCCTGCAGCCAAAACACAAACGGAATCCGCTGCTTGCGCCCCCACCGTTGCAGCATCCGCTGGGCATCGAGCGGAGCATTGCCGGAGAGCACCACGTCGGGGCGCAGCGTTTGGGCGTAGCGCACCAGTGCACGGCCGTATGCCCGTTCCTGCTGCCACCGCTTCACATAGTTGTACTTGTTGATGGGCTCCGCCAGCTCTATGGCTTCGATGTGGAGCCCTGGAGGGTCGTTGGTTTGTTGAGCGAGCGGTCCCTGCCCCGTGTTGGCGATAGAGCCGCAGTACACATGATGCACGGTGTGGCCTTGCGCGGCGAGGGCGCGGCTCAGCGCGATGCAGAGGGCGTAGCCGCCGTAGTCGTGGACCAGAATCTGCATGCGTGAGACAGCTCGGATGGATACGGGCGCTCGCTCACGCTAGTCGCCGCCAGTTGTTCACCGCTTCGCGTCTTCTCCGTCAACGGCGTGGACGGTTAGTCGCACGGGGAGGCTGCGGACCGGCTGGCCCGCTTCGTCCACGGCATGCAGGCTGAGCTCGTGCACGCCTGCCTGCAAGGGCCAAGACGCCTCGGTATACGTCGCAGCATCAACGCGCTCGTCGTTGACGCGCCAGTGGGCATCGAACAGTGCCGACGCTGCCGACCCGACCAGTTCCACTTCTTGGAATTCACCGCTGAGCACGGGATCAAGGTGAAGCTGCGTCCCGTCCTCTGGATACTGGATGCGAAGTCGAGCGTCGAGCCGAGCGTGCTGCGTAGCTACGAGCGATGTTTCATGTGAAACATGCGGCGGCGGGCGTTTGAGTCCGTTTTCGTCCATCCAGTGGTGATAGATGGGCGGATAGACGACGTACCGTTTCGTCTGCGCGAACACAGCGGGCGTCTCTGCCGTCGCACGCAGCCCCGTTCTCTTGTCGATGTCAACGATGTGGTAGATGGACGACGTATCGGACGGCGCGGTACCGGGTATGAACCAGGCGGATCTCGTGGTGTGGCTCAACTGGCCGGGCAGCGCTCCGCTGATGGGATCGATGGTGACGTGCTCCAGGCTCGGCGGAACGGCAAAGTCGCCGCCGTGGCCAAGTACCTGAAACACGGCGTTGAGGATAGGCCCAGCTCCGCTGACACCGCTTACCCACGGCATCGGCGATCCGTCGAAGTTGCCCACCCATACGGCGACGGTGTGCCTCGGCGAGTAGCCCACCGCCCAGTTGTCGCGGTAGTCTTTCGAAGTCCCCGTCTTCACGGATACTGGAAACGAAAGCGCGAGCGGATTGGAACGGCCAAAAGCGGGCGCGCGCGCCTCGGCGTCACGCAGCATCTCCCCGACCAAGAACGCCGCCTCTGCCGACACACCTGTTTCACGTGAAACATCGCGTTGTGCGAGCGTCGTGTCGCGGTCCAGGCCCATCGACCAGTCGAGGTAGCGCGGCACACGGTACCGACCACATTGGGCGAGCGACGCATACGCCGCGGCGAGGTCGAGCAGCCGCACTTCGCCGTTACCGAGCGTGATGCCTACTCCGTAATACGCGGCAGGCTGATCCAGCGACGTCAGCCCGGCGCTGTGATACTGCTGCAGTAGTGCCTCGGCGCCAAACTCGTGCGCGACCCGCACGGCGGGCACGTTGTAGCTGCAAGCCAGGGCTTGCCGCATGGATACGGGCCCGTGGTACACGCGGTCGTAGTTCTCCGGCGAGAACGCAGCCCCCGCTTCCAGGATATTCGTCTCGATGTCGGGCAGGATGGATGCCGTGGTATAGCGCCGCGAGTCGAGCGCCAGGGCATACGTGAACGGCTTCAGTGTGCTTCCTGGCTGCCGAAGCATCCGCACGCCGTCCACTTGCCCAGCATGCTCGGCATCCCAGTAGTCCACGTTACCGACGTACGCGAGCACCTCGCTTGTCGCATTATCCAACACGACGACAGAGGCATTGTGGACGCCGCGCAACTGGCGCACATGCTGCTGCGCGATGCTGGTAGCATGTTGTTGGAGGCTGGCATCTAGCGTGGTGCGGTACACCAAAGCAGACGGCACCTCACGATGGACAAGCCGATCGGTGAGGTGTGGCGCTATGGCCCGGCGCTGATGGCCGACGAGTTGGAGGGGCACCTGAAACAACGCATCCGCAGCTTCCCGGCCCATGATGCCTTCGCGGACAAGCGAATCGAGCACGCGCCGCTGTCGCTGCTTGGCGGCCTCAGCGTCGCGCAGGGGGTTCAGCTGGCTCGGCGCCTTGGGCAGCCCGACGAGGAACGTAGCCTCGCTACGGGACAATCGAACGGCGGACTTTCCGAAGTAAAACTGCGCGGCGGATTCGATGCCGAACGTCTGGTTGCCAAACGGCACGCGGTTGAGCCATGCTTCAAGAATGGCCTGCTTCTTAAACGAGCGTTCGAGGCGTAACGCTAGGTGCACCTCCAACAGTTTATCGACCCAATTGCGGTCGGATCTGCTGCGCAACTGCTTCGCCACCTGCATGGTCAGCGTGGAGGCGCCGCTGGTCACCTCGCCTGCACGGAGGTTGCCCACTAGCGCTCTGAAAACCGCCTGCACGTCCACCCCGCCGTGCTCGAAGTAATGCTGATCTTCCGTAGCCACCACGGCCTGAGTCACCAGCGTGTCTAACGCCGCGAGGTCCACCAACCGCGCACGCCCGTGCGGCCTGTACTCGCCAATCACTTCGCCAGTGCGATCCGTGACGACGGTTTGGACGGTCTGCGCCTCCGCCAACAGCGTTTCACGTGAAACAGGCCACCAGATGGACCCGACGAGCGTCAAGATCGCCAGTGCCGCTGCCACCCCGCATCGATACAGCACGCTGCGATGTGGATGCGATAGGGCCATGACCGATGTGATTTACGAAGCAGGCTGCGGCGTTTTCCGATCCTCCAGCCATTGGAGCAGTGCAGGCAAGTACAGCAGCGCAGCGATCAGCGTCGCCAAAATGCCGATGACGGCCAACTCGCCGATGCTCGCCAGTCCCGGGTGGAAGCTGAGGAGCGGCCCGGCAAAGCCGATGAGGGTGGTCATCGACCCCACCGCCACGTGCTCGCCCGTGGAACGCAGCACGCCGAGGATCGACCCCTCCCCTTCCTCGCGGTAGCGATGCACGATGTGCGCCCCCGCGTCGTTGCCAATCCCCAAGATCGCAGGCAGCACGATGAGGTTGTAAAAGTTGATGCGGAAACTAAAGACTTCCATGAACAGAAACATCCACAGAATGCCGACGATGAGCGGCAGCAGCGCCAAGAGTGCCCAGCGCAGCGAGCCGAAGTTCACCCACATGAGCAGCGCCACCATCAGAAACGCGCTGGCGATCATGTACGGCGCTTCCGCCTGCATCAGCTTGAGCATGTCGGCGGCGACGAGCGAGGTGGAGCCCGCGTAATACACCTTGCCATCGGCTTCAACGCGGCCGACGTCCTCCGCAAACGCCATCGACTGCCGCCCGTCAGACAGCCCCACCGCAGGGTAGATGATGATGAAGTTGCCGATCTCGCCTGACTTGGACATGAAGGCGTCCTTGAGAAAGAGCGGGACTTGGTCGAGGGCGATGGGCGCTCGTGTCTGTGCGGCGCGCTCCACGCGTTCCAAGTCTTCGTTCATATCGGCCTGCACCAGCGGATCGCCAAGCAACTCGCGAATCCCGGCGATCATCTCCAGCTTCTCGTCCTGCTGATCCTCGAACCGAGGAAAACGATCCTGCAAGCTCTCCACGCGGTCAATCGTGGGCGAGAGCGTGTCGGCGAAAGTGCTCATGCGGATCGCATCCACAATGGGCTCCACCTCATCCGGGTCATCGACGACGATGTAAGCCGGGTTGCGCGACGGGCGCCCACTCGATGCCCTATCGATCACCTTCGCCTTCTCCTCGTATGTCACATAGGTGGGCTCCAGCACACCGAAGTCGTACTCGAACTCGACCAGCGGAATGAACACGATGGCCCCAATGACGAGGACGGTGCTGCCCACAACAATCCCCCGTGCGGCGGGGAATCGCCCACCCTTCGTCAACCCCTCCGCGTTGGCACCTCCCGATGGCGTAAAGCGCAACAGCCGCAACCGCTCAAAGATGACGAGCAGGCACGGCAGCATGTAGAGCATCGAGAGCAGGGCCAGTAGGATGCCCGTCCCGGCGATGAAGCCAAATTCCGAGAAGCCCTTGAAGTCGGCAGCCAGCAGCACATAGAGGCCAGCGGATGTCGTCAGGGCGCCGACGGTGATCGCCTGCCCGGTGCTCATGAAGGTGACCTCGATGGCATCGAAAAGCGATTTCCCACCGGCACGCTCCTCGGTGTAGCGCGCGTAGAAGTGGATGCCATAGTCGATGCCGAGCCCAAACAGCACGAGCCCGAGCGTCGAGGTCATCAGGTTGAGATCCTCGAACAGCAAGTAGGTCAGCCCGAACGTCCACGCCAGACTCATGACCAGCGGCAGTCCAATGAGGAGGGCCATGACGGGCGCCCGCGCAATCAGGCCCACCCATTGCTGCGCGGTGAGCGCCCGACCCTGCGCCCGCTGCGCCTTGTAGAGGAAGTAGAGAATGACAATCAGCAGCACCGTCATCATCCCCACGCCGAACGAGCCGATGACGTCCTTCTGAATCGTCTCGATCTCAGTGAGTTGGCGCAGCGGCCGCCCCGCCACCGTAATCGCCATCTCGGGATGAAACGAAGATGGCCCCAGCGAAGCCGTGAGTGCTTCGAGTTTGGAGTAGAGCTCGCGCAAGTAGCCGATGTCGGTCAGCGACCCCGCGGGCACAAACTGCACGACGAGCACGGTGCTGTCTTCCGAGACGGTGTACTCGCCCACATCCAGGTCGGAGAACACGGTGACGAGTTCATCTTCCTCGTCGGCTTCGCCCTCCTCTTCGTCGTCTAAGTCGAAGAAGAACGGGTTGGCGTCCAGCTTGGCGGCCTCAATCTTATCCTCCAGGTAGAACTGCAGGTCATCGAGTTCATCCAGCGTAGCGAAGTAGAGGGCGTTGTTCTCCAGGAACGTGACATCGCGGCGGTAATCGACGCGCGTGAACAGGCGCTGCTCACTCTCGCCGCGCGTCAGGGCCAGCGCTTCGGGGATGAGTGCCTCGGCATACTGCGTGTTGGCCTCAAACGACGGACTCACGACGGCCACCGCCACCTTGCTTTCCCCGCCTACGGTGGCACGCAGCCGCTCAAGCGCTTGTACGCTCGTGTAATCCGGCGGAAGCAGCTTCGAGAGGTCGGTGTCGATGCGGAGCTGGACGGTGTAGTACGCACCGCCGATGCTTAGCAACAGCCCTACACCAAAAACCAGCCACGCGTGCGCCAAAACCCAACGGATGACAGGGCGAAGCCGGGCAAAAACTCGTTCCATGAGAACCACATTGCTCAAAAGCGGAGGACAGCCCGCGATTAACGACGCTAGTTCCGCTCAGTGCCCACAGGCATGGCGATCCGCCTCTTCGTCAGCGATGTTTCACGGGGATTGTAGATGAAGCCGCCCGATCGGTTTGCGCCGTGTTCGCTGTGTGGCGTTATTCGGTCCATCCGCTCACCAAGCCGCCCTTCCCATGCATACCTACGACTCGCTCAGCGTCGGCGACAGCTTCACCTTCACGCGCACCATCACGGCGGAGGACGTCCGCGTCTTTGCCGAAGTGACGGGAGACGACAACCCGCTGCACGTAGACGAGGACTATGCTAAGACGACGCGCTTTGGCAAACCCATTGTGCACGGCGTCTTTCTGATGGGCGTCATCTCCAAGGTGCTCGGCCGCGACTTTCCCGGACATGGCAGCGTGGCCGTCGGAATTTCTGCGCGGTTCCTGCGGCCCGTCCCGGTTGGTTCAGAGATTCGCTGCGAAGTGCGGGTTTCGGAGAAGATCGAGAAGTACAAACATATCAAGTGCCGCGTCTACGTGTACGTCGGCCGGAAGACCGCGCTCGGTGGCGAAGCCACGCTCATCCCCCCTTCCGCTGACAGCGAAGCCTAGCGGGGGATCTTCAGCGTCGTACCCGCTGGGATGGTCTCGTTAAGCTCCACCTGGTTCATGATCGCCAAGCGATTCGCGTCGATGTCAGGCGGGAGCTGGCGCGGCACGAAGCTGCTGAACGACGCCGTTCGGTTCGCCTGCACGAGCCCCAGTCGCTTCGGCTGGACGTTGATCTTTCGGCTGTCGGTGAGTGGCGCGAAGCTGCGGAGCGTGTTTACAAACGTGTTCTGATACGTGGCGAACGCAGCCTGCGTGGCGTAGCCAAGAAAGCTGTACACCTGGCCGTTGTACTCGATGAACTGGTTGATGGCGCGGATGTCGCCCTGTTGCGCACTGATATCGACCACAACGTAGTAGCCACTGAGGCCGTTCTGTTGCGTGGGGCCACTCTCCACCGACGTGAAGCCTTCCTGGCTGGCGAAAGCCGTCGCCGCCTCCTGCGCCGACGCGGCCTGCGCGAAGGTGAACACCATGATGGCATTCTCACTGGAGAGCACCACCTGAGACGGCTGGTTGATCACTTGAAACCCGCTGGGCACGGGAAACTGGAAGCCCAACTCGGGATGGTAGAACGCGCCGCCTTCGGTGTAGCCCTGGCGTGGGTCATCCCCCATCACGATGCCCTCGATCTGGCGCAAGTACCCTTCCCGCTCGATCAAATCAGAATTGCCCGGCACCTCTGCCTCGAACTGCGCGGCCAGTTGCAGGATGGTCAGTTCGCGTTCGCCCGGATCGGGGTGGGTGGACATGAAGCTGGGGATGGATTGCCCCGAGGCCTCGGTGATGCGCTTCAGCGAGCGGAAGAACTCCGACCCTTCCTCCGCCTGATAGCCCGCCATCGTCGCGTATTCGACGCCCACGCGGTCCGACTCGCGCTCGTCGTCGCGGCCATATCGCAAGAGGCCAAGTTGGGCCAGCTGACTGCCTGTGCCGAGGATGGTCTCCGCCGCTTGTCCACCGAGCGTTGCTTGGCCAAGTACGGCTCCCCCCAACAATCCGATCTGCGCAAACGACTGGTTGGCTGCCCTGCGCGATGTATGTCTACCGGCCACGTGCCCAACTTCGTGCCCAAGCACCACGGCGAGTTGCGCCTCATTCTCAAGGTGGCTGAGCAAACCTCGCGTCACGTAGCAAAACCCGCCCGGCAGGGCAAAAGCATTGACCACAGGACTGTCGAGGACGCGAAATGTGAACGGAATGCGGTATTCTGGCGGTGAATCGGGGCGATACAAGTGGCTCTCCTGCAGCACCTTCTCCCCAACGCGCGTCACATATGCCGAGAGCTGGGCATTGTCGTACAGCCCGTACTGCTGGATGATTTGCTGATCGGCTTCCTTGCCGAGTTGCTGTTCTTGCTCCCAGGTATAGCCATACGCCCGTTTGTTGCCCGATAGCGGGTTGCGCTCTACGGTCACGCACCCTTGGGCAAACAGAAAAACGAGGAGGACGAAAAGCGAAGCGCTGCGGTTCATATCGGTAGCACCTGAGCATAGTATGGTACACAGAGGGCGGTACCTCGGTTGAGGCGCCATACGTTTAATGTACGTTACAAACCAAAAGATCACAGCTTACGCTTTCAGAGGGAGGCGAATGTGCTGGTGCTGAGCAGCATCAGTGTCTACCATCGGCGCCATAACGTCGGGCAGGGCCGTCGTGATGAAGCTCTGGCCTACCTCCTCAGACTTGAGCAGGCTGACGATCAACGCCGTGCGCTGGGCATCCAATGTGGCGAACACATCGTCTAGCAGTAGGATGGGCAGCCGCTCCAGTTGCGCTTTGAGGTAGAAGAATTGGGCGAGCTTCAACGCCAGTCCGAACATGCGATGCTGGCCTTGCGAAGCAAAATTGCGCACGGGAAAGCCATCCAGACGAAATTCCACCTCATCGCGGTGTGGTCCTACCATCGTTCGCCCCAGCGCACGTTCGCGTGCAACAGCGCGATCCAACCCCATACGCAGCGCTTGGACAGCATCGGCTTCCGTTTCCCACTGGGTGTCCGCGTATGTTGAATAGGTCAGTTCTGGTGTTCCGATGGAGATGTCGAGCTTGTCGAAGGCCTCCGTGACATACGAGGCAAAGTCTCGAATGAACAGGTGCCTGCGCCACGCCATCGTACCCCCAAGCTCAGCAAGCGCCACATTCCAGGATTCAAGCAGCCCTCCGCTAGCCACTTCGCGCTGCTTGCGCATCTGCTGGAGCAGGCCGTTTCGCTGTTGCAGCACGCGGCGGTATTTCAATAGCACACTTCCAAAGCTCGGGCGCGCTTGGCTCATCATGTTGTCGAAGAATCGCCGTCGCTCCTCGGGTCCTCCAGCCGTCAGTGCATAATCATCGGGGGCGTGAACAACGACGGGAAACCGCCCTACGATGTCGAAAAGCCGATCTAGCGGTGCCTTATTGATGAATGCCCGCTTCCCTCCCCCAGGCTGGTAAGCAACGCGGACGGTCTCCTCGCGGTCGCCTTTAACGCGAAATGCCGCCTCCACCTGGCAGAAGTCGGCCCCTCGCTGCATTACGTACCGATCTGAAGCCGTGAGAAAACTTTTTGTCAGGCACGCGTAGTGGATGGCTTCCAAGACATTTGTTTTACCAATGCCATTGGGCCCAGAAAGCATGTTAATACCAGGAGACCACGCAATATGCTGGTACGCATATGAACGAAAGTGGGAAAGCTGTACCGAGAGCAGCCGCATGCGCCTCAAGCGGAGTGGAACGTAAAGCGTGGTGCCCCCTCAGCAAACTAAAGAGACTCAGCCGGAAAAGCTGAGCCTCTAGGAATGTTGCGGGGTCCGCATTAATCGGGACCGCCTGGTGGTGGTGGTGGTTTGGGCGGCTTGGGTGGATCTGGCGGATCTGGCGGATTATTGCCGTCGCCTTCCATGAAATAGAGATAGAGCTTCTCAGGCATGGGGACACAGTATAGATGATGAAGGAAATTGGGCTTGGGCGCTCATGTGGATACGGTATTGAGCTAACCATATCCTCAAGACACATGAGAGCATATATCATAACATCCCTGAGATATTTTATTCTGCTCTTATCCTATTTTTCTATTGCTTTTGAAGGTAATGCTCAACGGCCCTGTACATATGCATCATTAGGGGCGTTCTATGCTGCAGAAGGTTCAAAGCCACCGGGAGACAGGCGCCAATGGCTAGATCAGTGTCACGGCGAGGTTGCGAATGCCGTGGAAGACAGCATAGGCTTTTTCCTGATGCTTGATTACTACAGATTAGGAGATAATCTGTCTGTTGCAGCCGTAGCTCAATCAATTCTTCCCCTCTCCTCTGAACATCCCGACTTGTTCAAATTCAATTACTACGATTATCTGGGATATGCATATAATCGCTTAAACAACATAAAAGATATGATTTTGTCCTGGAATAACGCTTTGGAATATCAAAATTCTGTTCCACCAATGCGTGTACTTTGGCTCAAAAACACCCTCGCCATATCTCAGTCAAACTTTGAGTCTCACAAAGACGCCTACAAGACCTTCAAGGCGCTAGAACAGGAACTGCAGCGTATTTCGTTAGATGAAAAACCAGATGGAGACTTATTACGGTTAAAATCATCTATTCTTTCTAGCATTGTATTTAACCTCTATAACCTACCAAATGACCCAGACAATAGCCAAGATGTGCGAGCAGCAGTGCTCCGTGATTACGTTTCCCAGGCTTTGAAGGCTTCCGAAGGCCTACTTGATGGACGCTACAGGCTCAATGCCTTGACCGAAGCTGTTTGGGCATATTATCATCTTGAGGATTGGCAGGCCTATGAGCAGCATGTTGAGCTATTAAAGGTCCTTGCCCAAAGCGCTGACTATAATGCCCTCAGTACAGGAGCCTATCGGTCAATCGGGCTTCTTTCGCTTCGCAAAGGAGAGTATGAGCAGGCAGCACGCGAGTTTGACACATCACTTCGCCTCGAGACACGGAGACAGAGTAGATACAACATCATAAGAGCCCACCTATGGCTGGGCCACACGTACGAGTTAGCAGGGCGACATGATAATGCACTTCGGGCTTATTCCCTGGCCATTGCCACCATTGACTCCTCCCTAAATGACATTGGTACGATGGACTGGGGGAAAAATCAGACGGCAACATGGTCAAGACCCTATCTGGGGAAAATGCGCCAACATCTGCATTTTGGACACATACGCGATGCTTATGCCACCATAGCCAACCGCTCAGGTCGCTACCTGCTCACGCGGCACCTGCAAACCACACAGCCTATTGACCAGGAAACCAGTGAGCGCATCGACGCACTGTACACGCGCCTGAAAAATGTCAGAGCGCCTCAGCAAACCCTGTCTGATCAGGCTGCGCGGCAGACCTTGAAGATTCAAGGCCAAGCGATACAAGCCGAAATTGAGGCACTGAGTACCACAGGCCCCCCGCCCAGGCTCGACATTGATGCGCTCCAAGACCATCTGGCCGCTACGGGCCAGACTCTCATCCACTTTGTCTTGCCGGAAGCCTACGAACCGCAAGGTCCCTACCTGCGCGACAGGCCTGAAGCTAAACGCGGGGCCTTTATCGTAACGCGTGATACACTATCGTTCGTTGAACTTACCGTCCATCCTGATACGCTGAAGCATCTACTGGAGAAAACATCATCCCTGTTCGCCTCCGACCAATCAGAGCCCAAGGCCCCTCCACAACATGTCAACCTCGCCGGATTGGCCCAATTGTACGACCTTCTTATTCGGCCTCTTGAACCTTGGCTCACCAGTACAGACCGGCTCGTTATCATTCCGGATGGTGAGGCGCATCGGGTGCCCTTTGCGGCCCTAGTCAGTGGCTACACCCACGATTTTGCCTACGACACCGCTGATTTTCTCATTGAGGAGTTCGCCATCACGTATAGCATTATCCCCCACCTGTACTTCTATCCTGCACTTACTTCCTCTACCTCAGGGGCCAAGGGCGTCGCATTCTTTGGCGTGCAGAAGGAGTACACCGCTCCAGAGCGTTCTTTTCAACTTCCTCGCCTGGAGGAGGTGGACCGAGAAGGACGTGGCATCGAAGAACACGTACGGCAGGTGGCGTCGTTCGTTGGACCTGACGCCCATCCCTCAGCGCTACTAGATCGCGGGCTTGCGATGCCCATCTTACATGTGGCAGCACACGCCCGGCCTGACTATGAAAATTCACTCTGGTCTCAGATCTTCCTGAATCCAGACTCCGTCTTTACCGACGGCATCCTTCACCTGTATGACTTAGAAGGCCAAGCTACAACGGCGCAGCTTCTCATCCTGAGCGCGTGCAATACACGCCAGGGACCCGTCAGTTCAAGCGAGGGGATGCTCGGGTTTCATCACGCGTTTCACAGCATGGGTATTCCTAGCACCATCGCCACCCTTTGGGAGATGGACGACGCAGCAGCCAGCGAGCTTTTCAGCAGCCTGTATGGTCCACTGGCCGATGCGCTACCCAAAGACGTGGCCCTTCAACAAACCATGCTGCATTACCTCGAAAACGCACCTTTGTTGGAGAAGAGTCCTTACTATTGGGGCGGGCTCATGTTAACGGGAGCAACCACGCCCATCGAACTAGAGCCTGCCTCACCGTATGCAATGTGGCTCTTGCTGTTTGGGAGCGTTTGTTGCCTGCTTGGCCTGGGTTACCTCTACAACCGACGAACCGCGAACCGCCTATGAGCACGCCGCTCTTCGATCAAATCAAGGCACTCGCTACAGAACAACGCAACCCAAGCACCGAAAACATCGACACGGCGAGTGTTCGTGAGGCCCTGGAAATACTCAACACCGAAGACCACCTTGTGCCCGTTGCTGTGCGCCGCGAGATTCCGTATATCGAGCAGGCCGTACACATTGTGACCGAGGCGTTCCGGCAAGGGGGGCGACTCATCTATGTGGGCGCAGGCACGAGCGGACGCCTGGGCGTAGTCGACGCCTCGGAATGCCCGCCCACTTTTGGTACCCCGCCCGACATGGTGCAAGGCCTCATCGCAGGAGGACCAGCAGCCGTCTTTCGGTCGCAAGAGGGAGCAGAAGACTCAGAAGCCGCTGGCGCTCAGGCCTTAGCCCCCCTTACCCCAGGGCCCAACGATGTCATCTGCGGCATCGCTGCCAGCAGGCGCACACCCTACGTGGTGGGGGCCGTGAAACACGCCCGTGCGCTGGGCGCCAGGACACTCTTCATCACGTGTAACCCTCGGGCCAACTTTGATCTGGAGGTGGACGTAGCCATCTGCCCCGTAGTAGGTCCCGAACCGATTATGGGCTCCACTCGAATGAAAAGCGGCACTGCTCAAAAGCTGGTGCTCAACATGATCACCACGGTGTCAATGGTTCAGCTAGGCAAGGTCTACCGCAATATGATGGTGGACCTCCAGATGACGAATGCCAAGCTCGTTGAGCGTTCCAAACGCATCGTGATGATGGCAACGGATGTGACTTATGATGAGGCCAGCGCTGCGTTGAAACAGGCGGATGGTCACGTCAAAACGGCCATCGTTATGCTTCTGACCAACGTCAATGCAACAGCGGCGCGAGAGCGTATCGCCGTCGCCAATGGGCACGTACGGCAGGCCATCAGCCTCTAATACAACACCTGCCACAGCATAGCGTCTCCTGGTGCAGGACAAGGATTGAACGTTGTTAACAGGCCTATCCACACTGTGGATAACTCGTTTGGAAATACCACTAGCCTCCACATCTGTGGGAGGGACTTATCCACAATGTGAATGAACGTGCACAACCTCGTAGGATGATAACAAGGAGACAACATCTATCCACAATGTGGGTGAACGTGGACTACTTTCGGGATGGTACGCACGGGATTGCGTGGAAAGACGTGGATAGGTGGATAACACTATGGAATTCGCGCAATACGGCAGTTTGAGCGGTTTTTAACTACCGTTGAGATGTTGACGAACCTGTCAATAACCCTCCCCTCTTCTCCACAAGAGCTTGGAGGTAATGTGGCTTTCTTCATAATCCACAAATCCACAGGCTCTACAATGAACAACAAAAACAAAATATTTAATTCTTTTATAGATAATAAGAGGCGTGGATAGCGGACTATATCAAGAAGAATAGTTTTGATATATTTTTTTATATCGCTCACGAACGACCGATATTTAATTTAGATACACATCGGTATACCATTGACGTAAATATGGCTTTTAGAGCTCATAAAACGCTTTTTGGCCGTTGAGTAACCGAGCCAACCTGGTGATACAGACCAGAAGAGTAGCTCAAGGTGATTGTCGGAAATCGGCAAATTGCGTAGTTTGGAAGCCGAGCAGCAATAGATTCAGCCCCTCAACTACGCAACCCCAGCAAGTCACACATCAAGCCGTGCAAGCAAAGTCCTCATCGCCAATCCACGCGCTGCACGGTGTCTCCATCTGTGGTGAACCAGAGCGCTCCGTGATCGGAGGTGACAAAGGGGCGGATCCCGTGATGCATCCAACGTTGCTCCACGTCTTCGTCGGGTAAGCCGTAGCGATGACCACGGTCGGCTGAGATAACGGCTTGAGTATTATGATGAGCCATTGCCGCAACGAGCGCAGGTTGACTGCTGGTGCGAGAGCCATGATGCGCAACCTTGACGAGAGTACTCGACAGGCTCTGACCAAACTGCTCAGCGATATGCATCTCGGCGATACCTTCTACATCGCCGAGGAAGAGAAGCGCTACATCGCGGTAGAACATCTGGAGCACGAGGGATTGGTTGTTTGCGGAGAGGTATGCGTCATTCATTGGAGGCCACAGCACACGGGTCTGTACATGGCGCGACAAGCTGAGGGTATCGCCCGCCCGCACGCTCTGCAATGGAATAGCCGCTAAGTCGGCTTTTTGATAGGCCAGCGAAGCCAGCTCTCGGTCCCCGGCCTCGCCATTGTAGATGATGCGATTGATCGGGATGGCGTCGAGTAACGTAGCCAGGCCGCCATCGTGATCGGCGTGCGGATGGCTGATCACAACCGCATCCAAATGTGTAATTCCATAGCGTTCAAAGTGAGGCAACAGCGTACGCTCTGCATGCGTGCTCCGCCCGGCATACCCGCCCGTATCGATGAGGATGTGGCGATCATCGGGAAACGACAGCAGCGCGGCATCGCCGTGGCCCACGTCAAAGAAGAGGATGGATACGGAGGGTGTTTGGACCAGTGGGGCAGCAATCAGCACCACATAGGCAGCCATCGCCGAGAGGCCAAGGCGCCACCGCCAGCGCGGCGCCGTCCAAAGGGCTGTGGCGGCAATCGCCAGCAGCAAGGGAAGCAGTAGCCCATACTCGTCGGGGGTGAGTCTCAGGGTTGCCCATGCCATTGTCGCCTGTCCGTGCTGGGCAAGCGTGGTGAGCGAGTGGGCAGCCAGTTCGATGGCCGCCCCAAACGCTTCGCCAAGCCCGGGGATGGCGCCCAGAGTCGTCAGCAGCAGGCTGGCCAGCAGCAAGGCAGCCGTCAGCGGGATGGCGATGAGGTTGAGCAACAGGCCCGCAAGCGGGACGTAGCCGAAGTGAACCAGCAGCACAGGCGCTGTGGTCCACGTAGCCGCCATCGTGACCGTCGTGCTTTCGGCGATGGCTTTCCCCATCGGTAACCGACCAAGCCCCGGCAATGCGGGCATGATCAGCGGGTAGAAAACGACAATGCCACTCACAGCGGCAAAAGAAAGCTGAAAGCCAGCTTGGAAAAGAGCGCCGGGCTTGGCGATGAGTAAGAGTAAGGCAGCAAGCCCCAGGGCATTCAGCGACAGGTGCGGGCGGTGGACCAGCGTAGTGCCCAGCAGCAGCGCTGTCATGACTACGGCGCGCACCACCGAAGTCGAGGCGCCCGTCAGCAAGAGGTACACCACGAGCACGCCCAACGTGAGCATCGTTCGGATTCCTTGGCGAGCCCGCCAAGACCATGCTGTGCGGGCCAGCAGCGAGCCCAGCAAGCGGTACAGCACAAACCCAACCAGCATCACATGCAGGCCCGAGACGGCGAGGAGGTGTGCCAGCCCGGTGCTGGTGAACGCGGACCGCGTTTCGTCGGCGAGCCCACTGCGTTCGCCAAGCAACAGGGCTAACGTCAGCGCCTGTGCCTCGGCTGAGGCGACATGCTGGCGAACGTGATGCCGGATACGCTCTTGCAGTGATCGCACATGCTGCCGCACAGACCATGTTGCTCGTTGCGTGATCTGGGGCACCGTATCCAGCCAAACGGTGCCCGCAATCTTTTCGAGCCAGAGGTACCGTCCATAGTCAAAGTCAGCGGGGTTACGGCGCGGGGCAAGGGGCGAGAGCGCACCCTCAAACGCGATACGATCGCCAGCCGTCAAGGGCAGCGCCTGTAAGGCATCCGGCATGAACGCATGGATCCGGCCTTCCACAGCTTCGTCAGGGAGCGCTGCAGATGAGACCGTGTGGAGGCGGACGGTGCATCGAAAGCGGGTGCGGGTTGGTACACACTCCTCTACTTCACCTGACCATTGGGTGGCGTCAGTGTGAAAAAAAGTGCTGCGGTGACCCACATGGGCTGTAGATGCCGCATAGTAGGTGGTAAACCAGAACCCCCCGAGCCCGATGGTCAGACTGAGTAGACAGGCCGTGGTCATGATGCGTCGAAGCGAAATAGATTTGCGTCCAGGCCAGAAGAGTATGCATAGGAGAACGACAGACCATCCGGCGCAGACCGTGAGCCATGTTGTGGGTGCCACGTCGAGCGCGTTGGCGATGAAGATGCCCGCGCCAAAGCTCACGGCCAATCCGACAGCAGGATGAGCTCGGAAAAAATGGCGATGGCGATTTTTCGACATGACGAACCAGCGGGGCACGGTGGTGTCATCGAGACAGGCATGGCACAACGATCTAACCTTCCGCCAAGAGCGGGCGAATTAAGTGCTTGCCGGAAACCTTCACGACGAGGCTGGTATGCTTGCCGTCTCTCATTCCCCCAACGCATCAGCCCCTCCATGAGCAACCGACGCGAAGTGCGCGAGCGTGTCATGCAAGCGCTCTACGCCTACGAACTCGCTGGCGACAGCCCCGAGGACTACATCGACGGTATGCTGCGGCCCAAGTTTGAGGACGACAAGGTGAGCTTTGCCTTCGCCACGCGGCTGTTTCTGCGGACGCTGGAGACCGAGGCTGAGGCCGAAGCCATCATCAGCCGGCACACCAAGAACTGGAACTTCGATCGCATCGCTCTTATCGACCGGCTTGTGCTGAAGATGGGGATCACAGAAATGCTCAGCTTCGAGGATATCCCGCCCAAGGTGTCCATCAACGAAGCGATTGAGGTGGCCAAGAAGTACAGCACGAACAAGAGTGGGAAGTTCGTCAATGGTATCCTAGACGCCGCGCTCTTGGAGTTGCAGCGCGAGGGACGACTGAAGAAAAGTGGACGTGGGCTCGTAGGTATGGACAAGATGCGAGTAGATTCCTAAACGACCCAGCGGGTGTGGTACCCGCCTGCGGCTTGATGCATCGCGCGGGCGGTGGCGGCCATGAGTTTAATTGCAATCGGCGACATACACGGCTGCGCCCGCTCGCTCGCGGCGCTCCTGGAGCGTTTGGAACCCTCCGCCGACGACCACCTCGTCTTCATCGGGGACTACATCGACCGAGGCCCGCACAGCTGCGAGGTCTTTGAACTCCTCCTCGATCTGCAAACTCGCCAGCAGTGCACCTTTCTGCGCGGCAACCACGAGTCGTTCATGCTGGACTACGTGGACTATGGCCTCTTCGAGAACTGGCGCGTGAACGGCGGCATCGCGACCCTCAACAGCTACCCGCGCGAGGGCTTCCGCGTAACCCTCCCTGCACCCCACGTCGAGTTTGTGCGCCAGACCGAACTGTACCTCGACACTGACGACTTCTTCTTCGTTCATGCAGGCCTCGTCCCGTATCGCACCGTGGCCTGGAACAAGGCCAACGGCACCGAGGACGTGTTTCTCTGGGAGCGAGGCCACATGCGCACCGAACTCTACGCATGGGAGAAGACCGTAGTGTGTGGGCATACCCCCGTGCGCGGTCCCCTCAACCGACCGCAGCTCATCAACGTGGATACGGGCTGTGTGTACAATATGCAGCCCGGCTTAGGCTATCTGACAGCGGTCCGTTTGCCTGAGCGCGAGTTTATCTCGGTACCCTACCAGGAGTAGCGCACCGCTACATCCAGAAGCCGATGCGCAGTGCCGGGCGGTGTGGGGCGAGTTCAATGAACAGCGTGCGGTCTGCTCGGAATGGCGTGACGTAGCGGACGAAGGGTTCGAGGAAGAGGCTGGAGCGCTGGTTGGCGTCGGCCCGGGTTTCGTCGCGCACGAAGTTCAGGCCGGGGCCAAACCGCACGCCCACATCTAGGTCGCGGTTCAGGTCGCCGCGGTTGAAGATGACGCGGATGCTGTTGGCAATGCGGAGGCTTCCGCCCACGCCTGCCGAGACCTGTACCGACCCTGCATAGCCCACAAGACGTGGCATGGCGTTGAGGTAGAGCGAAAGGTCGCGGGTCAAAAAGCGGCCCGATTGGATGACTGCAGCCTGTCCACCTATGCCAGGACCTCCCGCCGCGCCGACCTGCAAATACGTCCCCTCTCGGCCCGATTGTGCCATGACATCGGGGGCCAGAATGCACAGCACCGCAGCCATGATCAGAGGAACAATCAGCCCCATCTTTGATATGCGGACCCCTTTTTTCATGTGCATGATCCGGGCCTTGTGCCTGTGTGTTGAGATGGCCCTTCGCTGTGGAATCGTGGGTTTGCCCAACGTCGGCAAATCCACCTTGTTTAACGCTCTGAGTAACGCTGGCGCCGAGTCGGCCAACTACCCGTTTTGCACCATCGAGCCTAACGTGGGCGTCGTGCCTGTGCCGGATGCACGCCTGGAGGCGCTAACCGAACTCGTCTCCGCCGCTAAAACGGTGCCCACGACCATAGAGTTCGTGGACATCGCCGGATTGGTGGCGGGCGCGTCGAAGGGCGAAGGCTTGGGCAACCAGTTTCTCGCACACATCCGCGAGGTCGATGCCATCATCCACGTGGTGCGGTGCTTCGAGGACGAGAACGTGGTGCATGTAGATGGCCGCGTCGATCCTGCCAGCGACATCGAGATCATCAACACGGAGTTGCTCCTCAAAGACATGGAGACCGTGGAGCGGCGGGTGGAACGGACGCGCAAGCTGGTGAAGACGGGCGACAAGTCGGCGAAGGCGCAGCTGGCGTTTCTGGAGCGGTTGAATGACCACCTCGAAGCCGAGCAGCCTTCGCGCAGCATCGCGATCAGCGGTGAGGAGGAAGCCGCGTGGCTCCGCGACTCGTTCCTACTGACGGCCAAGCCCGTGCTCTACGCTACCAACGTGGGCGAGGACGATCTTCCGGATGGCAATGCGCGTGTGGAAGTCGTTCGCGCCATCGCGGCCAAGGAAAACGCGCGCGTGGTGATCGTCTGTGCCGATCTGGAAGCGCAGATCGCTGAACTCGACGAAGATGAGCGCGAGGTTTTCCTCGAAGACATGGGCCTGACGGAGTCGGGACTGGAGCGGCTTATCCAGGAAGCCTACGCGCTGCTCGGGCTCATCACGTACTTCACCGCCGGACCCAAGGAAGCGCGTGCGTGGACCATCGCCAAGGGCACCAAGGCGCCGCAAGCGGCTGGCGTCATCCACAGTGACTTCGAACGCGGGTTCATCCGCGCCGAGACCATCAAGTACGCCGATTATGTGGAGTATGGCTCGGAGGCCGCCGTCAAGGAAGCAGGCCTCTACCGCTCGGAGGGCAAGGAGTACACCGTTGCCGATGGCGATGTGATTCTATTCCGCTTCAACGTGTGACAGGAAGCCCAGGGGTGTGCATAAGTACGGGACACGTTGTGCACAACTCACTGTGCGAGGAGGCGTGGGATTACCTATCCTGCGAGTGTAATGCCAGCATCGAGAGACGAGTACGCGCTTCGAGAATGTCATCCCGAGCAGAGGCCATAGGCCGGAGCCGAGGGAACTCCCACTTAATCGTCGTGCAAAACGAAAACAGGGGAGATCCCTCGACTCCGCTCGAGATGACAAGATTGGGCGGTATGCCGTACCCCAATAGCGAAGGCAATTATAGTTTCTGTCCGTTTTTCCTGCGTTCCCACCATGCTCGATGTCCTTCGCGATGTGCGCTTGCTGATCGAGCTAAACCAAGCTATCACGGGCGACGTGTTGCCGCGCTTCCACGATGCGCCAACGGCGTCTGAGGCTACCCTTGAGCAACCGTCTGGTAACCTTGCCGTTGCGTCCGCTGATGGGCCACAGGCAGCTGAACCCGTCCCTCCTGCTCCCGTTCAGACGCTAGCTCTTGAATCGACTTCCGACGCCATGCCCACCACTGATCTTTTCGGCGCGCCCATCGACCCGGCGCTGGATCCCTCCATGAGTCCGTACGACCGCATCGCGGCGCTCATCCCCGAGGGTTCGCCGCTGCACGAGATGGCCTCCTTGCAAGAGGTAGAGGACTACCTGCGCCATACCGTCCTCACGCCTATCGACGAGTCCCGCCTCAACCCGGTCTTCGGCACGGGCGACCCCAACGCCGATCTCATGGTGGTGGGCGAAGCGCCGGGCGCCGACGAGGACAAGCACGGCGAGCCGTTCGTGGGGCGTGCCGGGCAGCTACTGAACAAGATTCTTGGTGCCATCAACTTCCAGCGCGAAGAGATCTACATCGCCAACATCATGAAGAGCCGCCCGCCAGGCAACCGCGACCCGCAGCCCGACGAGGTGGCGGCGCACATTCCGCTGCTCTACAAGCAGATTGCGCTCATCCGTCCGAAGCTGATCTTGGCTGTCGGCAAGACGGCGGGCAACGGACTGCTCGGCCGAAAGTCGTCGCTGGGCTCGCTGCGCGGCAAGTTTCACAGCTTCCACGGGCTGGAGCTGATGGTGACGTACCACCCGGCGGCGCTGCTGCGCAACCCGCAGTGGAAGCGCCCCACCTGGGAGGACGTGAAATTGCTGCGGACCCGATACGATCAAGTCACCACGAACTGAATCGCGTATCTTGGCGCCCTCCGCGCAACGCTGTCTGACCTCTCGCTCGCCTCATGTCGGAACCCGACGATCTGCAACAGCGCCCGCTGAACATCGACGACTCGTCGCAGCGGTACCCGTTGGAGAAGATGACGGGCGGCGCGCGGAATAGAGGCGCCAAGAGCCATGCTGCGCCACCGCGCATCACAGGCGGCTCCGCAGGCCGCGTCCCACCCCAGGCCGTCGATGTAGAGCAGTCGGTCCTTGGGGCGATGATGATCGGGCGCGAGGCGATTCCGCAGGCCATCGAAATCCTGCCCGGCGATGCGTTCTACAACGCCAAGCACCAGAAAGTCTACGAGGCGATCCTGGCGCTGTTCGAGCGCGGCAACCCCGTGGATCTCATCACGCTGAGCGAGGAGCTGAAGCGGCGCGGTTGGCTCGATGACATCGGCGGCGCGTACTACCTGACCGAGTTGACCACGCGCGTCGATACGGCGGCCAACGTGGAGTACCACGCCCGCATCATCGCCGAGAAGTCGCTGCTGCGCAAGCTGATCGAGACGATGACGAAGCTCGTCGGCCAGTCGTACGACCCCAGCGCCGATGCCTTCGAGATGCTGGACCAAGCCGAGCGCGACATCTTCAAGATCTCGGACACGCAGCTCCGCCGCCCTGCCGCCGCCATGAGCCAGGTGGTGAAAGAGACGATTGAGAAGCTGCAAGCCATCCACGGGCGCGACACGGGCATCACAGGTATACCCACCGGCTTCACGCGCCTCGACGACATGACCGGCGGCTGGCAACCCTCCGACTTGGTCATTATTGCTGCGAGGCCCTCCATGGGTAAGACCGCATTCGCGCTCAGTATGGCTCGTAA
>JBCCMF010000035.1:0-22825 GCA_039026435.1 Bacteroidota bacterium
AACATCTCGACGGTCAGCACGCGGAGGTGGGCGAGGCGGCGGCCGTTCCATAGATCGGCAGACACGGTGCCCGTGAGGCGGTAACGGCTGGCTGTGGTAAACGTCTGTTCTTGATCCTCATCGAAGGTAAGCACATAGAGGTTCTGATTGTCCGTCTCCAGCATGTAGGTGGCAAACGGCTCGTTGCCGCGCATGCTCACTTGGCCTTCTACGGTGATCGTATCGGCAGTGGGGCGCGGGGCCGTGGAGGTACAGGCGGCGAGCAAAACAATCGAGACTAGCAAACTGAAGAGGCGCATGGCGGAACGGGTGTGCGGGTGGACGTAACGTTGTGGGTATACTACGTACGAACCATATGCCAAACCGCACCCGAGGGGGCAGATCCACTGGTTTTTGCCTTTCTGCAAGCGTCAGCGCTGCCGTTTGCTGTGTAGTGTAGTAGACATTCCGTCGTTTTTTCCAACCTCTGGATGTTTCACGCTGGTGTTTGCGTCCGATAGTAGGTACAGTGAACCTCTTGAGGACCCTATATTTAGGCCCCGCCCAGTGCTTTGGCACCATCTGTGCCTGCCGTGCTTCCCGTAATCCCCATCTGCTTGACCCCACCCGACCGATGTATCGTTCTCTATTTCTTGTCGCGTGCTTTGTGCTCCTTACCGCTCCGCTCAGCATGGCTCAGGAGGTTACCCTGCAATCGCAGGCGTTCCTGTCTGGCGAAACGTATGAGCGGGATGATCGGGGCTCCGAAACGCCGGATCGCTTGAACTCGCCCATCGGCCGCGCCGCGCTGGAGGCCTTCCATGCGCGCAAGGCCAGCGGCACCATGCCCGTCCTGGCGTTCAAGCGCGTGGACCCCGAAGTGGGCGAGCGCATGGACTTCCAATTGCGCGAAAACGGTACGCTTAGCTTCGAGACGCAAACCTTTGAACTCGTGGGCAAAGGCGACCGCTATTACATCTGGGTCGATCCCGCTGAGTTGGGCAACGTCGATGCCGCCACGGTCGATCAGCTCAAGGTGGGCATCGGCGAGGCTACGCCCGCCGGATCGTACAACCCCAACGCAGGCATCATCGACAACAACGAAGCGGTCTTCGGCGACCCGCCCAACGTGGACGGCGACACCAGGGTCGATGTGCTGGTGTTCGACCTGCCTAGCGGCATCGCGGGCTACTTCGACCCCGTAGACATCGCACCCAACAACGACGGTTCGGGCTTCTTGGGCAACGGCCGCGACATGATCTACATCGACTCGCGCCTCAACACCACGTTGACGCTGGCCGTGATCGCACACGAGTACCAGCACCTGATCCACGCTAACTACGACCCCAACGAGCGTACGTTTATCAACGAAGGCCTCTCAGAGTGGGCCGAGATCATGAATGGGTACAACGGCCGGCGGCCGAACTACCTTTCGCTGGGTAGTGCACTGAGCGGGCCGCTTTTCGACTGGCAGGGCGTGAACATCGATTACCAGCGCGCTGTGCTCTTCACCACCTACATCGCCGAGCGCCTTGGCGTAGAAGCCACAGGCTCCATCACGCGGGAGCGGCTCACGGGAGCCAGCGGATACACTAACGTCTTCAACGAGAGTGGCAGCGGCCTGACCCTGAGCCAGGTGACGGCCAATTTTCACCTCGCCAACCTCCTCAACGACGCCAGCATCAGCCCCGACTATGCCCACCTCGATGAGTACAGCACGGTGCGCGCCATACCGCAGCTCTCGGTGGATGCCCGTACCGAGGAGAGTATAGGCTCTAACAACTACGCACTCTCGCCGGGCTCAGTGCTCTACGCAGAGGTGCTCAATGTGACCAATCCACGGTTTGCCGTGGGCTCCATCTCCGGGAACTCGTCGAGCAGCGAGGCCAACCGGGTGAGCGCCTATGTGGTGCTGGAGGCGCTGGATGGCGCTACCCGTGTGGAAGAGGTGGCATACGAGGGCAATCAGCAGTTTGAGGGCGAATTCGCGCGTGCCACCCTCGTCATCGCGCACGTGCAGCCTGCCAATCCGTTCGTGCTGAACGTACGGTACAGCGGGTCCTGGGACTCGCAGGGTGGGATTGAGATTAGCACTATCGCCTACGATGACGGGAGCATTGCGATATCGCAAAATGCAGAAGGGGACCCTACCGTGGATGCCTACTCGCTCGGCGCAGACGCTCGCCACGCCAATCGGTTTGTTGTGCCTGCGGGCGGTACGCTTACGGCCGTATCTATTGCCCCACAGTTCGAGAACCAGTTTAGCGACAGCCCTCTCCCGGACTCGGCCCCGCAAGACCTGCGGCTCCACGTCTGGGCAGCAACGGCCGATGGATTCCCCAGCGTTGCCCCCGAGGACGAGCTGTTCACCTTGGACATCGAAGACGTAACGGCTAACCCTCTGCCTCGCAACACCGCCGAGGTCGACTTCGCTTTCACGAATATCAACCTGCAGGCCTACGTGGAGCAGCTGAGCAACTTGCCCGATACGGTCTACATCGGCCTGTCGAACATCGGTACCGACGCCAACTACCTGGCGATGGGCGTGTCAGCGTACGACAACAGCACAGAGGACTCGCCCTCGGCGCTGTACCTGGCTCCCAACTTCTGCGCGCCTGCTGGCTCTGATGACTGCTGGGCGTCGTTTGCCGGGGTCACCGCGAGCGGCGAGCCCATCTTTGAGGACCGCGTGGTGCCCATCCGGGCCGAGTTCACCGTTGGGCTGCAAGGGACCTCCAACGAAGACGTGTTCGAGCTGCCCGAGCAGGTGACCCTAGAGCAAAACTACCCCAACCCCTTCAACCCGACGAGCACCATCGCCTTTACGCTGCCCGCCAGCAGCGATGTGCGGCTGACCGTGTACGACCTACTCGGCCGGCCCATAGCTACGCTGACGGACGGGACGCTGGCTGCCGGGCGCCATCAGGTGGCGGTGGATGCGACCGAGTGGGCCAGCGGCGTCTACCTGTACGTGCTGCAAACGCCGAGTGCGCGCGTGACGCAGACCATGCACTTGCTGAAGTAACATGCATTGTGGCGTGACGGACGGCGTTGTATTTTCGGCGCCGTCCGTTTCGTCTATGTCCTTCTCCCGATGGCGCGCATCATCGCGACCGGCCAAACGCCCGCCAAGAAACGCCACGAGCACTTGCGCTCGGTGGCCGAGGTGCTCCGCCTGCTGGCCCAGCGGCTCCGCTATGACAGCGAAGCCAAGGATATGGCAGCGTTCCTCGTCTTCAACCTGCGCGGCATCTACACCACCATCGACGAAAGCGCACAGGCCTGGGACGACAAAGGCTACTGGAAGAAAGCCGAGAAGCTGCGCCACGACTGGCGCTGGAGCCGCACCACGGCGCGCGACCTGGAGCAGCTGATCCGCGCTGACGAGTGGGAGGCCGTGCCGCCGCTGCTCATCACGCTCATCCCCCACGTGAGCGGCATCACCATCAACGCCCACACCCGCGACGCCGACTGGTGGGTAGGCGCCCGCCGGGCCTTGCTCCGCGAGCAATCGTAGCGCCGCTTACCCAAAGGCGACAATCAGCACCACGTACCGCGCCACCCGGGTGCCGATACCGACGAGGGCGAAGAACCACAGCGGCACGCGGATGAGGCCCGCCACCACGCATAGCGGGTCGCCTACGATGGGCAGCCATGAGCCCAGCAGGCTCCACTTGCCGTACCGCTCGGCCCACGCCAGCGCACGCCGTCCCGAGCGGCTGTCGTCGAGCTTATTCCGCAGCCGCCCTGACGGCCACCAGCCGAGGCCGTAGTTGAAGGAGGCGCCCAGCGCATTGCAGATGCTTGCCGCCAGCAAGACGCCCAGCGGCATCAGCTCCGCCTCTAGCGCAGCCACCACAGCGACTTCGGACGAAAACGGGAGTAGCGTGGCCGCGAGAAACGCGACGACGGCGAGACCGAGCAGCCCGTAGTCCGCAACGAGCGCGTCGAGCGTTATGGAGAGCAGCGCCAGCATGCCGGGAAGATAGCGCATGCGCCAGCGATGCTACCGCGTTTAGGGTGCTGCAACCGACGCGTTTATGCCGAGGCTTTGCGGCGGCCCATGACGGGCGGGGCACCGCTGGCAATCGTGGAGCCCGTGACGCGCACCGTCTGGATGTCGGGGTGGAGGTGGACCTCGAACATGATGTCGATCATGGTGGACTCCATGACGGCGCGGAGGCCGCGAGCGCCCGTGTTGAGTGCCATCGCCTTCTTGACGACCTCGTCGAGGGCGCTCTGCTCGAAGGTCAGGTCCAAGCCGTCCATCGCGAAGAGTTTCTGATACTGCTTCACGAGCGCGTTCTTGGGGTTGAGCAAGATGCTGGTGAGTGCGTCGTGCGTCAGCGCGTCGAGTGTGGTGACCACCGGCATGCGGCCCACGAGTTCGGGAATCAGCCCGAAGCGCAGCAGGTCGTCGGGCTCTACGTGGCGGAAGATTTCCGGGTCGTTCTTGTCGAAGCGCTTGGTGGTGCCTGCGTTGAAGCCGATGGTGGTGCTGGAGAGGCGGTGCGCGATGATGTCGGCCAGGCCTTCGAAGGCGCCGCCGCACACGAAGAGGATGTTGCGCGTGTCGAGGTTGATCAGGTTCTGCTCGGGGTGCTTGCGCCCGCCCTTGGGCGGCACACCCGCCACGGTGCCTTCCAGAATCTTCAGCAGCGCCTGCTGTACGCCCTCGCCCGACACGTCGCGGGTGATGGAGGCGTTGTCGCCCTTGCGCGCGATCTTGTCGATCTCGTCGATGTAGATGATGCCCCGCTCGGAGCGCTCCACGTTGAAGTCGGCGGCGTGCAGCAGGTGCGTCAGGATGCTCTCCACGTCCTCGCCCACGTAGCCCGCCTCGGTGAGTGCGGTGGCGTCGGAGATGGAGAACGGCACATCGAGGACGCGAGCCAGCGTCCGGGCCATGAGCGTCTTGCCCGTACCCGTAGGGCCGATGACCAGGATGTTCGACTTCTCGATCTCGATGTCGTCGAGCTCGTGGATGTACTCGTGGTCGTCGATGCGTTTGTAGTGGTTGTAGACGGCCACCGAGAGCGCCCGCTTGGCGCGCTCCTGCCCGATGACGTACTCGTCCAGCGTCGCCTTGATCTCGATGGGGTTCAGGCGGTTGGCGCGCGTGATGGTCGTGCGCAACCCAGCGTGGCTGGGCACGTTTTGGTACGCCGCCAAGTCACTGCTCACGATGCGCACCGCGTCGTTGATGCAGCGATCGCAGATATAGACATCCGGTCCGGCTACCATCGAGGTCACTTCATGGGCCGAGCGCCCGCAGAAGGAGCATCGGATGATTTCGTCGCCGCGTCGGGTGTGCATCTACAGTGTGCGGAAAGTCGTGTACAACAGGTGGGCGGGCAGCACGCGGCGTTAAAGCGCGGACGAGCCCTGCATGGTAGGTATATCGTACCAACGTGTCAACTGATTAAGCTGCTGCTGCCAGAAAAGCTGAACCCCAACTCCTCGTTTGTGGCTAAACCAACGATTGTCAGGAATTTAACGGACTTGCCCGCCGCCTTCGTCGAGCGGCTGCGCCAGATCCTGCCAGCCGAAGCCTTTGCGCAGGCGATGGCGTCGTTCGCGGAGCCGCGCGTGTGTGCCTTCCGCGTCAACACGCTGCTGGCCGATCCGGTTGCCGTCCGCGCCGAACTGACGGCGGCTGGCCTGACGCTCACGCCTGTCGATTGGATGCCCATCGCCTTCACGGTGCCCGCCGAGCAACGCGCGGCCCTGCTGGCAATGCCTGCGTTTGCCGAGCAGCGGATCTACGTGCAGAACCTGTCGAGCATGGTGCCGCCCGTGGTGCTGGCGCCGGAGGCGGGCGAGCGCGTCCTCGACCTCGCCGCCGCGCCCGGCAGCAAGACGCTCCAACTTGCTGCGGACTTGGCCGCGCAGGCCGACCCGTCGGCGAGCACGCTGGCGGCCGTCGAGGTGGTGCGCGGCCGGTTTTTCAAGCTGCGCGCCAACCTGAAAGCGCAGGGCGCCGAGTGGGTGGAGACGTACCACACCAACGGCGAGAACGTATGGCGCCATCGCCCCAACCACTTCGACCGCGTCTTGCTCGATGCGCCGTGCTCCAGCGAGGGCCGCTTCCACCGGAGCGACCCGGAGAGCTGGGCCTACTGGTCGCCGCGCAAGGTGAAGGAGATGGCGCGCAAGCAGCAGCGGCTGCTCTACTCGGCCGGGCACGCCGCCCGCCCCGGCGGGTACATCGTATACGCCACCTGCTCGTTCGCGCCCGAAGAGAACGAGCGCATCCTCGCCAAAGCGCTCAAGACCTTCGGCGACGGGCTCACGCTTGAACCACTCGGCCTCGACCTGCCGTGCATGACGCCACCGCTCGCCGCGTGGCGGGGCAAAGTCTTTCCCGAGGCCATCCAACACGCCCGCCGCATCCTGCCCGACGCACGGCACCAGGGCTTCTTTGTGGCACGGCTCCGTAAGGTGTGACTTTACAGGAGGTAGCGGCGCCTGTACGTATGCCTGTCATCCGTACTGCGAGGATCGAAATGATGTGGAACCGAATGGGTCTGTTGGTGCTGCTGCTGTGGGCCGTCCAGCCCGCGTTCAGCCAGGATGTGGATGGCGGGACGGTTCGGCACGGCGCATGGCCTGCCTGGATAGATACAGCGTCCGCTTCGGATGAGGCGGAAGCCTACGCACTGCTCCCCTTCCTGGACGACCTCACGCTGGAGTACCGCTACTATCACCTGTCCGATGGCGAGCCGCGCCTGGAACTGGTGCTGGCATGGGTGGCTGGCAACCGGGGTGTCCGCGATGGGCAGATCGTGGCGCAACGCCAGCTGCCGGATGGCGTGATCTTGAACGACCTCGACCTTGCCGCTACCATCGTTGTGGATGACACCGAGGTCGGCGACCTGGTGCTGGACTATACCGCCCTCGCGCTGGGGCCCGCCCCCGAAACGCGTTGGCATGTGGCGCTGCCCGAGCATTGGGCCACGCTCTTTCCCGCCCTCTCCGACGAGGCCATCGCCCTGCTCTTCGAGCGCGGCTTCACGCTGGAGAACCTCCGCATTGCGCACATCGCCTTCGCCGTGGCCGACCCGAGCGAGCGTCCGGTGCGTGTGTACCCGGGGCGCCCGCCGATTGCCGAAGAGGCGATTGGTCGCGGGGCGGAGGCCGTCATCTGGGGCACCGCTGGCCGTCCTTTGGTGCGCGACGTGCCGCGTGCACCGCGTACACAGCAGCCCAGGCCTAGCACAACCGGACGGAGCACGGGAACGCGCTCCGGTCGCAGCTCGCGCAGCGGCGGCGAGGGCGACCAAGACGAGGCGCGCCCCGCCACCCGCTCGGGCGTTGGCACGCCCATTGCCACCAAGGCTGACGGCCGCCGCCAGCAAGACGACGATGACGATGACAGCGGAGAGCCCAACCTGCTGCCCGTAGCGATGGCCGCCTTCACGGTGGTCGGCGTCGTAGGCGCGGCGGGCGGCTCACTCGGTTATTACGCGACCTACGAGACGCCGTTTGGGCTCTCCGCAGGGTTGGCGTCGCGCAACGGAGGCGTGCTGCTGATGGCGTCGATCAACGAGGCGGTGCTCAACACCGGCTCCGACCAGAAGCTGAACGCGCAGGCGCTCCTCTTCCGTCGGTTGGGAGGCTTGCCCGTGCAGCCCGCCGTGGGCCTGGGGGCGTTGGCGGAGACGCGGCCCGGTGGCACCGACTTCTCGTTCGGGCTGTCCTTCGGCGGCGTGGTGCCGCTGGGGCCGCTGCTGCTGCACGGCGGCTATGACGTCCTGCACGACGACGTAGAGATGGGCCTGGCCCTGGACTTCGGGCGGATGCGCCGGGCTGCAAATCTTTAGACGCCACGCGGCGTAGGGAGGCCACTCCAAAGCCGAAACTGCCTTAGCCGAGACTGCCTTGCCATGCACGTAGCTTTCCAGGGCGAGACGGGCGCGTTCAGCGAAGAAGCCGTCCGCACCCGCTATCCCGATGCCCACGTCGTGCCCTGCCCCACCTTCGATGCCGTCTTTGAGGCTGTGGCGGCCGGAACGGTGGACCGTGCGGTGCTGCCCATTGAGAACTCGCTCCACGGCAGCGTCCACGCCAACTATGACCTGCTGCGCGACCACGACCTCGTCATCATCGGCGAGCTGAACTTGCGCATCCGCCACAACCTGATGGCGATGCCCGGGACCGCGCTCGCCGGCATCGAACGCGTCTACTCGCACCCACAGGCGCTCGGGCAGTGCCGGACCTATCTCAGGACCCACGTGCCGCACGCCCAGCAGGTGCCGAGCTACGACACGGCGGGCTCGGCCAAGATGGTGGCCGAGCGCGGCGAGGCCAACGCCGCCGCCATCGCCAGCCGCGCCGCCGCGGCCGAGTACGGCCTCGACATCCTGGCCGCAGGCATCGAGAGCAACCAGCAGAACTATACGCGCTTCCTCACCCTCGTCCGTTCCAGCGACGTGCCGATGCGGCCCGAGGGGGCTACGGTCAAAACCTCGGTGCTGTACGTCCTGGCCGACAACGTGCCCGGCGCGCTGTTCAAGAGCCTCGCTGTGTTCGCCCTGCGCGACCTCGACCTGTACAAGATCGAGAGCCGCCCGCTCATCGGTCATCCGGGGCAGTACCTCTTCTACCTCGACCTGGAAGGCCATGCGGAGGACGAGCCCGTGCGCCGCGCCCTCGACCACCTCCGCGAAGTCACCCAATCGGTGCGTGTGCTCGGCTCCTATCCGGCAGGCCCGCCGATCAGCTAATCCCCTGAACCGGGTATTGGGCTGCTGCCCGTTTCCGCTGTATCTAGGGAGTATTCGTTGTAACTCGCCCCCAAACGCCCGCTGTCATGGTCATTCGCGTAGGACTCGCCGAAGACAACACCACCGTCCGTCACCGCGTGCAGGAGCGGCTGTCGTTTTTCGATGAGGTGCAGCTTACGCTCGTTGCCGAGAGCGGCGACCGTTTCCTGGAACGCCTGGCCAGCTGCCCCCCCGAGCAACGACCGCACGTGGTGCTCATGGACATCGAGATGCCCGGCCGTTCGGGGGTGGAGACCACGGCGGTGCTCAAGCAGCAGCATCCAGACATCGAAGTGACCATGTTCACCGTCTTCGAGGACGAGTCCCAGATCTTCGCCTCGGTGCAAGCCGGGGCCACGGGCTACCTCCTCAAGGAGGCCACCGCGCGCCAAATCGTAGCTGCCGTGCAAGACCTGGTGGCGGGCGGCGCGCCCATGTCGCCTGCCATCGCGCGCAAGGTGATGCAGCATGTGCGCCACACGTCGGCCGTCACGCCGTCGTACACGTTTGAGCTGAGTGACCGCGAGCTGGAGATCCTGGAAGGCATCGTGGCCGACGAGACGGAGCATCAGATTGGCGAGCGGCTCTTCATCAGCCCCCACACGGTGCGCAGCCACATCAAGCGCATCTACAAGAAGCTGCACGTGCACTCGCGCGCCTCGGCGGTACGGGTCGCCTTGCAGCACCGGCTGGTGTCGTAGGCGTTCAGTAGACCCACGGGATAAGCCGCCATGTGCCCGTCTGGTAGGCGAGGTACCCCTCGAGCTGGTCTGCGAGCAACCGCTCCTCGTAGCGTAGCTTCGCCACCAGGTTGACGAGCAGCACCACAAGCAAGGCGAGGCGCACGAGCGAGAACGCATCCACGAGCCAGCCGAGGCCCACGAGCAGCAGCGCGGCGTACATCGGGTGGCGGATCAGGCGGTACGGCCCGCGTGTGGTCAGGGCGGCGGCGGCGGCTACATCCGGGTAGATGTGCAGGTTGCCCAGGCGCATCGCCCAGACGGCCCACAGGCCAAGCAGCACGCCAGCAGCGACCACGCCCAGGCCCAATATCGAGGTGGGCACTACGGGTCCGGCGAGCGCAAGCCCTGCCAGCGTGGCAAACTGGATGGCGACGAGGACGGTAGACTTCACAGGCGAGCAGCGTTGAGCGATGGAGGCTGCGTTCTACCCGGCGTGCTCCACGGAGATCGCAGGCTAGCTGGCAGCGGCGATCAGTGCTTGCGCAGGAGAGGTAGCGGTATGAGAGCGCGCATCGCGGGGCAGCGTCACGATGAACGTGGTGCCTCGCCCCTGCGTGGTGTCTACGGTGATGGTGCCGCCGAGCAGGTCGGCCGTGCGCTGCACGATGGTCAGGCCGATGCCGCTGCCCTCGTACCTGCGCGAGAGGCCCGTGCTCTCCTGCTTGAACGGCTCGTAGATGTGCGGCAAGAACGCCTCGCCGATGCCCACGCCCGTGTCGCGCACGGTGATGGCAAAGGCCTCGTTAGTAGTGGCGAACTGCACGGCCACTTCGCCCTGCTCGGTGAACTTAATGGCGTTGCTCAACAAGCTCCCCAGTATGAACTCGAGGGCGGCGGCGTCGAGCCACACGGGCAGGTGCAGGTGCTCCTGGTCGATGTGCAGGGCGATGCCCTTCTGCTCGGCGCGACGCTGGTGCATGGGCAGGAGGCGGGCGAGCTGGTCGTCCAGCTTTAGCGGCTGGTGGGTGAACTGGATCTCGGCGGTCTCCAGGCTGGCCAGGTTGAGGACGGCGTTGAGCGTATCCATCAGGCGGTAGCCGCTCGCCTCAATCATTTCGAGGAACTCCTGCTGCTCAAAGCCCACCTCGTCTTGCAGCACCGAGGCGATGCTCACGATGCCCGACACGGGTGTGCGAAACTCGTGCGTCATGTTGGTGAGCAGCAACGTCTTGAGGCGGTTGGCGGCCTCGGCACGCTCTTTCTCCGTCCGCAGGTTGGTGTTGGCTTCCTTGAGTTCTACCGTCCGCGCCTGCACCTGCTCCTCCAGGTGGTCGCGGTGCGCCGCGAGTTCGGCGTCGCGCTGCTGGATCTCGCCCAGCATGGTGTTGAACGTTTCAGCGAGCAGGCCCAGCTCGCCCTCGCTCATGCGCTTGGCGCGCACGGTGTAGTCCTTCTGCTCGGTCACGGACTTGGCCGTGCAGGTCAGGTTCAGGATGGGCTCGGTGATGGACCGCTTGAGGCGTCGCGAGATGATAAACGCCACGCCCACCGAGAGCATGAGGACGACAAAGGTGATGCCCAGGTAGCGTTGCAACCGCGTGAAGAACGGCGCCAGGCTGTAGCGTATGTAGAGGCCGCCCACGGCGTCGCCCTCAAACACGATGGGCTGGTAGAGGTCCACGTGCGTCCACGTGTAGACGGTGTACACGTCTGACGGCGGCGAGGCCACAATTGCGCCCGGGTCATCGGGCTGCTGAAAGTGCGCCATCGTGCTGCCATCGGCGGCGAAGAGGGCGGCCATCCACATGGCGGGGTCGGTTTGGAGCGGCGTCAGCGCCTCCTCGGCACCCATCGGGTCGCCAAACTGCAGGGCAGCGCTTGCGCTCTGGCCTACAATCGCCATGCGGCCCGCCAAGTCGGTCTCCAGGCTGCGCTTGTATGTGAGCACATCCTGGCCAATGAACCCAAACGCCGCCACCAACAGCGCGATGCTCGCCGTGGACATGACGAGGATCGACAGCTTGTGGTTCAGCGGGGCTGAGGCAGACGGCAACACGCGCATGGACTAGTCGGCGGCTTCAGGCGAACGGAGGAGACGAAGGAAGTGCGAGCGGAAGTACTGCCCCCACGCACTCTGAGGACGCTCCGGGTTGTTCCAGAACGCTTCGCTGGCTACCCAGATGCGGTACGGGTTGCTACCGCGACGCTCTTCCAGTTCGCCCACGATGTCACACGTATCACACGGCGCCAAGCCGATGCGCAGCGTATCTTGACGTGCCCCGTGCGCCAGCACGAGCACCTGTGGCTCTTCGCGCACGACTTCCATGTCGGCCTGGAGGTACTTCTTGAGCACGCGCCACTGCGCTTGCGCTTGCAGGTCGGCCGGGGCCAGCATCAACAGGTGAAGCCCCAGCGCCACGGCGAGAGCCGCGAGTATCGGTAGAGGCTTCATCAATCGAAGAAGAGTCTGTAGTTAATGGAGAAGGAGATGTCGCTTCCGGCGTTTTTGAACGGGATGTTCTTGCGTATGCCGAAGACGAAGTTACGCCAGTCATAGCTTCCACTAAGGCTCACCCCGTGCTCCTGTATGAAGTTGAGGTCGCGCTCGCGTTCAGGGATAGGCTCTAGCGTGAAGGGGTCCTCTGCACCGTTGACAGAGTAGAATCCGGTCGCGTAGAAGTTTAGGTTGTTCCACCACACGCCACCGCCAAGCAGCGTTTGTACACGCCCAAGATGATTGACAGCGCTGCCCACGTACCACGAGACGAAATACGGACGGTCGCGAAAGAAACCGTTGCCGTCGGGGTTGAAGAAGACAACGTTGACATGCAGGTCGTTGTAGCTGGGTGCCAGGCGCGCCTGGAAGAGGGTGATGTCCTCATCATTGAGAAGCTGCAACCGCGCCGAGGCCTCTAGGCGCATGCGGTATGTTAAAGCCCGCTGGTAGCCAGCGGTGAGCATCAGGCCGTTCTGGGTATCATCCGCGAACGAGAGCAGCGTCGCCAGTTGCTCGGGCGTCATCGTGTCGATGAGCGCGAGGAGTTCCGGCGGAATGAAATCCACGAAGTCGGTTATCGCGAACGGCTCGCTCCGTGTCCGCTGGAACGCCAGCCCCACGTTGAACGGACCACGAGCCACGCTGGCCGTCATGTAGTGCCTGTGGACACGTGGAATGGGGAACGTCTCACCGGAGGTTCTCCCCTCATCCAACGTCATGTATTCATAACTGAAGGAGATGTCATCGATAAGCTGGGCCTGTGCCCTCGGGCCCCAAGGCATCAACCCGACGGTCAACACCATACACAGCACAACAAAACAGTGACGCATACTACACAAAAGGTCACATCATGAAGAGCATGAACTGTCCGCCAACAGAAGGGCAGACGTACGAGGGTATCGGCAGACAGGGCGTTGTGTAAAGCCGCAAGCAACGAGCCGATGCCATCTGACCACGCTGCATTGGGTGGGGCATCCGTCGTGGAGGGCGCAGAGGTGCCCTGGCGGTCGTAATGCACCTGTGAAACTTGGGGTCGCGCTGGCCGATGTACTCCAGATCACTACCGAGCGCGCAACAATCTGGCTTGATGTTGGTCTAGCTGCCACTTAAGCTGCGGCGATTTTCGCGCATACTACCATGATTAAACGACCTAATCTTGCCTGCCTCCTTGTTTGGCTTGGCCTCTGGATGGGCAGTCTGGGCGCCCATGCCACCCCCGTTGACGTCCTCCGCGAGGCGATAGCCGCCATCGACGCCAAGCAGTTTCAGGCGGCGGTGCAACTCCTAGAGCCGCTCGTGGCGTCAGACCCCGCCTACCGCGACCCTGACTTGGGGGCGGCCGCCTATTGGCTAGGCACGGCCTACGGCCGGCAGGGCGATGCGGACAAGCAAGAACGCGTCTGGACCACGGGCCTCAACGCGCTCTACAACAAGGGCAGCTTTGACGTGCGCCTGGGCGACGCCTACCTCCACACGCTCTTCTCCGAAGACATGGGTGCGCAGCTGACGCAGGCACGCGCCGTGTATCTGGAACTGCTCAACCACGCCGACCGCACCGTGGCCGACGCAGAAGATGCGATTCTGGCACCTCATGTGACGCAGCTGGCCCTGATCATGGACGAGATGGACCGCAACCGCCTGCTCACACTGTCTGAGGCACTGGGGTGGCAGATCCGAGAGGGCATGGTGCCTGAGCTCTTCGAGTGGTTGCGGCGCGCCGACGCGCTGCCCGCCACGCGTCAGAACGAACGCCTCGACGAGCACCTGCAACGCGTGGGGTATGCCCTGAGCCGCTACAGCCGCCCCGACGTGCCCAGCCACCTCGATGCACGTGGCGAGACCTGGGTGCGCTACGGCGAACCGTACAGCCTCAAGACGCTCACCTACGACGAGCCGCGCCTCACCGACCTCCTGTTTTCGCCCGGCGGCCCCGCCATCACGTACGCTGAGCTGCCCGCGGCCGAGTTCTGGATCTATGCCCACATCGACCGCGCCGCGTACTTCATCTTCGTAGAAGACCGCGACGAGTACTACCGCCAGGGTGACACGGAGGACCTGATTCCGCGTGGCCTGCGGCAAGGTTTCTCCCGGTCGGAGCGAGGCATACGCAAGGCGCAGATCACCATCGCGCTCATGCGCTATGTCTTCCGCGAGCTGGCCATCCTCCACCCGGACTTCGAGTCGCGCTACAATGAGGTGGAGACGTACGCCTCCATTGCAGAAGACGACCTGCGCCCTCAAGGCTATGCCCCACCGGGCGTCTTTGCGCGGCGTAGCGTGGTCCAGACGGCAGCTCAAGACCAACAGATGATGCGCGACCGCGCGCTCTACGTGCCGGAGACCTACACCGAGACGCTGGGTGATTTTGGCCCGCTCGACGTAGCCAGCCGCGTCGTGCGCTTTCTCGACCCCAACGGCACCACGCGCACCGAGGTGTTCTGGGCGCCCGAGCCCGGCTCCATGCTCCTACCACGCCGCGAGCGCCGCCGCCTGCGCGAGATGGACGTAGACCTCAGCCGCTACTACATGGTCGCCACGGCCATCCAGAAAAACCTCGACTACACCGACCGCGTCGTCAGCCACAACCGCTTTTTCGCGGTGGACCTCCCCGTGAACAGCAGCATGACGCTGCCTGTGCAGCAACTCACCGCCCGTGGCGACACCAGTCGCTACCACCTGGCGCTGCAGTGGAACCAGCACCTGATCCGCGACCTCGAACGCCAAGAGGTGGGCGACGCCATCAAGATGGGGTCGGCGCGCTACGATGACCTCAACGCGCTCTCTAACGACCCCACCGTGCTAGAAATGAGCGACCTGCTGCCGCTCTTCAGCCTCGACGCCGACGGTTTCATTGGGGCCAGTGGCGAGGTGCAGGGCCAGCCCTACCCCTTCGGCACGCTCACCAACGAGATGCCGATGGCGCTCACGTTCGAGGTCTACCACCTCACCTACGGCAGCGACGACGCCACGCGCTACCAGGTAGAGTACGAGATTGAGCGCGCTGCCGATGACAGCCGCCTGCGCCTGCGTGGCGCCGATGAGGGCCGCACCTCCGTGCAAACCGCCTACACGGGCACCTCGCGCACGGCCAAGGAGTCCATCTTCGTGGACCTCAGCCAGTGGTCCGGCCGCGGCGACCTCATCATCACCGTCCGCGTCACCGACCTCAACAGCAACCAGCAGGTGGAGCGCAGTGTGGCGTTCGAACTGCTGGCCGAGGACAACTAGCGTGGGCCAGCAATCCTTCGCTGAGTGCTACTCTGAAGTGTCTCCTACCCCTGGGTGCCAAGCCGCACTTCAGCACCGCGAGGCCTGTGTGTGCCACTCATACCCGTTCTAAAAATTCATAGTGCAGCCCACCGTCTAACATTGTCATCCCGAGCGAAGTCGAGGGATCTCCCCCGTGTGCGTTTTGCATAACGAAGAAGTGGGAGATCCCTCGGCTCCGGCCTACGGCCTCTGCTCGGGATGACAACCTCGATCGCACAATCGTCTTCCAGAGCTGGTATCAGCTGTAGCGGTTGCAACCCTACCCGCCAGCCCAACGTCTTGTGGGCCATGAGCATCACCTCGGCTGTCCTCGCGCTTTTGGTATGGGGCGTGCCTGCACCCGCAGCGCATGCTCAAGCGGCGGATGAATGTGTGGTGGTGCTGCACGGGCTGGCCCGCTCCGCTGGATCCATGACACCCATTGCGCGCCGCCTCAAGGCCGAAGGGTATCACGTGGCCAATGTCGATTACCCATCGCGGCAGGCCCCCATCGAAGCGCTCGCGTCCACCTACGTCCCACAAGGGGTCGAGGCCTGCCGCGATGCAGGCGCCACACGCATCCACTTCGTCACGCACTCGCTAGGTGGCATCTTGGTCAGGCACTACCTGAAGGGCCATACCCTGCCCGACTTGGGGCGCGTAGTCATGCTCGCCCCGCCCAACCAAGGCAGTGAGGTGGTCGATGACTGGAAGGACGTGATCGGCTATGCCTGGCTGAACGGGCCCGCCGGACAGCAACTGGGCACCGACGACCATGCTGTGCCCTTGCAGTTGGGCCCCGTAACGTACCCTGTTGGGGTGATCGCAGGCACGCGGACGGTGAACCCCATCCTGTCGCAGAGCTTGCCCAACCCTGACGACGGCAAGGTGAGTGTGGCGCGTACCAAGGTGGAGGGCATGACGGATCACATCGCGGTGCCACACAGCCACACCTTTATCATGCGCGTGTCTGCCGTGCAGGATCAGGTCCTCCACTTCATCCGGCACCAGGTATTCAGGCATGATTCAGATGAGCTGCCATAGCGGAGGTTTCGGCAAGGGCAACAGTGTGCGCTGCCGTCCGCTGCATCGTATCTTGCTGGCGAGCTGAGCCAGCAGAGCATCATGGACAGGAAAGACTTTTTTGAGCGGGTGTGGGAGGTCGTAGCAGAGATCCCACACGGCAAGGTTACCACGTACGGTATCATCGCCGAGCACCTGGGGATGAAGAGCAGCGCCCGTACCGTAGGCTGGGCGATGAACGCGGCTGCGGGCACCGGGCTGCCGTGCCACCGCGTGGTCAACCGCTTCGGCGCGCTCTCGGGCAAACGCCACTTTGAAGGGCCCGACGTGATGGAGGAGCGGCTGCGTTCCGAAGGCGTCGTGTTTGATGATGACGGGTGCGTGGTACTGAGTGAGCACTTGTGGCACCCCCGCGCAACATCGGGTCAAGATTGACGGAAGGATGACAAGCGATGTACGAAGTGCGAGCCGTCCCCCGTTGGGCAGACGCGTTTGTTGGTCTCTACCCCTTCCCCATGCGCCTGCTCCTCCTCGCGTTCGTCCTGAGTGCTTCCGGCTGCTCTTCCAAAGCCCTGCTTGAGCCCCTGGGCACCGACACGCCCCTGCCAAGCACGACGCTCGCGGAAGCACGCCTCGACACCGCCGTCATTGGGTCGATGGCGCGGCAGATCGACGCGCAAAAGCACGACCTCCACAGCCTGCTGATCATGCGGGGCGGCAAGCTGGCGTTCGAGGCGTATTACAACGGGCACACGCGCCACACGCCGCACGATATCCGCTCGGCCACCAAGAGCATCACCTCGCTGCTCACGGGCGTCGCCATCGACCGAGGCGCCTTGGGCGGGGCCGACGATCCGCTGATGGAGCACCTGGGCGCTCGCTACCCCGGCATCACTGACAAGGACGACCTGACGTTGCGCCACCTGCTCACGATGAGTAGCGGGCTGGACTGCCACGACCGCGACCGCACCACGCGCGGACAGGAGGACCGCATGTACCGCTCGAAGGACTGGGTGCGCTACTTCCTGTCGCTCAGCCGCACCTACGCCCCCGCCGACACGACGCTGTACTGCACGGGCGGCGTGGTGGCCCTGGGCGCGGCCATCGCGGCAGCCACCAACCAGGATGTCGCCGCGTTCGCCGATGCGGCGTTGTTCGCACCCCTCGGCATCGCAAACTACCAGTGGGAGCGCTTTGACGACGGGCAGCAGGTGGATACGGGTGGGCACCTCTGGCTCACGCCCCAAGGCCTCGCCAAGATCGGCCACCTCGTGTTGCAGCAGGGTGCATGGCAGGACGAGCAACTGATCTCGGCAGCGTGGATCGAGGAATCCACCGCACAGCACGTCACCTCCGATGGGCAGCGGTACGGTTACCTGTGGTGGCGCTACCACGTGCCGTACGGCAGCACGACGGTCGAGGTGATCAACGCGACGGGCAACGGGGGGCAGAATATCTTCATCGTGCCCGCCTATGACCTCGTGGTGGTGAGCACGGCAGGCTATTACAACTCGGACAAAGCAGGCCTCCCACACGAGTTGCTGTTTCGCGGCATCCTCCTCGCCATCCCCGACGTCCAGGACGCGGTCAAGCAGCACCAGCGCGAGCAGGCATCAGCGCGAGCGGAAAACCAGTAGCAGAGCGAAGACGGCAAACACGGCGTGCGGCAGCACAGCTGTCAGCAGCGGCGAGAGCGTGCCTGCGTAGCCGAAGGGCTCGGTCAGCAGCATCAGCGCGAGGTAGACGAAGGCCACCGCCAGCCCCAGCCCGATCTGCACCGTCTGCCCCCCGCGCCGCCGCTTGGACGCCAGTGCCACGCCGATAAACACCAGGATCAGGTTGGCCAGTGGGTAGCTGAATTTCTTGTAGTAGTCCACGGTGGGCTTGCCCATGTCGCTGGCGCCCACCAGCCGTAGCTGCTCCACGTGGAACGCGGCCTCGGGGATGTTCATCTTGTCCACATCGTTCTCGGTGCGGGCAAAGAACGACGGCAGCACGTTCAGTGCCGTATCCAGCTGGGCAATCTCGCGTACGACGGGCCAGCTGCCTTGCGAGAAGTCGCGGTCTTCAACCGCTTCCAACGGCCAAGCGCGGTACACAACCTTCTCCAGCTGCCAGATGCGGAGCGAGTCGTTCCATCGCATCTGCTCGGCGTCGTAGCGGCTCATCAGTTCGTTGTCTTCCGAGAAGGTCTGCAGCGAGACGCGCGTAGCCGTGTCGTTGTTGTCGTTGTAGTAGCCCACCGTCACGAAGCTGCGCGGCGCGTTCTGGCGGTGCAGCTCACTCCGGTCCAGCTGCGACGACGATTTCTTGAGGTACTGATCCTCAAAGGTGAGGTACACTTGGTTGGTGTGCGGCACGATCCATCCGTTGAACCAGAACATAAAGCCCGTGAGCAGCAGCCCTGCCAGCGCGTACGGCCGCATGAGGCGCATGAGCGAGACGCCCCCCGCGTTGAGCGCCGAGAGCTGCAGCGTCTGCGACAGCTTGGCCGTGACGTAGATGGCCGTCAGGAACAGCGCCAGCGGCGAGATCTGCCGGACGATGTCGGGGATGTAGTTCGGGTAGTAGACCGTAAACACCGCCTTCATCTCTGCACCGCGATCCAAGAAGTCGTCGATGGACTCGACGTAGTGGAGCACGATGAAGAAGAGGATCAGCAGCCCCACCATCAGCACATAGCCCAGCGTGAGGCGTTTCAGGATATGCCAGTCGAAGGTGGTCACGTGTAGAATGTCGTTCCGTTCTGAGTTGTGTGCGTAGGCTCAGCAGGAGGAGTGCGCGCTGTAGGGAATCAACTCCCTTCCTCTAGCATTAGAGCGGCCCATTTGCCCCATGTCTATCATGTTACGGCTGAGCATCCTACGCACACGTCTTGCCCCCGTTGCCTGGGGCGGCATTCTGCTCTTGCTCCTCGCTACGCTGGGCCAACATGTTGAGGCTGTGTTGTGCATGGGGATGGAAGACCACATGCCCACATCGGTACATGACAGCATGGCGCATGCTGAGCCTATGGCCATGCCGGGTGCACACGGGGCAGCGTCCTCGATGGGGCATGGGAGTCCCGATTGCGAAGACCAGGGCGACGCCTGTAAACACTGTGTTCATCTCCCGGCGCCTCTCGCCTGGGTTGAGCATACGTCCGCGGTCCTCGCCTCCTCGCCGCACACGCTCGCCCTTGCCCCTGCTGTGGGATATGCCGAGGTCGTGCGCCCTTTGCCCACCGAGAGGCGAAGGTATACCGCCTTGCCTCCGCCGCCAAACGCCACCCTGCTGGCGCTACGCCACGTGGTACTGCTGAACTGAGTCGTGCTCAGGAACGGTTGGTCATACGGGCCAGCCTACCGGAAACGGTGTTGTTCAAACGAGAGCACCACCCTTGCTGCTTCATCGGCTCAGCCTCACAGTGTTTGGAGGTGAGCCCCGTTCTTGAGGACTTATGATTACGTTTCGACGGCTTGCATGGGCGAGCCTACTCCTGGTGACATGCGGCTGCCAGACAGCGCGGTACGCTGTCCAGCCTGCGGAAAGTCACCCCGCGCTTGATACGGAGGCACTACCTTCGCTCTCACACGTCATGCTCTTACCGGTGCCCCAGCCCGTGGCGCCAGATCCATTGCGCCAGTCGGCAGCAGCGCCGCAGCCTGTTGGCAGAGCGTACGCAACGGACGAGGTCCTCCCCGAATGGACGGCCGTGCTAACCCGCTACTTAGCCACACATGACCGTTTGGCGGCCGACGATTGGGACGTAGGTTTCGGGGCGTCCTTGCAGGCTGCACTCAGCCAGCTTACTCAGGTCTCGGTGCGTGGCCATGCCCATTTCTGGCATCAACAGGGCGAAGCCGTCCGCCAAGCAACGGAAGCGGCTCGTACCCTGTCTGCTACGCCCGATCTACAAGCTGCGCGGCACGCCTTCGGTCACCTCAGCCCGATACTCCTGGCCTGGAGCGATACGTTCGGATGGCCCGCCGCGCTTGGGCTGCGTGTGTATACCTGCGGCATGGCCACCGGTGTGCCCGCTGGGGGCATCTGGCTGCAGCAGACCGGGGCTGTACGCAACCCTTACTATGGAGCGCCGATGCTGGCCTGTGGCGCTCAGGCTTCCGGTATACCAATGCTTGAGTCTTCAGCCGATCACCAGCACTGAGGAGGTGCCCATGTATGATCGTTTATGGCTGGGGGTAGTGGGGCTGCTCCTGGTAGGCTCGGGCTGTGTGACGGTGGACCCACAGCACGCCTTCGAGGACGTCCAAGAGGAGCTTCACACACGTGACACACCAGCGGTGGTGTGGCGCACCAATGGCGCAGAAGACCAGGCGGCGGATGCCGCGGTCGATAGTCTACTGGCGTTGCCGCTTACGATAGACCATGCGGTGCAGGTGGCGCTACTCAACAACCGCAGCCTTCAAGCGACGTACGCCGAGCTCGGTGTGGCGCAGGCGCAACTGGTGCAAGCTGGTCTGCTCAGCAATCCTATCTTCGGTGGGGTAGCCACATGGCCATTCGGCGAGGAAGATCCCCCGCGTCTCGGGCTCAACGTAGCGTTTACCTTCCTCGACCTGCTCTATAGGCCCTTGCGCCGGGCCGTGGCAACGCAGGAGTATGAAGCGGCGAAGCTACGCGTTACCGGGACCGTGCTAGATCATGCTGTATTGACCGAACAGGCCTACTACATGCTCCAAGCGGCCCTCAGCCAGCAGACCCTGCAGCAGCGCATCCTCGATCATGCTGCTGCAGCCTACGAGGCGGCGCTGCTTTTGCGCGAAGCGGGTAACACCCCCGCAGTAGATGTACTGGTGGAGCAGTCGGCCTATGAACAAGCACGGCTGGACCTGTTGCTGGTGCAGCAGACCGCTATCGATCGGCAAGAGGCGCTTGTGCGTCAGCTGGGGCTCTACGGGCCAGCGATCACATTTGCGTTACCGGGCGAATTGCCTGCCGTACCCGAGGCACCGCCCGTACTCGCGGGTTTGCGAACCCGGTCCTACTCGTCGGCTGCGCTGCCGTCGTGGGAGATCGAAGTGGATCCGCTGGTGGACCAGGCGCTGGCGCGCAGCCTTGCTCTCGCCGCCCATCGCGCCGACCTCGATGCGACCGCCCAGCGTCTGGGGCTGACCGATGCGGAGCGGCTGTTGCCTGATCTAGAAGTGGGTGGAGAGCTCGAACGCGAAGACGGTGCATGGCACCTAGGCCCCGAAGTAGAGGTGGTGCTCCCGGTCTTTGATCAAGGGCAAGCCCGCCGCGCCGCGTTGCTTGCCACCCTTCGGCGTCAGCAGGCGCTGTACTATGCCGAGGCGGTAGCGGTGCGCTCGGCGGTGCGCGCGCAAGTCCAGCGGTTAAGCATGGCGCATGGCGTCGCTCAGCATTATCAACGGGTCGTCCTGCCGCTGCAGGCTGCCCTTGTGCAGCAGTTCCTCCGTCAGTATAACGCCATGCAGGTGGGCGTTTTTCAGTTGATACAAGTGCAGCAACGCGAAGCAGAAACGGCGCGTGCGTACCTCGATGCACTGGCAGACTATTGGGCCACTCAGGCAGAGCTAGACGCCCTGCTGCGCGGGCGCGGGCCCACGTTCCGCGATGCAATGGAGGCCCGTCCACGGCTTTCGTCGAGTATGCCTGAGGCACCTGGCCATTGAATCATCAACGCAGTTCATCTTTTCCGGTACTCGCATGTCTACACTCTCCCGGCGTACTTGGCTCAAGGCAGGCGCACTGGCCTGGGCTAGCTCTACGATAGGCGCCAGAGCTGGTCAGGCGGCCATCCAGGCTACGTGGAATCCAGCGGCAGTACATGAGGCCCTCGGTTCAGCACCCAGGCGTGTTGCAACACCCTCTTTGGACACACCCCACGTAGGGGCTCGGCCTGCTCGGGTGACTACGCCCAACGGATCGGCACTAACGGGGCAACAGGCCGCGGATGGTGCCTGGGTCTATCACCTGACCGCAGGCGAGGTGGACCACGCCTTCGCGCCTGGGCTGACGGCTACGTGCTGGGGGTACAATGGGCAAGTGCATGGCCCTACCCTAGAAGCGGTAGAGGGTGACACGGTACGCATCTACGTGACCAACCGCTTACCCGTGGCGACGACCGTGCATTGGCACGGGTTCTTTCTGCCCAGCGGTATGGACGGGGTAGGGGGGCTCAGCCAGCCGGTGATCCAGCCGGGCGAGACATTCGTGTACACTTTCCCGTTGCGCCAGCATGGAACGTTCATGTATCACGCCCACCACGATGAGATGACCCAGATTGCGCTGGGTATGACTGGGCTATTCGTGGTGCATTCGAAGGAGCCCGAGCCGGTAGACCGAGACATCGCCATCATGCTGCACGAGTGGCTCATTCGCCCAGGAACTAGTCGGCCAGATCCCAATGCGATGGCGGACTTCAACGTCCTCACGATGAACGCCCGCGCTTTTCCAGGGACGGATCCGATAGTGGTTGGGCACATGGACAAGGTGCGTATTCGGTTCGGCAACCTCTCACCGATGGATCATCATCCCATTCACCTCCACGGCCATTATTTCCATGTCGTGGCGACCGACGGAGGTACCGTTCCGTCTTCAGCGCGCTGGCCCGAGACCACCGTCCTCGTACCCGTTGGAGCCACACGGACCATCGAGTTCGTTGC
>JBCCMF010000036.1:0-22798 GCA_039026435.1 Bacteroidota bacterium
AATCGACCGAGTCGCAGGCCGAGAAGGTGAAGGCGAAGATCAGCGCGAGGCTGATGCTGGAGAGAAAACGTTTCAGATTAGTCATGGCTAGAGGCAATGTTGAAGTGTGTGAGTGAAGTCTCCCGGAGGGCATGTCCCTCCCTCTCGGGATCTGTACACACTGGCATTGGCCGCCCCCCTACGCCGCTCGGAAAAAAGTTCGGCGCGGGCCATATCGACGCAGGGAAGTGTTCGCTCTCCCAAGTAGTCATCCCGAGCGGAGGCCACAGGCCAAAGCCGAGAAACCGAAGGTTCACGGAACGTAAATCTCCCCCTTGTTCGTCGTGCAGTCCATAATCGGGGGAGATCCCTCGGCTCCGCTCGGGATGACAATATGAGGCGGTGTGCTAGCTTCTCAACAACGTGAACTGGAAAACAGACTTATCGCAGCCGTGCCATCAGCCGCTCCATCAGCCGGAGCGTGTGTACGCCGTCCTGGATCGAGAAATCGGCGAAGCGGCGCTTGTTGACGGCATTGAGGAACGCGGTGGTTTCGGCTGTCCACAAGTCATGCAGGTCGCTATGGCTCGACTCAGTAGAGCCGAGTACGCTGGCGGAGAGGGCGACGTGTTCTTGGAAGCCGGGGCCTGCCACGAAGAGGTGGCCGCCCGCAGGCTCGTCGGTGGCGCGGAGGGTGACCTGGGCGTAGGCGCCGTTGTGGAAGCGGAGCGCGAACGCGGCGGCGTTAGGCATCCGGCTCTGGCTGCGCGCCACCTCGGCGTCGACGCGCTGGATGCTGTTGGAGCCTGCCAAGAACTGGCACAGGTCGAGCGCATCGGCGAGGTGCTTCGGTGCCGTTGGCTGGCCGTCGGGACCGAGTGTGACGTTGAGCAGGACAAGGTGCGTGCGACTGGCAGCCGAGATGCGGTCGAGCACGGGCAGGAAGCGCCACGGACGGCTCACCGCCACCTCCACCGATGCTTCCTCGGCCAGCTTGGCGATGGCCTCCGCCTCCGCCAGCGACGGCGCAGGCGGCCACTCCAAGAACACCGTCACGCCACGCCGCACGGCCGCCTCGGCGATGTGGACGTGCAGCGCGCTCGGCACACTCAGCAACACCGCATCTACGTTTTCCAGAAACGCGTCGAGCACGTCGGGGTCGGTGGTGAAGTCGCCAGGGAGCAGGTCGCGCTGCGTGTCGAGCTCAACGATGCGGTCCACCTGGGCTGAGGCCTCGGCTGCGTGCTTACGGACCGCTACCGCCAGCCCCTCTCCCACAATCCCAACGTTCATCGTCACTCCGGTTGCTGCATCGTCATGGCCTGGATTCGAATCTAGGCCTGTTGCTTACGCAAGTCGAGCATCACACCTCAACTTCACGCTCCCCAAACTGCCGCACGGCCAGCTCGCGGTAGAGGCCTGGTCGCACGAACAGTTCGTCGTGCGTGCCCACCTGCGCGATGCGGCCTTCGTTGAGGACGATGATCTTGTCGGCGTCGCGGACGGTGGAGAGACGGTGGGCGATGATGAAGGTGGTGCGCCCTATCATCAGCCGATTCAGCGCCTCTTGGACCAGTGCTTCTGAGGCCGAGTCGAGTGCCGAGGTCGCTTCGTCGAGCAGCAGGATGCGGGCGTCGCGCAGCAAGGCGCGGGCGATGGCGAGGCGCTGCCGTTGGCCGCCGCTGAGCTTGACGCCGCGCTCGCCCACGGTGGTATCGTAGCCGTCGCTGAAGCCTGCGATGAAATCGTGCGCATTGGCGGCGCGTGCGGCCGCCTCCACCTCGGCATCTGTGGCGTCGAGCCGACCGTAGCGGATGTTCTCCAGTACGCTTGTGCCGAACAGGTGCACCTCCTGCTGCACGATGCCGATCTGCGAGCGCAGCCCGTCGAGCTGGACCTCGCGCAGGTCGTGCCCGTCGATGGTGATGCGCCCAGCCGTGGGGTCGTAGAAGCGCGGGATGAGGTTGAGCATCGTCGTCTTGCCCACGCCACTCGGCCCCACCAGCGCCACCGTCTCGCCCGGCTCCACGCCCACATCGATGCCGTGCAGGATGGTGGCGCCGTCCTCGTAGCCGAAATCGACCTGCTCGAAGCGCACGGCGCCCGTGATCGTGTCTAGCACGACCGGGTCGGCGGCTTCGGCCACACGCGGCGCGGCGTCGATCAGCTCAAACAGCCGCTCGGAGGCGCCGCTGGCGCTGTTGAACTTGGCATAGAGCCCGCTCAGCCCGCCCACGCTCTGCGCGATGTTGAGTGCGTAGAAGAGAAATGCCACGAGGTCGCCTGCCGTGAGCCGGTCGGCCAGCACCTCTTGGCCGCCGTACCAGAAGATGCCGACGAGCGCCGCCATGAACAGCGTACCGACGGTCCACCAGAATACTTGCTCCACGACCATGCGATGGCGCGCCGTGCGGAAGAGCGTCTCGGTGGCGTCGGTGTAGCGGCCGCGCTCGTAGCTCTCTCGCGCAAACGCCTTCACCACACGGATGGCGCTCAGCGACTCCTCGGCCACGGCCGTCGAGTCGGCCAGGCGGTCTTGCACCCGCCGCGACAGCACGCGGATCTTGAGGCCGAAGTAGCGCGCGCCGAGGATGGCGATGGGCACCACGGCGAAGATGACGAGGCTGAGCCGCCAGTTCAGCATCACCATCAGTCCCACCGAGCCCACCAGCGAGAGCGACTTGGTCAGCAGCTCGACGAGCGCGTTTGTCAGCGCCTCGCGCACCGTGCCCACGTCGCTCGTGAGGCGCGAGGTGAGGTCGCCCACGCGCTGATCGGCGAAGAACGGCAGGCCGAGGGTGGTGAGGTGGTTGTAGACGCGCTGCCGCAGGTCGGTGACCACGCGCAGGCCCGTCCATTCGAGCAGGTAGTAGCCCACCACGCCGATGAGCGACTGCCCCACGAAAAGCGCGATCATCACCAGCGTGATCTGGTTGAGCAGTGCGGCGTTGGCATCCTCGAAGACCGCATCCAGCAGCTCGCGCATGCCCAATGGCACCACCAGCCACACCGCTGACGCCAGCCCGGCCAGCACGATGGCCGTGTACAGCCGCCCTCGGTAGGGCTCGGTAAGCTGCCACAGCCGCCGCATGGAGCGCAGTAGCGTCACCGCCGAGCGGTTGGGTTCATCAGGTTTGCGAGGTTGGGCCATTCAGAGAACAGATGAGGAGATGCAGCGCCTGAGACGACGTCCAATAGAAAAGGCTCCGAAGCATGTGCCTCGGAGCCTTCCTGGAAATCAATGTCGTGTGGTGCCGCGCTAGAACAGCGGAGTGGGGCCGTCGCCGTTGTCCACGGGGTCCCGGAAGTACACCTCATGCTCGAACATCTCGTCGATGGCGCGCTCGGTGGGCTTGGGGCGCTTCTCATAATCGATGGAGATGCGGGCCTGCTCTTCCTGAAAGCGCGGGTCCTCCAACTCGGGCTCGAAGCCTTCATAGTAGGCCAGCTTCTCGCCCAGCTCGTTCTTGGTCGAGGTCGAGATTTGGCGCGCGCGCTTCGAGAGGATGGCGACGGCTTCGTAGAGGCTGCCAGCCTGCTCGGCCAGCATGTCGATGTCGATGGTCTTGATGGCCATGGGCGAGGTCAAGATATCAAAGTATTGAAGAGGAGCGGTGGGCGAGCCCTGGCCGCAGTCGAGCCCATATAAACCGAGGAGTTCAAGCCGAGTTTCATGAGGGCACAACCCTACACCCACCATGCGCTTGGGGCACAGCATCGGCTTGCTCAGCGTATGGTTGTCGTGCCCACATTATTGTCTCGGTCTATGCCCGCTGCCTCCGTCCTCCGTCCTCGCCTCGCTGGATTGCCAAACGTGAGCGCGGGCTTCAGCACGCGGCACGGCGGTGTGAGCACGGGCGCATATAACTCGCTCAACCTCGGCCTGAGCACGGACGATGCCGAGGTCAACGTTCAGGCCAATCGCCAACGTTTTGCCCAGGCGCTGGGCTTCTCGGCTGAGCATATGGCGATTGCCGGACAGGTCCACGGCAACACCGTGCGTTTGGTCGAGGCGCCAGGGCTCTACCGCGGCGTGGATGCGCTGGTGACGACCACGCCCGGTCTCCTGCTCTCGATGAGCGCCGCCGACTGTGCCGCCGTCCTCCTCGCCGATGCCGACGCACAGGTGGTGGGCGCCTGTCATGCCGGATGGCGGGGCACGGTGGCTGAGATCGCGCCCAAGACCATCGCGCAGATGGTCGCGCTGGGCGCCTCGACAGCGCGGATGCACGCGTACATCAGCCCCTGCATCTCGCAGGCCAACTTTGAGGTGGGCGAGGAGGTGGCCGAGCACTTCGCCGATGCGTTCGTGGACCGCACCCGTGCCAAGCCCCACGCTGACATCAAGGGCACGCTCGTGGCACAGCTCATGGAGGCTGGCATCCCCGAGGCACACATCGAGGTCTCGCCCCACTGCACCTACGGCGAGGTGGCCGACTTCTTCTCGTACCGCGCCGAGCACGGCGTCACTGGGCGCCTGATGGGCGGAATCGGACTGGTCATTTAGCTCGCGGCGGCGTACGCCTTTTCAGCTAACTGCGTGAGGATGGCGCGGTCGTTGGGGGTGAGGCGGCGCTCGCGGCGGGCCATGACGGCCTCGGCCACGCGCAGGGCCTTGTCGAGGCGGTAGGGGACCACCCCATCGCCACCGCCCCATGAGAACGACGGCACATAACGCGGCGGCATCCCTGCGCCGTACAGGTTGCACGAGACGCCGACGACTGTGCCCGTGTTGAACATGGTGTTGATGCCGCACTTGCTGTGGTCGCCCATGAACAGGCCGAGGAATTGCTGCCCCGATGCCTCGTATTCGCCTGTAGCCTCGTTGTAGAGCGAGACGATGCCGTAGTCGTTCTTGAGGTTAGAGTTGTTGGTGTCGGCGCCCAGGTTGCACCACTCGCCGAGGAAGGCGTGCCCGAGGAAGCCGGCGTGGCCTTTGTTCGAGTAGCCCTGCATGATGACATCGTGTACCTCGCCGCCGATCTTGCAGTACGGCCCAGTCGCCACGCCTTCCAGGTTGGCTTGCTGTTTGGCTTGGGCATAGGGGCCGAGGTAGAGCGGGCCGCGCAGGATAGCCGACTCGTGTACCGTCACGCCGTCGTCCAGGTAGATCGGCCCTGTTTCGGCGTTGAGAATGGCGCCGGGCTTGACGGTCACGCCGCGCCCGCAAAACACCGCCTGGGGGTTGGCGACGATGGCGCTGGGGTGAACGGCGGCTTGGCCGAGCGAGTCCGGCGGTGCGCAGGCGGCGATGTCTGCGCCGAGCGTGCCGCGCAGAGCGTCCAGCAGGTCCCACAGCCGCGTGAGCAGGCGGGCGCCCTCCACCGTTTCCGATGGCAACTCGGCGAAGGCGGTGGACGGCAGCGCATCTGCTGCGAGCGTGATGGTGCGGTCCGGCACCCAGGCGGCGATGACCGTGTCGTCCTGCACGAACACGCGACCGGGCTCGCCGGGCTGGGCGGCCGCTTTCAGGCGCTCGGCGAGCGGCCCCGGCTCCGGCACGTACCGCCCGTTGACGAACAGCGTGCCCCGCCCAAACGTGCGCTGCTTCACGCTGGGGCGGACAGCTTGCCGCATGTGAAACAGCATGGCCGCAGGCGCAAACACATCGTGATGCCGCCGCGCCACGCTCCGCACGCCGAGGCGCAGATGGTACACGGGCCGCGTGAGCACTAGCGGCGCCAAGTGGTCTACGTGTTCGTCTTCAAAGAGGCAGAGCTGCATGAACGGGGTCGTGGGAGCAGAGAAAAGCACGCAGGCATCCTACAACCCCTCGCCACCACGGACAAGAGCATGCCTCAGATTTTACGGTATCCACCCATCTATTCCTCCGCTTCCGTTACGCGTTTCACCTTGTCTGTTGAGGTACGGACTGTACCAATTGTGAGAACCAGAGGCATAAGATGTCCATATATCGGAGATCACAGATCTGATTGACCTATGCAGACTTTTGTCAGCTACGCGAGCGAGGACCTCAAACGGGTCCGACGTTTTGTTGCCGACCTTCGAATCGGAGGAATAGACGTTTGGTTCGACAAGGACCAGCTGAAACCAGGCTCCTGGCGAAAGCAGATCGAGCGGGAGATTGCCAAGAGTCGATACTTCATCATCTGTCTCTCCAAAGCAGCTCTTCGAAAAACAGGAGACGAGCCGGGTTTTCAAGAGGAAGAACTGCACCAGGCGTACCAGATCGCTCAGCAACAGTCACCTCAGTCATTTACAATCATTCCAGTGCGCCTAGAGCGGTGTGGTTGGGGCGATCATCGCACATCCATCAACCAGGGCTTTGACCTGTTTCCTCATTGGGATGAGGGGCTGCACCGCATTCTGCATGCTATCAAACCTGTAAGCCAGCGTACGGAAAAAGATGATTTTATTTTCAGTGTCCGTGGGCAGGCCGAAGGGTATTTCTATGCAAAGGATTTTGAGAAAGCGCTCTCTCTATTCGAAACGGTCGCAAAGCTAGAAGAAGCAGAAACAGCTTATTCAGCCAGATGGGAAACGCTATGTTTGAACCAGCTGTACAGGCGAAATGAGGCTTTAGACAAAGCCGAGCAATGGGCACAGCTTGACCCGCACAACTGCTATCCGCACCATAATCGAGGAATCATATACCAAAGCCAAGGCAAGTCAGATGACGCTTTGGCGGCATTTGAGAAAGCTGAGGTTCTGTGTGGTCAAGATTGTGTCCAGTTGCGGCTCAACCAAGCAATAGTGCTTACTACGTTGCAGAAGTATGAATCCGCTATCGGGAAGTTAAACCTTGTTCTTGCATTACCAAGGCTACGCCCTAGCTTCAAGATCGAGGCGTTACTCACAAAAGCTCAATGCCAGCTTGCGCTTGATCAAAAGGGAGAAGCATTGAGGCTGTTAGATGCAGCCTTGAGTCTCATCGAGAAGTCATCAATGTACAAGGGGTGGTATGGTCTCGGCTGTGTACTTGCCAAGTTTGGCCGCTATGAAGATGCTGTCGAGGCATACAAAAAAGACCTTGACGAGAATAGCGATCACGGTGAGGCTTGGACTAACCTCGGCTTTGCCCTCGAAGCGTTGGGTCGTGCTGATGACGCACAAAGAGCTTACGAGAGGGCTTTAGACGTCACAGATGTGCCTTACCAAGCTCCAACATACTATACAGGACTTCTCTGGAGAAACAGAGCACTCCTTGGAACCATGTCAAACCAGAGCCGCAACTACCTCATCGAGTATTACAAAGGTACAGGTGTTGAGGAGTTTGATATCTACAAGGCAATCGTAGAAGCCGGGTAGATCTACTCCTCCGCCTCCGTCACGCGCTTGATGTTGTCGCCGGAGGTGCGGTCGATGAGCTTGTTGTAGGGGTCGATGCCCGCGCGGTCGGGGGCGCGGTCTACGCGGATGGTGAGCGTGGTGTCGCCGGTGATCTGGTGCTTCTGGAGATAGAGCGGCACCTCGCGCGTCTTACCGTCCACGCGCTCGTCGGCGAAGATGCCGATGTCGATCCAGTCCTTCATGGCCACATCGGTCTCCGTGCCCAGCGAGTCGGCGCGCACCTTCTGTGCCTTAAGCGCCAGCGTCACATCGAACAGGCTGTCGGGCGTGACGGCGAAGGTAGCGTCCTCCACGTAGTTCTCGTAGAGCGTGATGGTGCGGAAGAGGTCGTCGAGCACGTAGCGGAGCGAGTCGGGCGTAGCGGCATCGAGGTATGCCATGAACTCGAGCGTGGTCGTGTACGGCGGCTCCTGGAACGCCACAGCGTCGACGTAGCGGCTGAGGGCGGCGTTGAGCGAGTCCTCGCCGATGTAGTCGCGCAGGGCGTACATCGCCAGCGAGCCCTTGTTGTAGTAGATGTACTGCTGGGTCTCGGCACGCATCAGCGGCAGCTCCTTTTTGCGCTCAAAGGCGCGCCCCTGCAGGTAGCTGTCCAACTCGAACTCCAAGAACCGCCGCATCTTGTCCGGCCCGTATTCGCGCTCCATCACCATGAGCGAGCTGTACTGTGCCAGCGCCTCGGAGAGCACCGTGGCACCCTGCACATTGCCGCCAATCACCTGGTGCGCCCACCACTGGTGCGCAATCTCGTGGGCGGTCACGTAGAACGGGTAGTCGATGTCCTTATCGGGGTCGTCGATGCGGGCGATGAAGCCGATGGCCTCGGAGTACGGGATGGTGTTCGGGAAGGCCTGCGCAAAGCTGGCGTAGCGCGGAAACTCGATGATGCGCACCTGCCGGTGCTGGTACGGGCTGAAGTTGGCCGTGTAGTAGTCCAGCGACTTCTGCACCGCGTCGATCATGCGGTCGATGTTGTACGGGTGCTTCTCGTCGTGGTACACCTCGATAGTGACCGTGTCGCCCTGGGCGTCGAGCCAGTAGTCGCTCGCGATGGTGTACTCCGCCGAGAGGTACGCGTAGAAGTTGAGGATGGGCGCGTCCATCTTGTAGTGGAAATAGCGGCGGCCGTCCTCCTCCCACTCGCGCTGCAGGTAGCCGGGTGCCAGCGCGATCTGCTCGGGCACCGTGCTCACCGTCGTCTCAAAGTTCACCCAGTCGGCATCGGAGGCGATGTAGGTGTTGTACACCGCCGTCGTGTCTTCGAGCGGCGCCACGCGCTCCTTGATGGGCAGGTCGAACTTGCGGCGCGTGTCGTCGGCGCTGAGCTCGGTCTGGTTGCTGTAGCCCAGGCTGGGCATGATGCCGCTGTTGAAGAAGGTGCCGTTGTAGACCACCGCCGTGCCGCCCCCGCCGTTCGGGAATCCCTCGCTGGTGTAGGCCAGGTCGAAGTCGAGCGCCAGCGAGTCGCCGGGCTGGAGGGTGCTGCCGAGGCGGTAGATGTAGTAGCCCAGCGTGTCATCGGCCACGACGGGCTCGTGGGCCGCGTCGAACGCGATGCGGTTAACCTGCGCCGAGGCGGGCAGCCGCACATGCACGGAGTCGATGGCGCTGTCCGTCTTGTTAACGAGCAGGTAGCGGCCCCGCGCCAGGATGTCGCGCTCCTTCGGGAAGATGTCCACATCCACGTTGACGTCCACGATGCGCGGCTGCGGGATGCCGTCGAAGCGCTTGTACTTGCGCTCGTAGTTGGCCGTCTCCAGCTGGCTCTCGTACGACGTCTGGAAGTCGTTCAGGATGTTTGTGTTGTAGAAGATGAAGCCGCCCGTCAGCACGAACAGCGCCAGGCTTGCGATCAGCCCGGTCACGATGCCCGGCGAGAGCCGCTGCTTGGCCAGCGCCCACCGGTCGGCCCAGCCCGTCTCTTTGCCGCGCACCCAGAACAGCATGGCCGCCACGGCGAGCACCGCGCCGAACGCGCTCCAGTACACTTTGAACCACATAAACGGCCCCGCGAAGTGGCCGTAGCCGTTCATGTCGGAGTACGTGATGCGGGGATTCGAGGCGAACTGATACAGGTTGTGCTCCAGCCCCAGGCTGCCCATGAAGCCCGTAAACAGGTAGAACACGATTACGATGACGTGCCCGATGTACTTCTGGTTGACGATGGTTTGTACCGCGAACGAGAAGATGGCCAGCAGCGCAAAGTCAATCATCGTCACGCCAAAGAGGCCGCGCAGGTACAGCCCCAGCTCGAAGTTGAAGTAGCCCTTCCACGCCTGCGTCAGCATGCCCACGGGGATCAGGATCGCCATCAGCAGCGCGATCACGCCGACGAGCGCCGTCAGCTTGGCGAAGTAGGGCACCCAGTTGGGCATCGGCAGGGTGTCGAAGAGCTGATCGGCCTTCAGGTCGCGCTCTTGCCACACGAGCTCGCCCGAGTAGAAGATGATGACGATGAGCACGAACAGCGAGAACGAGCCGAGCGTGCCGAGCACCTGGTAGGTGACGGGGTAAGTCTCGGTGCCGAAGATGTTGCCCACCTCCGAGATAGTGAACACCAAGAACAGCATCCCGCACACCAGGATGGCCAGGAAGTAGACGTTCTTGACGATGCCTAGGAAGGCCCGCTTCGCCATGTCGACGAACTGCGTGACCTGCGCGCCAAGGCCCGTCTGCACCGTCATGCGCGGCAGTGCGCTCAGGTCGATGGAAGCCCTCACGGCGGCCTCTGCCTTCTTCCGCTTACCACCCACCGCCTGGTGCCCGAATGCGAACCGCCAGTAGACGAGGGCAAAGACCGCGAGCCCGACAGCCATCCAGAGCAGTCGGTTGGCGAGGAAGAGCCCTTCGAGTGGGATCAGCAGCGTGTTCTGCTCGACGATCGTCCAGTACTGCGTCAGCTGCGCCATCGCCTGCCCGCCGAACGGGTCGATCATCGCGGCCAGCGTCTCGTTCTCCAAGTTGGCAATCAGCTGTCCGGCGATCAGGTAGCCCACCAGCAGCAGCGTCCCGCCGATGTAGTTGGGCAGCATTGAGCGGGTGAAGGCGGGGAGCGCGAAGAAGATGGCGCCCGTGAAGAGCAGGTTGGGCAGCACGAACGTGAGGTACGGATGCAGGTAGTTCGCCACGCGGTACGGCCCGAAGAACTCGGGGTCCACGATGGGCATGAACGAGGCCGCCAGCATCCCCACCGCGATGCCGAGGAAGATGTACAGGTTGCCCAGCAGCGCCCCGATGAAGCGTCCGCCGAGGTAGGCCGTCTTGGTGATCGGCATGGTGAACAGCAGCGGATCGATCTTGGCCGCGTAGTCGCGGTACGTGGCTTGGCCCATGAAGCTGGCCGTGATCAGCACGCCGATCAGGCTGAGCGCGGAGATGAGCTGGAAGACGGCAAATGGCGAGTTCACCTTCAGCGCACTCCCGCTGCCTGCGATGGCCGCGTTAAAGCTCTCAAACGCCCCACAGATGGCCAGCGTCATGAAGAAGCCGAGGCCCGCCAGGATCAGGAAGTAGATGTGCGTGGAGACCTTCTTGAAGCGGTACGCGAGTTCGTTTTGCGCGATGGTCCAGAGCATGGGGGAGACGGAAAATATTTGGTGTATGAACCTGTATTTAGTAGCCGAGCGGAGTGAGCCTCAGCAATTCAGGCATGCTGCCTACGTGCCCCCTCTCCTATGAGCTAGGAGAGGGTTGGGGTGCGGTAGCTCAGGTGCGTTGCCAGCGGTTGATTCGCCCTCACCCTGTCCCTCTCCCAGCTCCCGGGAGAGGGGACTCAGCCTGCCAGACTGCACTGTAGGCTGATCGGCAATAGTAGTCTCAACGGCTTGATCTAGCCATTCTGACGAACGAAGAGAGTCGCAGGTGTATGGAGTGCTCACTAACGCACCCCCTCTCCTATGAGCTAGGAGAGGGTTGGGGTGAGGTAGATCAGGTGCGTTGCCAGCGGTTGATTCGCCCTCACCCTGGCCCTCTCCCAGCTCCCGGGAGAGGGGACTTAGCCTGGTAGGTTTTACCTTGGCATAGGCTACTTTGCTAGTCCTCATGGCTGCTGCTCCATCAGCGCGAACGCAATAGCATCCAGGACGACGGGTAGCTGCTCGCGCACGGCGTCATTGGAGAAACGAAGCACGCGAAGGCTGAGCGATTCTAGGTTTGCCTGCCGCTGAGCATCATAATCCCGACGAGCTGGGTCGTCATGGACGCTACCGTCCAATTCAATCGCCAGTCGAGCCTCCGCGCAGTAGAAATCGACGACGTATGCGCCTAAAGTCACTTGTCTGCGGAATTTGAAGCCGCGCAGTTGGCGATTGCGCAACGCTCGCCACAGCCGACGTTCTGCAGGCGTGCCGTTCTGCCGCAGCCCGCGTCGGTAAGTTGTTGGGATGAGCCGACTCATGCTACTACAGCGGCTTCGCGATTCATCGTGGCGAAGTAGACATCCTCCAGATCTGGCTCTACCGCCGTGAACCCCTCCGGCGCGGCATCGCTCAAAACGTGGATCACCACGCGGCCGACGAGCAGCTTCGTGGAGATGACGTGGTGCTGCGCTTGGTACGTCTCCAACTTACCCTTGTTGATGACCTTGCGCCACACGCGGCCTTGTAGCTCCGCAATGGCACCGAGCGGATCGGCTTCGAGCAGGATCTCGCCCTCGCGGATGATGGCCATGCGCTGGCAAAGCTCGCTCACATCCTCCACGATATGCGTGGACAGGATGACGATGCTGTTTTCGCCGAGTTCGCTGAGCAGGTTGAGGAAGCGGACACGCTCGGCTGGGTCGAGGCCCGCCGTGGGCTCATCCACAATGATCAGCTGCGGATTGCCCAGCAGCGCCACCGCGATGCCGAACCGCTGCCGCATGCCGCCGGAAAAGCCGCCGAGGCGTTTGAAGCGCGCGTTCCACAGGTTGGTCTGGTGCAGCAGCGCCTCCACCACCGTCTTGCGCTCCTTCTTGTTCGTCAGCCCCTTCAGCACGGCGAAGTGATCGAGCAGGTCAATCGCCGACACCTTCGGGTAGACGCCGAACTCCTGCGGCAGGTAGCCCAGCGTCTGGCGCAGCGCCATCTTGTCGTTCAGCGCGTCAATCTCGCCCAGGTGGATGCTGCCCATGTCGGGCTCCTGCAGCGTCGCGATGGTGCGCATCAGCGTGGATTTGCCCGCGCCGTTGGGGCCCAGCAGGCCGAACATGCCTCGGGGAATGCTGAGGCTGACGCCCTTGAGTGCTTGTGTGCCGTTGGGGTAGGTCTTGGAGAGGTTCTCGATGTGGAGTTCCATGCGGCCGACTAAACGATGGGGGATGGGAGATCGTAACAAACGCTGCATCCGTACGGGAGGACCGTCCGAAAGCTACGCGAAGGATGTTTCCAACCTGTGATTTCGGAGCGGAAAGACGAGTTTCTGGTTTACGCGGCCTCACCGGATCCCGAACGTCACGCCGGGCCAGTCGTCGGTGCGAAAGGGGGAGGCGGGCAGGCCGTCGGCGTTATAGAGGTTGACGGCGGGGTTGTTGGCCCAGCCGTAGCGCACGGCGATGGGCGCGCTCACGTCGGGGCTAGAGACCACGACGCGGTCGCCGTCGATGCGGGCGTCGGCCCAGACGAAGACGCTGTCGGCGCCCGCGATGGCGAAGCCGCTCAGGGCATCGCCGCGCGCCTCCAGGCCGCTGCCGATATGGTCGAAGTCGAGCATGACCTCGTTGCCTTCCACCGTCATCTCCCGATAACTCGGCCCTGAGTAGACGACGTTGCGGTCGTACTCCAGCGCGAGCGCGGCCAGCGCCAGCCGCTTGCCCACGTCCTGCTTGTTGCGCGGGTGGATGTCGTCAGCTTCGCCGATGTCGATGATGACAGCCTGGGCGGTGTTGGGCACGGCGTCGAGCGTCATGGTTTGCGCTTCACGCAGCTCGGCCCAGTCCGAGGCGTTGTCCGGATCGGTCTGCGGCGCCATGAAGTTGGCGAGTTGCACGAAGTAGAACGAGAAGTCGCCCTGGTCCCACTGCGTGCGCCAGTCGGTGATCATGGCGGGGAAGAGCTCGCGGTATTGGTAGGCGCGGCCGGTATTGCTCTCGCCCTGGTACCAGATGACGCCGCGGATGCCGAACGGGATGAGCGGCGCAATCATGGCGTTGTAGAGTACGGACGGCACGTGCTGGCGTGCAGGTTGCTGCGGGCGCGCAGGCAAGTCGCCGAGGGTAGCCGCCACCTTGTAGTGCCAGTCGCCATCGAGGGGCACCGCAGTGCCATCGGGACCGACGAGTTGCATGGTGCCGCTGCGCGCATCGATGCCGCCGCCGCCGCCCGTGTCCACCACGCGCACGGTGATCTGGTTGGCGCCCGGCTGCATCACGCCCGCAGGCAGGGTGTAGTGGCGCTCGGCCGCGTAGTTCTCCATGTGCCCCACGAGTGTGCCGTTCACGTAGGTCGAGTCCCAGTCGTCGATGGTGCTGAGTTGCAGCGTGAGTTCGCTATCTGCCCAATTGGCGGGCACCTGGATGGTGCGGCGGAACCAGACGATGCCATCGAAACCGTCCAGCCCGGCCAACTCCCACTCGATGGGCAGCGTCATCGTGTCCCATGCGCTGTCATTCAAGTCTGGCGCGTTCCAGGCGCTGGCGTCGGTGTAACCCGCGTCGAGGTCGCGCACCTGGGCGTTCCACGCCGCCATCGCTGGTCCGTAGCCCTCGCTCTTGGCCTCCATGTAGTCGGCGTACCCGATCGTGTCCATCTCCTCCACGATGGGGCGATAGTCGTCGAGCGTGCGTAGCGTGGTGCGGCTGGTCCAAGCCTCGGCTCGTGTGCCGCCCCAGGCCGTGCGGATGAGGCCAATGGGCACATCCATCTCCTGATGGACCTCGCGCCCGAAGTAGTACGCCACGGCCGAGAACCGGGCGATGGTCTCCGGCGTCACGGCCATCCATCCGTCGCTCGTTACGTCGTCCTGCTCCACCATGCTGGCGTCGAGGCCCACGTCGAAGATGCGCAGGTTCGGATAGCTGGCCGCCGCGATCTCGGCGTCGGCATCCGCCGACTGGCGCACCTCCCAGTACATGTTCGACTGCCCCGAGCCCACCCACACATCCCCGATGAGCACATCAGAAAACGTGGTGGTATCGGTGCCCATCACGGTCAAGGTGTGCGGACCGCTCACATCCATCGTCGGCAGATCGACCTGCCAGGCACCATCGCTGCTCGCGACGGCCGTGCGGGTATTACCGTCGAGCGATACCGTGACCAGCCCGCCCGGCGAGGCCGTGCCCCAGACGGGGATCGGCATGTCGCGCTGGAGCACCATGTGGTCAGAGAAGAGCGCGGGCAACTGCACATCTGACGCAGGCGGTGCGCTGCTGCAGCTGACGAGGACAAGCGCGACGACGAGGGTGAGGAGCGAGCGGGGAATCATAGTGCGGATGCTGCCGAGTGAAAGAACGCCCTCAAAGTAGCCGTGACGCTGCACTCCCGCAACGCTCACGGGTCGAACGCCACGCCGATGTCGCGCCCGATCTGCCGAAGGTCTTGCACCACGGGCTCAGGCAGCGGGATGCCGTCGATGCTGCGCTGTGCATGCGCCCGCCGCTCGGGGTCGCCGGGGATGAGCGGGCCGTCGGTGCCGGCGGCGGGTGCGGCGGTGCGGAACGTGCGGATCCACGCGTCGATCTCCTGCTTGAACTCGGTGGAGTCGCGGAAGCCGGCGATCTGCATTGCGCCGAAGAACTGCCCGAGCCCTTGCCCTCGCGATGCCCGCTCCGCACTGCTCTGGAGCGCGAACGACGGCGCGAAAGGTCCCCAGCTGGCGCCGCTGAGCACGCTCGTTAGGATGTCCACCATCGACGCGAGCGCATAGCCTTTGTGGCCGCCGTGCGCCCGCTCTGCGCCGAGGGGCAGCAGTGCCCCGCCCGCGGGCATCGCGTTGGGATCCGTGGTGGCGTTGCCGTCGGCGTCGATGATCCAGCCTTCGGGGATGGACTGCTCCAGGCGCCGCGCGATCTCGATCTTGCCGTACGCCACTACGCTCGTCGCCATGTCGATGACGATGGGCGGCTCGTCGAGGCCGGGGAAGGCGATGGCGATGGGGTTGGTGCCCAGCATCCGCTCGCGGCTCCACAGCGGTGCCACGAGCGCCGTCGCATTCGTCATCGCCCAGCCGATCAGGTTGTGCTCCAGCGCCTGCATCGGGTAGTAACCCGCAATGCCAAAGTGGTTGCTGTTCCGCACGCCCACCCAGCCCGAGCCCACGGCTTCGGCCTTGCGCATCGCCAGCTGGTTCGCCCACGGCCCCACCACGAGCCCCAGCCCGTTGTCGCCATCCACCGTGGCAGTGCTTGGCGTCTCGCGCACGATGCTGATCTGCGGTGTAGGGTTGACGTCACCCGCTTTCAGCTTGCGGTGGTAGGCGTAGAGCCGTGCCACGCCGTGCGACTCGATGCCGCGCAGGTCGCTGAGCGCCAGGATCTCGGCGGCCTGCGCCGCGTCGGTATCGGGCACGCCGAAGTGCTGGAAGACCTGTGTGGTGAAGGCCTGGAGGTAGGCGCTTGGGTACGTGAAGTGCGGGACGGCCATGCGCAGGTGCTAGACAGCCTCTCGTACCATTTGTGCAAAATCACACTGCACCACTTCGACTCTCGGACCCGCGTCCGTCGCAAGCACCAGAACGCCTCCCTGGAGGGAGGTGGGCCGCCCACAGGCGGGTCGGAGGGTGTATATCCTTGGGCGTGAGGATACACCCCCAGCCCTTCGGGCAGCCCCCTGGAGGGGGCGGTTGTGCGTGTCGTGCCAACTGAGCTGCATGCTATTTTTCGGAAGATCAGTTCATGCGCGGGTCGGTGGGGAAGTTGGCGAGGATGGCGTAGTCGCCGCCCATGCGCCGCAGCACGTGCCGCCAGAGCTTCTCGGGCTCCACCGCAAAGACCTCGTCGGCGCGGACGGGCGTTACGATCCAGCTGTCGTGCGACAACTCCTCCTCTAGCTGGCCCGCGCCCCATCCTGCGTAGCCGAGGAAGAAGCGGAACTCGCCTTCGGGGGCTTGCCCGAGACGCACTTGCTCGATGATCCGCTCGAAGTCGCCGCTCCAGTAGACGCCGTCGGTCACGGCAACCGCCTCGTCCAAGCTCTCCTGCCGATGCAGCACGTGAAGCGTGTTGGGCTGCACCGGGCCGCCCAAGCTCAGCGGGTCAGCAGCAAGCTCGGCCTCATCCAGCACGTCGCGCAGTTCCAGCTCCAGCATGCGGTTGAGCACCAGTCCGAATGAGCCTTCATCGCCGTGCTCACAGAGCAAGACCACCGCACGTCGGAAGTTCGGATCGTCCATCATCGGCGGGGCGATCAGCAGTATGCCGGGGCCGAGTTGGGTCGATGAATCAGGCATATACGATGGGCGAGGGGCAGCAGACAGGTGCGCCAAGATACAACCTTTCCCACGGTGCCGCCGTGCATCGAGGGCTTCCCGAGCCCGGCGCTTATAGCTCATTTACGCACGCCATTTATTCTTGAAATCCGTTATTTCCACAGCCTACTCGCCGTTATTGTCTCCTGCACATATCGATCGTGTTGATAACCGCGATTCATAGGCGTTTCAGGCTTGTGAAGCAGGATGCAGATCCTATCAGATCGTGCGTAAAGCGGGCTAAAAATGCAGATTTGACGAAGTAACGGGCTCGTGAACAAAAGGCGGCGTTTTGTGGAAAAAAACTGCTTGCAAAAGCCAATGACCCCTCCGTTCTTATGATCCATTACGTCGGCCCAGACGATCACGGTTTACCGCCTCAGTGTGGTAAACCGTTCTTTGTCCCCGCAGCCTACATCGCCCCGACCGTTCCCCAACCCGGTCTCCCAGGCGCCACCAGCTGCGGCCGTTTGTGCGAGTGACCCCCCGCCCAAAAGGGACGCCTTTACGCCTGCCGACGTCTCCCTCGTCTTCCCGTTGTACCCATGCTATTTAGAGGCTGAACTCATGCCTACGCCTGCGAACCAAACCTCGCTGCTGGAGGCCCCCCCGCCAGCAGACGCCAAGGCCCTTGCCAAAGGCCTGTCGATCGAACGCACCTTTTCCACTGACGGCCAGAACCCGTTTGAATCGGTTGAGTGGGGCTTCCGAGACGCGGCCATCAAGAATCCGAAGGGCGAGGCCATCTTCGAGCAGAAGGACGTTGAGTTTCCCGTCTCGTGGAGCCAGCTGTCCTCGAACGTGGTGAGCAGCAAGTATTTCTACGGCGATGTGGAGCTGGCTGGCACCGCGCCCGAAGACGGCGGACGCGAGCACTCGCTACGTCAGCTGATCCACCGTGTCACGCGCACCATCGCCGACTGGGGCCAGAAGCAAAACTACTTCGCCACCAAGGCCGACGCCGAGCGCTTCTACGACGAGCTGACGTGGCTCTGCGTCAACCAGCACGGCGCCTTCAACAGTCCGGTGTGGTTCAACGTGGGCCTCTACCACCAGTATGGCGTGCGCGACACCGGCGGCAAGACCATCTTCGGATGGGACCGTCGCAAGAAGAAAATCGTCGAGGTCGATCCGTACGAGCGCCCACAGGCGTCGGCCTGCTTCATCATCTCGGTGGATGACAGCATCGACGACATCTGGCAGCTCATGAGCGAGAGCGCGCGGCTCTTCAAGTACGGCTCCGGCGTCGGCGCCGACTGGTCCACGCTGCGCTCGTCGAAAGAGAAGCTGTCGGGTGGCGGCATTCCGAGCGGTCCGGTGAGCTTCATGCGCGTGCAGGACGCCACAGGCGGCACCATCAAGAGCGGCGGCAAGACGCGCCGCGCCGCCATCATGCAGACGCTCAAGATATGGCACGCCGACATCGAGGAGTTTATCGGCGCCAAGATGGAAGAGGAGCGCAAAGCCTGGGCGCTCATCGAAGAAGGCTACGACGGCTCGTTCAACGGCCCGGCCTACGGCTCCGTCGCCTTCCAGAACGTCAACCAGTCCGTACGCTTGGACGACGCGTTCATGTCGGCGGCGGACAACGGCGAGCAGTATGCGCTCCGCGCCGTCACGGACAGCACGGCCATCGAGACCGTAGATGCGGCCACGCTGCTGACGAAGATCGCCGAGGGCACCCACGTCTGCGGCGACCCCGGCGCGCAGTATGAAGACAGCATCCAGAAGTGGCACACGTGTAAGAACGACGGCCGCATCAACTCGTCGAATCCGTGCTCGGAGTACATGTTCTTGGACAACAGCGCGTGCAACCTCGCCTCGCTGAATCTCCGCAAGTTCCAGAACGCCGACGGCACGTTCGACGTGGACCGCTTCCGCGCCGCCGCCCGCATCTACATCACGGCGATGGAGATCCTGGTGGACAACGCGGGTTACCCGAGCGCCAAGATCGCAGGCAACAGCCACAAATACCGCCCGCTGGGCCTCGGATTCGCCAACCTGGGCGCGCTGCTCATGTCGATGGGCGTCCCCTACGACTCCGACGAAGGCAACGCCATCGCGGGCTGCATCATGGCGATGGAGCACGCCGAAGCGTATGCCCGCAGCGCTGAGGTGGCCGCGAATCCGAAGATTGGTACGTTCGACGGCTACGAAAACAACGCCGAGTCGATGATGGAAGTGATGCGCATGCACCGCGCCGCCATCGACGACGACCTCTTCGACAAAGCCCCGGCTTACCTCCGCGAGGCCGCCACCGAGTCGCTCGACCGCATGGTCGCCAACGGCGAGGCGTTCGGCTACCGCAACGCGCAAGCCACCGTGCTCGCGCCCACGGGCACCATCGCCTTCATGATGGATTGCGACACGACGGGCGTGGAGCCGGACATCGCGCTGGTCAAGTACAAGCTGCTGGCTGGCAAGGGCGAAGGCATGCTCAAGATCGTCAACCAGACGGTGCCGGAAGCACTGGCGCGGCTGGGCTACAGCGAGGATGCCATCAAAGGCATCATGACGTACATCGACCAGAACGACACCATCGAAGGTGCGCCGGGTCTGGACGAGGCGCACCTGCCAGTCTTCGACTGCGCGTTCAAGCCGTTCAACGGCACCCGGTCGATCCACCACCTCGGCCACATCAAGATGATGGCCGCCTGCCAGCCGTTCATCTCGGGCGCGATCTCGAAGACGGTGAACATGCCGGAGAGCTCGACGATCGAGGAGATTGCCGACGCGTACATGCAGAGCTGGAAGTACGGCCTGAAAGCCGTGGCCATCTACCGCGAAAACTCCAAGCGTTCGCAGCCGCTCTCGACGTCGAAAGGCGGCAACACGAAGAACAAGGAGACGGTCGAGGCCTCGGGCGACGGCATGGCGACCGAAGTGCCGGAGATCGTCGAGAAGCTGGTCGAAGTGGAGAAAGTGGTCTACAAGCCCGTCCGCAAGCGCCTGCCCGACGAGCGCCCCTCGGTGACGCACAAGTTCTCCATCGCGGGCCACGAGGGCTACCTGCACGTGGGCCTGTACCCGGAGAGCAAGATGCCGGGTGAGATCTTCATCACGATGGCCAAGCAGGGCTCCACGATCTCGGGCATGATGGACGCCTTCGCCACGTCGATCTCGCTGGCGCTGCAGTACGGCGTGCCGCTGGAAGACCTGGTGCGCAAGTTCAGCCACACGCGCTTCGAGCCGAGCGGCTTCACGAACAACAAGCAGATCCCGATAGCTAAGAGCTTGATGGATTACATATTCCGATACCTTGGACTCAAGTTCTTGCCTCAGCCCGAGACGGAGGATGCCGTAAACCCTACTGAGGCCGTTGCGGCAACTGACCGCAACGGCCTAGACTCCGACGCTGACGCCACGGAGGGTACCGTAAACCCTACTGAGGCCGTTGCGGCACAAATCGACCGCAACGGCCCTGCCTCCGACGCCACGCAGATGGAGCTCAGCATTGCCGAAGCCACCACCGAGCCGCTCGTGGGGACAACGGTTGAGGATTTCCTCGCCGAAGCCAAGTTCGTCCCTGAGGAGCGCGCTGGTCAGCCCGGCGCCTTCCAGAACCAAGAAGACGCGCCCGCCTGCTCCAACTGCGGCAGCATCACCATCCGGAGCGGCGCCTGCTACGTGTGCGTGAACTGCGGCAGCAGCAGCGGCTGCGGCTGATCGGGACGACTATCGTCCATTGGAGTGAGCAATCCCATCCGGCAGCGCCCGGCTTCCTTCGCGGAGGTCGGGCGCTGTTGCAAAGCACAATGAGATGAAAGAGGCAGAGCTTAACCAACTCGTTGATAGCATTCTTGCTTTGGGGCAAGAACGTGAGTGGATTGAGTTCAAGAAGAACAAGTACACACCGGAGCTTGTCGGGCAGTATGTATCCGGTCTGTCGAACTCTGCCCGCTTGAAGGGACAGCAGCGCGGCTATCTGATCTTTGGCGTTGAAGACAAAACGTTAAAGGTCGTTGGGACCCGCGTCAGACTTTTGGAGGAGAAGCATGGCAATGAGCCCCTGGAGGCTTGGCTAAATCGCTTATTGGATCCGCATGTCCACTTCGAAATCTACGACTTTACCCATAGCGAGGTGAGTGTCAGCATCGTCATTGTGGATGCTGCGCCACATGGACCAGTTTCTTTCAGGGGAGTCGAATACGTAAGAGTTGGTTCAACTTTAAAAAAGCTGCGTGACAACCGGGAACTCGAAAGGAAGCTCTGGGGCATGGCTCAGGACACCAAGTTCGAGAATAGAATTGCGGCCAATGATTTGACCGAGCAGCAAGTCATTCAACTGGTTGACTACCCCAAGATCTTCGAGTTGATAGAGAGTCCTCTACCTACCAACCGCACCGCTATCATTGCTCAACTTGGGCGCCTTGGAGTTTTGGTCGATGATGGATCGTCATTCTCAATAACCAACGCAGGGGCCTTGCTCTTTGCGAGGCGGATAGCCGACTTCCCGAGGTTTCAGCGGAAGGCTGTGCGTTTGATTGTCTACGACGGTCGTAGCAAAGTCAAAACAAAGCAGGAAATCGAAGGGCAGAAAGGTTATGCAGTCGGCTTTGAAGGCTTGATCAATTCGATAGAACGGTTTATCGAGAGCGAAGAAGAGATCACAGGAGCTCTCCGAAAAGTCCTTCGCCCATACCCGAGGATTGCCATCAGGGAGCTTGTGGCAAATGCTCTGATACACCAGGATCTGCTACAGTCTGGCACCAATCCCATGGTCGAAATATTCGAGGACAGAATGGAGATCACGAACAATGGAAAGCCATTAATCGATCCACTTCAATTCCTGAACGGTGCCCCAATATCAAGGAATGAGACCATCGCTCGGCTTATGAGGGAATGCCATATTTGCGAGGAGCGAGGCAGTGGGATAGACAAGGTAGTCCATAGTGTGGAAGAGTTTCGTTTACCCCCGCCTAACTTCATAACGCTGGCGACGCACACACGGGCAGTACTTTACGCGCCACGTCCTGTTGGCGAGATGAGTAAGCAAGAGCGTGTACGTGCCTGTTATCAACATGCATGCTTGAAGTACGAGTCTGGAGATGAAGTGACGAATAGCTCAATCCGAGAAAGATTCGGTATAGCAGACACAAACTATCCTGCAGCGACCAAGATCATAAACGAGGCGATCAGAGAGGGCTACATCAAGCCGAGCGACCCAGAGAGTAAATCGAAGCGACACGCAAGCTACATTCCGATTTGGGCATCCAACCAAGAGAGCTTTATGTAGCGCTTATGTAGTGGATTGGGTTTTCTTAGTGCTGAACCGTCGAAATTGGCCTCATTTAGTCGATTTCTTATGTAGCGTCTATGTAGTAGTTATCAACATTTAGTGCACAATCTCTGTTTAGACTTGACAGAATTGCTCAGGGCACGAGCGCACGCACGCTGTCGGGCAAGCTGCTGGAGATGTTGGAGACGGCTTCAGCAGAATCAAACGGGAGGGTGGGCCACCACGCTTCGGTCGGGTAACTGGTAGCCGTGATGCTCTCGCCGGGGCGCGGAAAGGCAACGGCGATGCCGAGCGGCTCAGCGGCGATGCGCACACGCTCGGCGGGCTCCGTCCAACCGTGCATAGCGAGGTTGAACGTACACCAGTGGACGGGCAGCATCACATTTCCGCGCACCATCTGGTGGACGGCCACGGCTTGCTCAGGGCCCAGGTGGACGTCGCGCCACGCGGGGTTATAGGCGCCCGTCTCAATGATCGTCACGTCGAACGGTCCAAAGCGCTCGCCTACCTCGGCGAACGATGGCGTGAGCGAGGTGTCGCCCGAGTAGAACACGCGCTGCTCGCTGCCGAGCATGGCCCAACCCGTCCAGAGCGTAGCGTCGGCGTCAGTGAGGGAGCGGCCGGAGAAGTGTCGCGCGGGCGTGCTCACTAGCCGCACGCCGCCCACCTCGGTCTCGTCCCACCAGTCGAGTTCGACAATGCGGTCGGCGGCGATGCCCCAGTACTCCAGGTGCGACCCGATCCCGAGCGGCACCAGGAAGTGCGGCACGCGGTCGGCGAGCGCCTGGATGGTGGGCAGGTCCAGGTGGTCGTAGTGGTCGTGCGAGATCAGCACCGCGTCGACGGGCGGCAGGGCCTCGAGCGGCAACGGCGGGTCGAAAAACCGCTTGC
>JBCCMF010000037.1:0-22721 GCA_039026435.1 Bacteroidota bacterium
CCCGGCGATGCCAACAGCTACGTCTACGTGCGGCGCTCCTACCAGGACCACGTCCACTACGACCGCGACGTGTTCTTCTTCGACGCGGCCACGGGCGAGGTGCTGCACCACTTCGTGACGGAGCCCGTGATGACAGCGCAGCACTTCCTGATCGGCTTCCACATCATCCAGTTCGATCACTGGGCGCTGCGCTGGCTCTACTTCCTGGCGGGGCTGACGGGCTGCATCCTCATCGGCACGGGCTTCATCTACTGGATGGAGAAGCGCCGCAAGAAGCACGAAGAGCTTGGGATGAAGAGCATCAAGATCGTGGAGATGCTCACCATCGGCAGCGTGACGGGCATCATTGCGGCCACGGCGCTGTTCTTCGTCGTCAACCGCATTTTGCCGCTCGGCTTTGAGTTGGGCGGCATCGAGCGCTCCGCGGTGGAGGTGATCGCCTTCTACCTGTTCTGGATTGGCACGTTTGCCCACGCCTGGGTGCGGCGCCGCCGGGCATGGAGCGATCAGCTGTGGGCGACTGCCGTGCTCTCGGTAGCCGCCGTCGTGCTGAATGCCTTGACGACGGGCGGCCACATGATCCAGACAGCCATCGACGGCCAGTGGAACGTGTTCGGCATGGATGCGCTGCTGCTGGCAACGGCCGCGCTGTGCGTCGTGATTGCCCGCCGCCTCGACCGCAAGGCCAAGGCCGAACTCGTGCCGCCTGAGAAAACCACCGTGCCCGAGAAGGCGCCGCCCGTGCGCGCCGCCGTCCGCCCAGCGTCGCGCATCGCGGCCCGTCCCGGCGGGCGCTCGCGCACTGCCGTAGCAGGCCCGCCCGAAGGCGACGGCGCTGCAACCCGCACCCCTGCACCCATCGCTCCTCCACCTACAGCACAGCAGTCCGATGATACGTGACGGTGCCCTCCTGCTGGCGGGCTTTGCGCTGGCCTACATCGGCTGCGCGCTGCTGGCGCTCACGCTCGACCGCAACTGGCGCAAGGTGACCGACGCCACGCCTCCCACCTCGTGGACGCTGCCGCGTGTGGCGGGCTACGGCCTGATCGCGCTCGCGATTGTACCCCTGCTGGTGCGCGACGAGGTCAGCTTTGCCATCCTGTCGTGGATCCTCTGGATTGGCGCTACGTCGTGGGCGGTCGCCCTGACGCTGGCGTGGCGCGAGGGCTGGCTGCGTCCGCTCGCTGACGTGTTGGCCGTAGGCGCCCCTGCCGCGCAGCCTGCTGGACGCGCCGCACCGTCACGACCTGGGCCGCCAGCGCCCCGACCAGCAGGAGCGGGACCGCCGGGAGTACGGCCGCCGGGTCCTCCAGGGCCACCTACACCGCGCCCTCCGTCTGCAGGACCACCGCTCGGGCGCCCGCCCTCGGCAGGACCACCGCCAGCCCGCCCACCAAGCTCGCCGCCCGGTCCGCCAACACCGCGGCCCCCATCGGCAGGACAATCGCCAGGGCGTCCACCGGGGGCACCGCCCAGCCCGCCGCGCCCTCCCTCAGCGGAGTCGCCTCCGCCCGGTCCGCCGCGTCCGCCTGGGGCGCCCCCCGAGTAACAGCAGGGCATCGGCTGCATGTGCGGCTGGCGTGACTACATCCTCACCATCGGCGTACGACCCGATGACGCATGCCGCGTTAAGATCGGCTCACACACGCTGTCTGCCGATGCCTACCGCCGCCCTCGTCTTCCCCAACCAACTCTTCGCCGACCATCCTGCGCTGGACGGCTGCGATGCCGTGGTCCTCGTCGAAGACGACCTGTTCTTCCGCGACGCCCAGTATCCGGCCCGCTACCACAAGCTGCGCCTGACGCTGCACCGCGCCACCATGCGTCGCTACGCCGATACGCTCGAAGCCGACGGCCACACCCTCCGCTACGTCGCCTGGGCCGACCGTATCTCCACCGATAATTTGCTCACAGGGCTGGCTGAAGACGGCTTCGACGCCGTGCGCTACTGCGAGCCCGTCGACTTCACACTCGAAAAGCGCATCGACCGAGCAGCAAGCGCCGCGGATATCACGCAGGACATCCTCGACACGCCGCTCTTCCTCAACACGCGCCAGCAGAACGCCGACTTCTTCGCCCGCCGCAAGCGCTACTTCATGGCGACCTTTTACAAGCACCAGCGGCGGCGGCTGGATCTGCTGATGGATGGCGACGGCGAGCCCATCGGCGGGCGGTGGAGCTTCGACACGGAGAACCGCAAGAAGCTGACAGAGAAGGCGCTCGCCGAGGTGCCGCCGCTGCCTAGGATCGATCAAGACGACTACATCGCTGAGGCCTCGGCATATGTCGAAGAGCACTTCGGCGATCACATCGGTCAATCCTCGCCACTGCCGTACCCGACGACGCACGACGAGGCCGCCGCGTGGCTGGACGTGTTCGTGGAGCAGCGGCTATACCGCTTCGGGCCGTACGAGGACGCCTTCGAGCCCGGCCAGTCGCACTTCTACCACGGCGTGCTCACGCCCATGCTCAACATCGGCCTGCTCACGCCGCCGCAGGTGATCGACGCCGTGATGGCGCACGAGGGCGACGTGCCTATCGCGTCGCTGGAGGGCTTCGTACGGCAGGTGATCGGGTGGCGCGAGTTTATGCGGGCCACCTACGACCTGGAAGGCGTGCCCATGCGCAACGGCAACATGTGGGGCTTCGAGCGCGACCTGCCGGAGGCGTGGTACGACGGCACCACGGGCCTCGTCCCCGTAGACGACGTCATCCAGCGCGTGCTCCAAACGGGCTATGCCAACCACATCGAGCGGCTGATGGTGCTGGGGAGCGCGCTCTTCCTCTCGCGGGTGCATCCGCGCGCCGTGTACCGCTGGTTCATGGAGCTCTTCGTGGATGCCTACGACTGGGTGATGGTGCCCAACACGTACGGCATGAGTCAGCACGCCGACGGGCCGACGACTACGACCAAGCCCTACTTCAGCGGCGCCAACTACCTGCGCAAGATGAGCCACTACCCACGCGGCGACTGGGAGGCCGAGTGGGACGGGCTGTTCTGGACGTTCATGCGCGACTACCGCGAGCAGATCGAAGGCTACCGCCGCATGTCGATGCTGACCGGGCATCTCGACCGGATGGGGGAGGAGAAGATGCGCGGCCACGAGCAGGCTGCCCAACGCTACCTCGACCGCGTGTTCGGATAAGATGAGCAAGGTTCAGCGTTGCGAATCCGCTACATACGATGGGAGCTTCTTCATCTCGGCATGAACGCCTGGGCCAGCGAAGTAGATTACGCCCTGTCCAGCTTGACGGTTGGCACCACGTCACTGTCTCCCGCAATGGGAGTCGTTCTTTTCACTGTCGAAACCGCAGGTTCACGTAGTAAAAGAACCAAAAGGCACGGCACCATCCACATACGCACGAAGCCCGTTTCCCGGCCGCACGGGCCGCGCATCTTTTGGAACGACACGATAGTGCAATGCCTGTAGGTCAAGCTGGTCTTCCGAAACATGCAAAACGCACCGGGCTTCCGCCCAACGCGCCCTGCCCGGGATGCTGCGTGGGTGTCCACACCGGGCGGACGTACCATTCGATAAGCGTGGAGATGCACAACGTTGGCGAAGGAGCTGCGCGAGTCGGCCCGTCGATGTCGCGGCCAGGAGCGCGCCGGGAAGAGCGGATGAGCGCGTTCAGCTGGCGAGCAAACAGCAATACACTCAGCAGTATCGCCCATCATGCGGCTCGCTAGGTGCGGAGATGTGCCGTGGGCATCCGCTGCGCTCATCGAGAAGACGCGCACGAGATCGACAGCGTTTTTGGCTCGCCCTGCGAATTGATGTTGTGCGCGCTCAAAAATGAACGTCCAAGCTACCGAAGCCGCCAGCATTCCCAAAAGCAGCGCGCTCACCAGTCACCGCCTTTCCCCAAACTCCACACGCACAAGCCGCATCGGCACGTATCATGCATGTCAGCTTGCCGAATCTGACGACTCAACGTGCAGCACACCGCTTCCCTTTGTCATCCCGAGCGAAGCCGAGGGATCTCCCTCGCCTGCATTTTGCACGACGATAAAGTGGGAGATCCCTCGACTCTGGCCTTCGGCCTCCGCTCGGGATGACAAGCTAAGACGTACAGGCTTCTCTCAGAAGCGGCACTCCGCATTCCCAAAAACCGACGAAAGCCGCACCCATGGCGGGATCGACCAAGTTTCAGAGCATCAAAGGCACCTTCGACATCCTGCCGTACGCCGTCCGTGCCGAGGGCAGCAACCTCGCCACCTCTGCGCAGTGGCAGCACGTGGAGAATCAGATCCGCGACGTGATGCGCCGCTTCCACGTTGGCGAGATTCGCACGCCCGTGCTGGAGCCCACGCCGCTGATCGCCCGCGGCCTCGGCGCCCTCACCGACATCGTCTCGAAGGAGATGTTCGCGTTCGAGCGCGGCGACACGCACTACGTCCTGCGCCCCGAGGTGACGGCGCCCGTGATGCGGTCGTACCTGCAGCACAACCTGGCACAGCAGGGCGGCGTGCAGCGCCTCTACTACATGGGGCCGTGCTTCCGCGCCGAGCGTCCGCAGAAAGGCCGCTACCGCCAGTTCCACCAGTTTGGCACCGAGTACATCGGCAGCAGCGACGCCCGCGCCGACGCCGAGCTCATCGCGCTCATGATGGCGATCTACGACGCGTTCGGCGTGGAGGGCATGACGCTGAAGCTCAACAGCCTGGGCGACGCCGAGAGCCGCCCGCGCTACAAGGAGGCGCTGCAGGCCTACTTCGCGCCGTACCGCAACGACCTGACGGCCACCAGCCAGGAACGCCTCGACAGCAACCCCCTCCGCCTGCTCGACACCAAGGTGGAGCACGAGCGCAAGCTGCTGGACGACGCGCCGCTGCTCCTCGACTACATCGACGACGCCAGCCGCACGCACCACGAGGCCGTCTGCGGCCTGCTCGACGACCTGGGCGTGCGCTACGAGCTCGACCCGTTCCTCGTGCGCGGCCTCGACTATTACACACGCACCGCGTTCGAACTGCTCGGCGGCAAGCTGGGCGCGCAGAACGCCCTCGCGGGCGGCGGACGCTACGACCTGCTCGCGCAAGAGGTAGGCAGCAAGCAGCCCGTGCCCGCCGTGGGCTTCGCCGCTGGCTTCGAGCGCTTGTTCATCACGCTCCAGGCCGAAGGCTACGCCTTGCCCGAGGCCACCACGCCCGACGTCTTCCTCGTCGCTCTCGGCGATGACGCCCAGCGCCGCGTGTTCGCCCTGGCGCAGCAGCTCCGCGCCGACGGTGTGGCTGTGGCGTTCGACCTCAAGGGGCGCTCCATGAAGGCGCAGATGCGCGAAGCCAACCGCCAGAACGCGCCCTTCACGGCCATCATCGGACAGGACGAACTGGCCGCTGGCGAGGCGCAGGTGAAGCGCATGGCAACGGGCGAGCAGGAAGCCGTGGCGTTCAGCGCATTGGCTGCGTACGTGCGGTAGACACCCACTCGTGTCATCCCGAGCGGAGGTCGTAGGCCAGAGTCGAGGGATCTCCCCCGATTACGCTTTGCACAACGTCAGGGTGGGAGATTTACGTTCCGTGAACCTTCGGTTTCTCGACTTCGCTCGGGATGACAAATTGAAACGCACAGACATTCTCCAGAATGGCCCCCAAGACGAGCATCTCCAGCGCGACAAGTACGACGAACGGTTGAAACCCCGGCGCACTCAGGCGTTTGCGGCGTGCTGAACCACTCGCCGCCCACGCCATGTATCCCCGCCTCACCGACATCTTCCCCGACGTGTTCGGCTTCGAGCTGCCGTTCTCGCTCTACTCCTTCGGCGCGATGGTGGCGTTGGCAGCCTGGGTGGCAGGCGCGTTGACGTCGCGCGAACTCAACCGGATGCACGCCCTCGGGCAAGTCGGTCCGCTGCTGGTGCGCGAGAAGGGAAAAGACGGTAAGGTGCGCACCGTGGAGCAGCAGCCCGGCCTCATCATGGCTACGCTCACCGTCTACGCCGTCGTCATCGGGTTTGCGGGCGCGAAGCTCTTCCACATCCTCGAAAACCTCGACACGTTCAGCCGCGACCCGATCGGGATGATCCTCTCACAAGCAGGCTTCACGTACTATGGCGGCTTGCTCGTGGCTACCGCGTTCGTGGCGTGGTACGTGCGGCGGCAAGGCCTCTCCGTCCCGCGCTTCGCCGACGCCGTCGCGCCCGGCCTCATCCTCGGCTATGGCATCGGGCGGATGGGTTGCCACCTCGCGGGCGACGGCGACTGGGGCATCGCCTCAGACCTCGCTGCGAAGCCCGACTTCCTGCCCACGTGGCTCTGGTACGAGACCTACCCGCGCAACTACCTCGGCATCGACCTCAGCGGCGCCGGCGTCTACCCCACGCCACTCTACGAGATCGCCATGTGCCTCCTCATCTTCGCCATCCTGTGGGCCGTGCGCGAGCATGCGTTTCGGGCCGGCTGGCTGTTCTCGCTCTACCTCGTCTTCAACGGCGCCGAGCGCTTCCTCATCGAGAAGATCCGCGTCAACAACGTCTTCGATCTGTTCGGCTTGCAGGTCACCCAGGCCGAGGTGATCTCCTCGATCCTGATGCTGCTCGGCGTCGTCGGGCTCGTGCTGACCTCGAAGCGGGTGCGCGTCGCCGAACCGCAGCCCACCTGACGAACCGCGCCCGAGGATTCCCAAGGCCGAGAGCAACGAAACCGCAGGCTCGCGTGTCTGTTGGGCACGGACCCACACATACTATTGAGATAGGAATGCGGCACTTCGGGATAGTTCTGGTACTGGCAGGGATACTCAGCACCTCCGCGGTGGCACAGGCGCCACCGTCCGTCATCGAAGGGCGCGTGGTGGGATGGGATGGCGAGCCGATGGCCGTGGCCGTCGTCGAAGCCACCTTTCGCAACCAGCGCGTCGTCTCATCGAGTACAGACAAGAGCCGGATGGAGGTCGACGCCGATGGCCGCTACCGAGTGGAGGTAGATCGACTGGGCTACGTATCGCTGCAGTTCTCGGGGGCGCTGCATCGACGGAGCACCGAGACGCTGTTCCTGATGGAACCCGGTACCATCCGGCTCGACGTGCAGCTGGGTCCGCTCATCCTCGACTCCGACCAGTCGTACACGCGCATCACCACGGGGCACACGGATTTCGACTACGAGCAGGGCGCGATGCTGGAGCAGGTGTCGCTCGCGCAGTACACCGCCACCGTGCCTGCCCCGCTCGACGAGGTGGTCTTGGACATGCCGGGGATGACGACCACCGCCGTGGCCGATCTCCGCATCGCCCTGCGTGACATGAACGTGGACGGCTTCCGCTACCAAGGCAACGGGGCCTTCCACTACCTCGTCGCCGCGCCTTCGGACAGCTTCACGCTCCGCATCGACGCCGAACTCGTCCCCGCCGACAGCCTCCTGGGCGCCCAGTTCACGTACGGGCCAGACGATGGCTGGCACGAGCAGTTCGCCGCCTTCCACGACGAGGCGACGACGTGGATGCCCGCCGACTTCTTCCGCCGCTACCGTCCCAACGGACAGCGCCGCGGGCCCAACCCGTCGCCCGAGGAGAGCGCGTGGGAGCGCCGTGTGGCGGTGCAGGATCAAGTATTCCACGCGCTGCGCGCCGAAGAGTCCGTCGCCCGTACGTTTGCGATGCTGCGCACCTTCGTCGAGATCGGCGGCTTCCGGGCTATCTACGGGCGGGTCGATCTCCAGAAGCCCGGCTTGCTCTCCGCCGACTTCAAGCGCGCCCTCCGCGAGCACATCCCACCGACCTCGCTCTACTGGAACATCGCCCCGGCGCTCCTGCGCATCTTCATCGCCGACAGCCCACAGGAGCACGCCGACTACCTCGACGCCTTCCTCGATGATCACCCCACGCCGTCCACGCGGCGCGACGTACTGCATCGCTTGACGATGGAGGCCTACCAGTGGGAGGGCAGCTCGCCGCGTGCCTTGGCGTTGGGCGAGCGGCTCATCAACGAGTATCCCGAGACCGACCAGGCCGAGGAGGTTGGTGGGGTAATCGGCAAAAAGTACGGCCTGGACATCGGCGATGGGTTTGTGCAGGTGCGGACGGGCATCGCCTTCCAAGAAGGCCTGAACGAGTGGCCCGATATGGACAGCAGCACCGTCCTGCTCGACTTCTACAACCTCGACTGCGCCACCTGCCGCGACGACCTGGCCATCCTGGACACGCTCTACGCCGAATTCCAAGACGATGGGTTCGAGATTGTGAGCTTTGCTGTGGAGCGCGACCTGGAGCGGCTCTACGCATTCGTGGCTGAGCACCCGAGGCCCTGGCGGCGATACGCGCTGCGCGAGGGTTTCCTGGATGTGGTCTCCAGGGTCTACGGCGTGAAGGAAGTGCCGTACCGCGTGCTCTACCACGGTGGCCAGATCGTAGGCTTCGGCGAACCTTTGCGCGGAGCCGCGTTGGAGGCGCGCATCCGTTCGCTCCTCGATCCCGACGCCTCTCCATGACCGATCCCGCGCGCCTCACTCACGTCGCCGATGCCATCGCGGCATGGCAGCAGTCGTGGGGTGCGTACGAATCTCACCCCTCGCTGCAGGTGGCGCCGGATCGACTCAGCGAAGCGCTGGACACGTACCTAGAGCGCCTGCAGGGCAACTACCCGTTCTTCCATCCGCGCTACGCCGGGCAGATGCTCAAACCGCCGCATCCGGTGGCCGTGCTTGGCTACCTCGGCGCGATGCTCATCAACCCGAACAATCACGCGCTCGACGGCGGACCGCCTACGGGACAGATGGAGAAGGAGGTCGTGCGCGACCTCGCGGCGATGGTGCATTTCCCCGACGATACGCTGGGGCACCTGACGAGCGGCGGTACCGTGGCCAACCTCGAAGGCCTGTGGGTGGCGCGGCACCTGCATCCCCGCAAGAAGATCGCCTTCACCGAGGCGGCGCACTACACGCACGGCCGCATGGCCGAGGTGATCGGCCTCGACACCGCCCGCTTTGTCACCGACGCTGACGGTCGCCTGGACGTGGCCGCGCTCAGCCAGCGCTTGGCCGAGGGTGACATCGGCACCATCGTCGTCACCGCAGGCACCACGGGCTTCGGCACCGTCGATCCCATCGCCGACATCGTGCCCGTGTGCCGCGACGCGGGCGTGCGCATCCACGTCGATGCCGCGTACGGCGGGTTCTACACGATTCTCGCGTGGGACAAGAGCGCGCGCCTCGGCGAGCACACGAAGCGCCACTACCGCGCCCTAGCCGAGTGCGACTCCGTCGCCATCGACCCGCACAAGCACGGCCTCCAGCCCTACGGCTGCGGCAGCATCCTCTTCCGCGACCCGTCGGTGGGACGGTTCTACCAGCACGACTCGCCCTACACCTACTTCACCTCCGACGAGCTGCACCTCGGCGAGATCAGCCTCGAATGCTCGCGGGCGGGCGCTGCCGCAGGTGCGCTGTGGCTGACGCTCCAGGTCTTCCCGCTGGATATGACAGGCCTCGGCGCCGTCCTCCAAGCGGGCATCGACGCGGCGCAGCAGTGGGCCGACCTGCTGCGGGAAAGCGCGCACTTCGAGCTGTTCACCCCGCCCGAGCTCGACATCGTCACGTACTTCCCGACGACGGAGGTCGCCACGGCGAGCGCTATCGACCAGATGAGCCAGTCGCTCTTTCACGAGGCCATGCATGCCAAAGACGAGCCCGTCTTCTTGAGCGTGCTACGCGTAGCGTCCGAGCGGCTGCAGCCCCTCGTCCCCGGCCTCACCGCCGACCAGCCGCAGGTGCGCATCCTGCGCAGCGTGCTGATGAAGCCTGCGCACCAGCCGTACGTGCCCACACTGCACCGCCGCCTCGAAACCTTAGCCCAGACGCTGGCATGAGCAAACGCCGCCCCCGCCCCGACGACGGCCTGCGCATCGCCGGGCGCAACCCCGTGCTCGAAGCGCTCGCTCACAAGGCTGCTTCGCTCGAAAAAGTCTACCTCCAGAAGGGCCTCACGGGCTCCGTCATCGACGAGATCGCGGGCAAGGCGCGTGCCGCAGGCGTGCCGTTCCAATTCGTACCGCCCCAGAAGCTCCGCGCCCTCGCGGGCGACGTGAACCACCAGGGCGTCGTCGCCGAAGCCACCGCTGTCACATACCGCGATGTAGATGATATGCTAAGCGAGATCGGGCCGTCGCTGGGGCACGTGCAGCGCACCAAGCCGCTGCTGCTGGTGCTCGACCGCATCCAAGACCCGCACAACTTCGGCGCCATCCTGCGCAGCGCCGTGGCCGCGGGCGTCAGCGGCGTCATCGTGCCCGACCGCGACATGGCGCCCGTCAACACGGCCACGATGAAGACCAGCGCGGGCATGGCCCAGCACATTCCCATCGCCCGCGTGCGCCGCCTGCCCGACGTCATGCACCAGCTCAAAGAGCGCGGCTACTGGGTCATCGGCGCCGAGAGCACGGCCGAGCAAACCATGTGGAACGTAGACTGGGACCGCCCCACGGCGATTGTCATGGGCGGTGAAGAGCGCGGCATGCGCAAAGCCGTCGCCGACGCGTGTGATCTGCATGTTCGCATCCCCATCTCAGGCCTGGCCGAGTCGCTCAACGCCTCGGTGGCGGCAGGCGTGTTGCTCTTTGTAGCGCAAGGCTTTCGGGCGTTCGAGGAGGAGTAGGGCGAAAACTTGGCGGCGCGTGATGGCGTACGCAGCACATCAAGTCGTCAAATCCAGCAGCAGAGTCCATGGAAACCGCTGAGATCACGATCAACGTGCCCGCTCACGTGGCTAAGCGTTACGCGCACGCGACCCCTGCCCAACGCCAACGGGCGGAGCAGATGCTGATTGCCTCGCTGATGACAAGGGAAGAAGTGCAGGCCGAGATGGGAGAAGTGTTGGACCGCTTGAGCGACGCTGCTGAAGCCGAAGGCTGGACCGACGAGATGAACGAGGCACTGCTGCGCGGGGACTTTAATGCCTGAGTTGCGCTGTGTGGTTGACACCAACGTGTGGATCAGTGCAGCGCTCTCGAAATACGGCAATCCTCGTCGCGTTGTAGACTTTCTCAGCCTCGCAGGACACATCGTTGCCTCACAGGACACCTTCGAGGAGTTCGAGTCGCGCATCCGGCGCAAGCGGTTGGAAAAGTACTTCCCAAGCCCTGTGGACCGGGAGACGTACATCAACTGGGTCTATGCGTTGTCACAACCGTTTGTCCAGCCCGTGCGCGTAGCGGCCTGCACGGATCCAGATGATGACAAGTTTCTCGAAGCAGCGCTGGGCGGGCAGGCATCCTACGTGATCACAGGCAATCTCAAGGACTTTCCGCCGACACCTTTTCAGGGCATATACATCGTCAACCCTGCCGAATTCGTGCGGCGTGAGATTACGAAGACATGGCCTGAATAACGCAAGCTGTCATCGGTGCTTGCGACCTACACGGCTGCATCCCGATCTCTGGCCTGGCCACGTACGCTCATTCGGGGTTGAGGATCGCGTCTAGCTGCTCGGTGTAGTGCTTCTGTATCGCCTCGATGAAGGCGGCCTTATCCCGCCGCATGAAGTCTGCAGCGTCATCGCTCCGCATGATAGGATTGAGCGGTCGCAGGTGGCCATCGCTCCAGAGCGCCAATTCCACAACGATGGGCGCCAGCGACAAGCCCATGTCCGTCAGGTGGTAGAGGTTCGACTTCTTGTTGTTCGGAAACTTGGTTTTGCGGACGATGCCCACCTCCTCCAGCAGCTTCAGCTTCGTGGCGAGGATGTTGGTGGCAATGGATTCATCGCCCGCCGTGAAGTCCTTGAAGGTCCGCCGCCCCTCCAGCAGCATCTGCTTCACGATCACCAGCATCCACTTGTCCCCTAGCACATCCAGGGCCGAGGTAATAGGGCAGTCGCAGCGAAAATTAACACTCATCGCACTACAGGAGAAAAAGTAACTTGCATTATGAAAGTAAAATATTATATTGATTGCAAATCGCAAGCAAAATGCTCTGCGAGATGTCAAATCAACACGTCAGAGACGAACAGATCGACCATGAGCAAAAAGGAAACGGCACAGGCTTTCGTCCAAGCCGTCACATCACAAGACGCATCCACCGTCCGGGCGATGGCGAACTCGGACTATATCCAACACAATCCGTTCCTCCCGACCGGGTTAGAGCCGTTCATGGGCTTGTTTCCCATCTTGGAAGCCAACGGCACCTCCGCAAAAGCGGTGCGCGTGCTGGAAGATGGCAACTTCGTCGTGCTGCATCACTTGTGGACGGGCGCTGCCCCGTTTGGGGCCGACGAGATGGTCTCGTTCGATGTGTTGCGCTTTGACGATCATGGCAAGATAGCCGAGCATTGGGACGCCCTCATGCCCGTTACCCCGCCCAATCCGTCGGGCAGGACCTTGCTCGATGGCGAAACGCACATCCGCGATCTAGCCAAGACGGAGGCCAACAAAGCGCAAGTCGTCGCCCTGTTCGATGTGCTCATCAACGGGACGCCCGAGGAGGCAGGCCAGGCGGTAGCGACCCACTTCCACGCAGACTACCTGCAGCACAATCCAGTGACAGCGGATGGTCTTGCGGGCTTCATGGCTGCAGCGCCCATCGAGCAATGGGTCTTCGAGAAGCAGCACAAGGTGATTGGCGAGGGCAACTTCGTGCTGTCGATAGCAGAGGGCACCCACAAGGGCGTCCCTTCCGTATTCTACGACTTGCTCCGGCTGGAAGAAGGCGTCATCGTGGAGCACTGGGACGTCATCCAGGCGATTCCCACGCAGAACCTGGCGAACGAGAACACGATGCTCAACTTCTAGGCTGCGTGGGAACAGGCTACCTGTGCTGGTCAAACATGATGGTGTTGCCGTCGGGGTCTTTCAGGATGAAGTGGGCGGGGCCGGTCGTATCGGCATCGGCGGTTCTATCTAGGGTGTAGCCGTTGTCGAGCAACTGCTGCTGGATCTCCCGGACGTCGGTGAACGACTCTAGCGGCTGTGCGTCTTGATCCCAGCCGGGGTTGAACGTCAGGATGTTGCCCTCGAACATGCCTTGGAAGAGGCCAATCTTGTGGGCGCCGTTTTTGAGGATAGCCCAGCCGTGTTCGCTGTCGCCGCCCATGTGTGTGAAGCCCAAGCCCTCATAGAAGGCGATGGAGCGTTGCAGGTCGTTGACGGAGAGGCTGACTGAGAAGGCACCGACGTTCATGGTTCAGAACCGATGTTGTGTTGAGAAGGACAAGCCCAAGAAACGACCGCACGCTGACAGTTGTGTGTCATAGGCTTTTAGAGAGGCTGAGCACATCTGTGGATGTTGAGGATGTCAAGTATTCCATCTACTTTGGTGCTCCTCTAACCATCAAGACTACCGCTATGCGCATCTTCGCAGCTCTGCTACTGATGGGTAGCATGTTTACAGGTTGTCACCCCGCCTCAGATGTGACTCCACTGGCCGATGAGCAATCAGCTGTGACGGATCAGTGTATTCCTGTTATCTTGGATAGTGACGCCAACAACGAACTGGATGATCAGCATGCCATCGCCTACATGTTGCTCAACCGAGACCGGTTCGATGTGAAGGGGATTACGGTTAATCGGACACATAATGGCGGTGATATCCATGAGCAGTATGCTGAGGCTGAACGGGTCGTGCAAGTGCTCAATCTGCTGGACGAGGTACCTATCTATAAAGGAGCCGACGGCTCGTTTGAGGACATCCGCCCTACATTGAGTAGGCCTAATTATGATGGCCATGAGGCCGTAGAGTTTATCGTAGCGACGGCTCGTTCCTACACGCCAGAAGCGCCTCTCGTGCTACTCCCCGTGGGTAAGCTCACCAACATCGCGCTTGCCCTAGAGGCGGCTCCCGACATTGCCGATCGGGTGCGCATTGTCTGGCTCGGGTCGAATTATCCTGAGCCGGGCGAGTACAACCAAGAGAATGATTTGGAATCTGTGCGGTACGTGTACGACTACGATGTGCCGCTGGAGGTCGCCCTGGTTCGCTACGGAGCCCCGAGTGCTACTGATGCGGTTCGAATCACCCCTGACGAAGCTGTAACGCACCTTGCAGGCAAAGGACCAGTAGCGACCACTCCTATCACGGGGCGGCACGGGGGAACGTTTGTTACGTTCGGAGACTACGCCGTAAATCTCTTCGACCACATCGAAATGTACGGGAATCCGCCATCGCGGGCGCTGTTCGATATGGCGGCAGTTGCCATCGTGAAGGAGCCCTCATGGGCCATGGCTACTGAGGTGCCGGCTCCACTGTTACAAGCCGATGGTACCTGGGTAGAGCGCCCAGATAATCCTCGCACGATCATCTTGTGGGAAAACTACGATCGTGACGCCATTGTCGAAGATCTCTATCGATCACTCGATGCTGTGACACCATAAGCGTGATGCACGAGCGGTGGCTAGGCCTGGTTGAATACCATCGTTGTATCGTTGCGTGGGAGCGTCTAGCTTAGGGGAAGCCATGCTGGCTACTGAAACGAAAGGCTGAGCGATCAGATGTCGCCCAGCCCCTCGCAAGCTCAGAGTGCAGATCGGAATCAGCTGGTCTTGTACATCTGCTCGATGTAATCCGTCACTTGGCGGCGAGCGCTGAACTGGAGCGGCAGCGCCTCGATGGCCTGGCGCATCCGGGCGATCCACCTCGTGGGCAGGCTGTTGGCATCGCGCTCGTAGAAGTCGGGCATGACGCTGTTGAGCAGCGTGTCGTAGAGGAACGTGGCGTCTTCGTTATCCTGCACCGCTGGGTCCTTGTACGCCGACGAGGCGTCGTCGCCGATGCTCCAGCCATTGGTGCCGTTGTAGCCTTCGGGCCACCAGCCGTCCAAGATCGACAGGTTGAGGCCGCCGTGTGAGGCCACCTTCTGGCCGCTCGTGCCGCTTGCCTCATAGGGGCGCCGTGGGTTGTTGAGCCACACGTCGCTTCCGGACGTCATCATGCGCCCGATCTCCATGTTGTAGTTCTCCAGGAAGATCAGCCGACCCTTAAACGCAGGGTGCTGCGTCATGTCGTAGATCTGCTTGATGAACGCCTGCCCGCCTTTGTCGGCGGGGTGGGCTTTGCCTGCGTAGATCAGCTGGATGGGGCGGCCCTCTTGCGAGAACACGTCGATGGCGCGTTCCAAGTGGTGGAAGAACAGCGGCGCGCGCTTGTACGTGGCGAAGCGCCGTGCAAAGCCGATAGTGAGGGCCTCGGGGTCGAGCGCGGGCTGCTGGTTCAGCGTCTGGCGCGTCACCTGCACGTTCACGTACTCCACTAGGGCGCGGCGCGACATCGAGCGCAGCTCCCACAGCTCGGCATCCGAGAGCGCAGCAGCCTTCGTCCAATAGCTGGGATCGTGGTAGTGGCTCCACCAGTCACCGAGCTTGTCGGAGTAGAAGCGCTTGGCGATGGTCGAGGTCCACGTGGGCAGGTGTACGCCGTTCGTGATGTGGCCGATGGGCACGTCATCCACCGAGCGGTCGGGGTACATATCCTTCCACTGGTCGCGGGCGACTTCGCCGTTGAGCTTCGAGACGCCGTTGGCTAGGCGCGCCAGCTTGAGGCCGAGCACCGTCATCGTGAAGCGCTCGCTCATGTCGTGCGGGTTGGTGCGACCGTAGGCGAGGATGTCGTGGTGCGACATGCCCAGCGTCTCGCGCATGAGGTCCATCTCGCGCAGGAAGAGCTCGGGCTCGAAGTAGTCGTGGCCCGCCTTGACGGGCGTGTGCGTCGTGAAGACACACGCTTGCCGCACCTGATCCTCGGCCGTATGGCGGTCGATGCCCGCGTGCAGCTTCTCACGCAGCAACTCGAACGTGAGGAAGGCGCAGTGGCCTTCGTTCAGGTGGTACACCTCGGGGTCTTGCCCCAGCGCCCGCAGCAGCCGCATCCCGCCGATGCCGAGGATGATCTCCTGCTGGATGCGCGTGGTGCGGTCGCCGCCGTAGAGGCGGCACGTCAGCTTGCGCAGGTGGTCGGGGTTGGCGCCGAAGTCGCTGTCGAGGAAGTACATCGCCGTGCGCCCCAGGTCGAGGCGCCACGCCATCAGGTGCAGCGGCTGGTGGCCCAGGTGGACGGTCACCACGATGGGCGTACCCAGGTCGTCGGTGGACAGCGTGAGCGGGTGTGTGTTCGGGTTGAACGTGGGGTAGCTGGCTTCCTGCCAGCCGTCGGCGCCAAAGGTTTGCTTGAAGTAGCCGTCGCGCAGCAGTAGGCCGATGGTGGTGAACGGCAGGCCGAGGTCGGAAGCCGCCTTGGCATGGTCGCCGGCGAGGACGCCGAGGCCGCCGGAGTAGATCGACATGCTCTCGTGCAGCCCGTACTCCATGCAGAAGTAGGCCGTTACAGGACCCTCGCTGTAGGGGCCCTTGCTCGTCATGTACGCGTCGAACTGGGCATAGATGGCATCCACGCGGGCGGCGTAATCGGCATCAGCTAGCACGGCTTCGTCGGCGGCTTGCAGGGCGGCGACGGGGGAGTTGTCGGCGGCGCGGAAGGCACCGGGATTGAGGTCGTGAAAGAGGGCTTGGGCCTTGGTGGACCACGCCCACCACATATTGCCCGCGAGGGCTTCGAGTTTACTGCGAGTCGTCATAATCGACAGAAGAGTCGTCTAAGGGGATAGGCGATATATACACTACCGTGCGTAAACGCTTACATCGCGTTTGGCACATCAAAATGAGCGACGGTAATACAAAGCATAGACCGGAATATACGCTCACCCATGCGCCGATTACGTTCACACAACATCCAGATCTTGTACAGAACAGCCGCCAAACAGGGATGGAAGCGCTTTAAAGCCGCTCGCAGCCACGACGGCAACGAAAAAAGCCCTTGCAGGCGGCTCGGGATTTAATCGAGACTTTACCTGCAAGGGCGCAGCCAGACGTCGCCAGCGCTACATCCTGAACAAATACGGGCATGTGAAGAAAATCGGCCGCTCGCTGGCAAAGAAGCGCGTTTGAAGATCGTCGGCGTCGAAGCTCCTGCGCGGCAGATTCAGGTGATCATGCATGGAGCCGATGTAGAACGCGGAGTCGGGAGGCATGCCTTGTGAGAGAGCCAGCCGAGCTGCTCAAAGGGTTGGCGTGATGCTAAAAAAGCGGCATCACGACTCGCCCCACATCGCACAACGCCCAGAGCTACACAAGCGGTACATCTTTGGAGCTGTATCGACGTTCCCATGTGGCCTTTCGGAATCGATGCCGGCGCGGCATACGTTTCGAATACGGCGGTCTCCGTCCTGCTGCGGGCGATGCGCAGTACGACTTTACAACTCTGGCATTAAGACGCGCAGGTTAAAGATGGCCAAAGGCTTGTTTTAGCCGTTATGATTGCAGTTCTTATGGCCTGTAGTTCACCCCCACAACCTTGTATGCTCCCATGTCGCACCGCATGACATTTCTTGTTGCATTTCTCCTTGTCGGCTTCGTTGGGTTGGCCTTAACGGCGCAATCATCGAGTGGTCAGGATACCTACCAACGCCCGCCCGACGACTTGGCTAAGCTGGTCGAAGTGCCCGCCACGCCCGGCGTTAGCCTGAGCCCGGATCGGCAGTTTATGCTGTTCATGGATCGGCCCGGCTTGCCCAGCATCGAAGAACTGGCTGAGCCCGAGCTTCGCCTGGCGGGCATCCGCATCAACCCGAGCACGAATGGCCGCAGCCGCACGAGCTACTACACGGGCCTGACGTACCGCTCGCTCGACGGCGCCACGGAGCGCGCCATCACGGGCATCCCTGACGATGTTACCATCGGCATGGTGTCGTGGGCGCCCGATGGGCAGCACATCGCCTTCCAGGTCAACCACCCGGACCGCCTTGAGCTCTACGTGGCCGACGTCACCACAGGCGAGTCGCGCCGCCTCATCGACAACGCCCTCAACGCCGTCTATGGCGCGCCTTTCAGCTGGCTCTCCGACAGCCAGACGCTCATCGTCCGCGCCATCCCCGCCAGCCGTGGCGATGCTCCGGCTCCGCCACGTGCACCGCGCGGTCCGGTGATCCAAGCCAACATCGACGGCGTGGCCCCGGCACGCACGTATCAGGATCTGCTGCAGAACGAGTACGACGAAGCCCTCTTCAAGCACTACATGGCCACGCAAGTGATGCGTGTTGGGCTCGGCGGCGCCAAGTCGCCGATTGGCGGGCAGCAGCTCGTCCGCGGCGTGTCGCCCTCGCCGGATGGGCAGTACGTGATGATCCAGACGATTGAGGAGCCGTTCTCTTACCTCGTGCCCGCGTTCCGCTTCGGCAGCAGCCTCGACGTGTACGACACGGCCGTCGGCAACCTCGTCACTACGATAGACACGCTGCCGCTGGCCGAGAACGTGCCGACCGGCTTCGGCTCGGTGCCCACAGGCAAGCGCTCGATGGCCTGGCGTGCCGATGCGCCCGCGACGCTCTACTGGGTGGAAGCGCTCGACGGTGGCGACTCGCGCGCTGAGGTTGACTTCCGCGACCGCGTCTTCATGCTGGAGGCGCCGTTCACGGGGTCTGCTGAGGCGCTCATCGACCTGCCGCTGCGCTACGGCGGCGTGATGTGGGGCGACGACGGCATGGCGCTGGTCGCCGAGTCGTGGTGGCGCACGCGCACGCGCCGCTTCTACCGGGTGGACCCCAGCAACCCGGCTGCTGAGGACAAGGTGCTGCTGGATTGGTCGTACGAAGACCGCTACAACGACCCGGGCAGCCCCACGATGACGCGCAACGCCTACGGCCGCTCGGTGCTGCACATGACGCCCGACGGCGACGGCCTCTACATGACGGGCACGGGCGCTTCGCCCGACGGCAACCGCCCGTTCCTACGCGTGCTCGACCTCGACTCCGGCGAGACCGAGGAGCTGTTCCGCTCGGAAGCGCCCTACTACGAGCGCGTCGTCGCGATGCTCGATGACGAAGCCAAAACCGTCCTCACGCTCCGCGAAGCCGTGGACGAGCGCGCCAACTACTTCCAGCGCACCTTGGGCGAGGGCAGCCTCGCCAAGGTCACCGACTTCCCGCACCCGTACCCCGAGCTGGCCGAGGTGCAGAAGGAGTTCATCACCTACGAGCGCGCCGACGGCGTGGGCCTCACCGCCACGCTCTATCTGCCGCCAGGCTACGACAAAGACCGCGACGGCCCGCTGCCGACGCTCGTGTGGGCGTACCCGCGCGAGTTCAAGAGCGCCGACGCGGCCGGGCAGGTCAGCGGCTCGCCGTACACGTTCAAGAACATCAGCTACTGGGGCGCGCTGCCCTACGTGACGCAGGGCTACGCCATCATCGACAACGCCTCCATGCCCATCATCGGCGAGGGCGATGCCGAGCCCAACGACACCTTCCGCGAGCAGCTCGTGTCCAACGCCCAAGCGGCCATCGACGAAGGCGTGCGGCGCGGCGTGGTCGATCCCGAGCGCGTAGGCGTGGGCGGCCACTCGTACGGCGCCTTCATGACGGCCAACCTGCTGGCCCACTCCGATCTCTTCCGCGCAGGCATCGCCCGGAGCGGCGCCTACAACCGCACGCTGACGCCGTTCGGCTTCCAGGCCGAGGAGCGGACGTTCTGGGAGGCACCCGAGATCTACTTCGGCATGAGTCCCTTCATGCACGCGCCCAAGGTGAACGAGCCGCTGCTGATGATTCACGGCGAGGCCGACAACAACTCCGGCACCTTCCCGATGCAGAGCGAGCGCTACTACAACGCGCTCAAGGGCCACGGCAAGACGGTACGCCTGGTGATGCTGCCACACGAGAGCCACGGCTACCGTGCGCAAGAGTCGCTCCTGCACATGCTTTGGGAAATGAACACGTGGCTGGACACGTACGTCAAGAACGCCCCGCCGCGTAGCGCCGAGACCATCGAGAACGAAACGACAGGCTCATCGGACCGCTAGCCGCTGGCATGGCCGAGAAATCGTATACCGAAGCCGAAGTGGCCGCGCTCTTGGGCCATGCCGTGCAGCTGCAGCATACTCGCGGTGCGAATGCCGATGCACCCACGTTGACGCTCGCCGAAGTCAAGGCGGCGGCAGCGGAGGCGGGCATCGACACGCGCTACGTGGACTTGGCCGCTGCATCGGGGCGTGAGCAGGAGCAGACGTACTTCGGACTCCCGGTAGCGCGTGAGCGATCTGTCACGGTCGCTCACGCGCTCACCGACGCCGAGTGGCAGCAGATGGTAGGCGTCTTCGTGCGGACGTTCGGCGGACCGGGCGAAGCAAGCGGCACAGGCGCGCAGCGGCGGTGGACCCGGGGAGGCGTGACTATCACCGCCGATGTTCTGGGCGACCAGACTATGGTCCATGCCGAGGCGCGACGTAGTGCTGAGCTACCTGTTGTTGTGCTCGGCGTTGCTTCTATCGCGACCATCATGATAGGGGGCGTGGCGCTAGCGGGTCTGGAGTGGACGATCGGTGTGGCGGCGCTGCTGCTCACGCTGCTCGTAGGCACAGGCTACGCCCGCGCCCGCAACAGTGCTCGGCAGCAGTTGGACGACACCGATGCGCGCATGCAAACGGCCCTCAACCAGTGCGCCGCCCTCATGCTGGATCCGCCACCTCTTTTATCGTCCGAGGCCAAGCCGACTCGTCTTGATGCAGGGCTGTTATCCGAGGAGGCGTCCACGTCTGCCGAGGCACAGCCACAGATCCGCCGGACGCGTGTGTGAACGCTAGCGCACCTTGATGAGGTTAGAGACCCCGCGTGCAATCAGCCTGTCGCGGCGGTCGCGCAGTTCGCACTCGGCGTTGATGAGCGTCCGCCCTGGCCGGACAATGCGTGCGGTGCCTGTGAGGGTATGCCCGGCGCGCGCCGCCGTCAGGAAGTCGATGTGCAGGTTCACCGAGGCATAAAACGACGGACGGTTGAGCGTGGCGATCACGGTGCCGATCAGGTCGTCAATGATGGCCGCGATAGCGCCGCCGTGCAGCATCCCGACGGGGTTGGTCATCTCCTCCCGCACCTCAAACGAGGCACGAATCATCCCTTCCTGGGCTTCGAGCAGCAGTCCATCGAGCCACCGCCCAAACGGCGAGGGGCTGCCCGTGCCAAACCGCTGGCCGACTTTCGCCTGGAGCATTTCGAGGTGTTGGGGAGCGCGTTCGGACATGGGCAGGGTAGGAGATGAGGTGAGGCTCTTAATGTAAGCCTTAATCATTAAGAGCAACTTTTAATCCTAGCGTTATCAATTTTAATCATACTGAAAGGAAGTGTTGGCAAGGAAACGCCATCTTGAGAGCCATTAGCAAAAATTGACGGCCAACCCAAGATGTCGATGCGCACCGTAGGATATTTCTTCTCGATCTGTAGTGCTTGCCTTTTGTATTTCGGCGTGGGATCTGCACATGCTCAAGATGGACCTGTGGGCTCACTCAGCGTGGGCATGGTGTCGCCGACGCCTGCTAGCCTGGCCAAGTTTGGCGAGGTACCCGTCAGTCTGTATACAGGGACCCCTTCTATCTCGATACCGCTCTACACGGTGCAGAGCCATTCGCTCTCGTTGCCGATCTCGTTGAGCTACCATGCCTCGGGTGTTAAGGTCGAAGAGGTGCCTGGCTGGGTGGGCGCGGGATGGGCACTAAGTGCGGGCGGTGTGATTACGCGAAGCATACGGGGCTTGCCCGATGACCACCCCGAGGGGTACTTGCGAACGCACAATCAGGTCGACGCGTCTCCCACCACCACATACATCCAAAGGGTCATCAATCAACAGGTAGACTCAGAGCCTGACGTCTATGCGTTCAATTTTGCAGGACGCTCCGGCACGCTAACGGTCGATCCAGACCAAGGGTACACGACGATACCCATACACGAGGTACATTTTGCGCCGGAGTATGGGTTTGGGGGGCACCGTATTGAGGGATGGACAGTGCGCACGGAAGACGGGACGGTGTACACCTTTGGAGGGAGTGGGGCACGGGAGCAAACGAGGCATGGCAATACAGCCAACGCAAGCGCCCCCGAAGACCTGGTCTGGGATTCAGCCTGGCATCTGAGGAGTATCGAGGCACCTAGCGGCGGTGCACGAATTGACTTCGAGTACGCTGATGCTAACGGCGTTAGCGGCATTACGCACTACGCACGTCCGTCACTGCACTGGTATACGGAGAAAACCACGCCGCCTTCTACGTCGAATGACGGAAATGCAAGAAGCCCTGGCGAGAATTACCAGACTATCCGAGGCAAAGTGCTAACAAATATTTACTTTAAATGTGAGCCAAGCGCAAGTATATGTACGGCGGGTAATTCAGACGGGCACATCTCATTTGGTTCGGTACCTCGTGGACCAGGCTACACCGTAGCTGAAGAGCCTCGCCTTGCCTCAATCGACGTGTTGTACAACGGCTCACGGGCCCGAAGGTATGCCTTTACCCACTCCGAGTATTCAAAGCGCTTGTTCTTGGACCAGATTCAGGAGTTTGGCGAAATGGATAGCGATCAGATTCCGCCCTATGTGTTCACATACGTGAAAGAGGTGAATGGGGTCACCAAGACGCTGCCTGTTAGACTATCCAACAACTACGATCATTGGGGATATGCGAATGGCTCGACGAATGATGACAACGCCGTCCCAGAAGTTATTTGGGAAGACAACTACTATGCAGGAGCCAATCGCGAACCTGATTTCGATTTTGCTCAGCTTGGCACGCTGCAAACCATACAGTACCCAACGGGGGGGACCACTACGTTCGAGTACGAGGCCCACGAGTATGGCAGCCGCGGAGGCCTGGAGTTGACAGGCTCACCGCTCATCCGACAGCGCATGCTCATGGATATTACATCGGCAAAGGGGCAGGGTGACACGCATACGTTTACCATCGGTACTAACGGCGGAGGTGTACACTTCGC
>JBCCMF010000038.1:0-22613 GCA_039026435.1 Bacteroidota bacterium
ATCAGAATGTCCAGGTCAGCCGAAGGCCTAAACGTTGGGTCACCATATAGTTTCTCGGATAGTAGCGGTCCTTTTATAGGCATCACGGCTAAGCCGTGCTCTGCGAACGCTGCGAGTACCCGGCGCAGATGATAAGCGTGCAATAAGCCAAAACGCTGAGCCAAGCGTACTCTGTCCTGAAGATGATCGACAAATAAGGGGTCCCACTGACTCATCGTTGTTTGTCGCATGAGAGCCAGCAGATGGCTGTAAATGTTGTTGCGTGCTGCAATCGCGCGCAGCCGGTCGTGGTTCAGCCCTGAAAACTGCTGATCTAAACCAGAAGGAGGCACAGGGAGCAGACTAGCGAATGCAAGGTAGTCTGCTGCAGAAAGCATAGAACTGCCGCTAAGTGGAAGCATCATTGCCGACTAGACGCACGCAGGCTTCGAGGGAGGCAAAATCAGCCGTGCGCGTGAGACGGAAGACAGATACGTGCCGAAGCAAACGAGATAGGTTCTGGAAGTGGGAAGCCTGAAGACCGAGAAGATCAATGCCACGAGGCATGAATGTGTGCTCTATGAGTTTTGGAAAGGCTTCGCCAAAAGACAGACGTTCTAGGCGCACGGCGTCTCCTCGCTCCAGAACGTAAATACGCTTAAGTCCCATCTCGGAAGAAGCCGGAGTAAAGGGTACCAGACACTTCAGCGTAGACGAAGACAGGTAAGCTAAAGGGGCGTGGGGTATGCCGATGACACTGAGCGAGTCTTCCCACGACTTAACATAGGGCACGCCGTGCTCTACGAAGGGGGCCTGAATCAAGTTCATCACGGCCACATCATCGCAGATGAGTGGGAACTGCTGGTAATGAAGTGCCAGGGACAATGTAGATTTCCCAGCTCCCGATTCGCCAACAAGCAGCGCGTCCCCGCTCGGGGTCGCTACTGCTGAACCGTGTAAGACAAGCCGGCCTCTCCGCAAGCATGAGAGCCCGACCATATTCATAGCCACAAAGTGCCTGAAAAACGAGGAGGGCGGCCATGATCTGGGACTCGCACCGATGTTTCCTTGAGCGTCTATGCGAAAACGGCCTGCTTGCTCGTAGGAAACGACAAGAAGATCGTCTTGTATCTCGAAAGCGTGCTCAGGATGGGCTGGTAAAGCAGTCTCTCCCGCGCTAATCTCAATGGTAGCTGGGGCGCTACCAGAAGATGCCGTCAGGTTTAGGTGGAAGTCCGATCGGATGGTCTCGCCGAAGCATGAGTAGATATGCCTGTTCATGCACGCGAAAACTAGTCGTCAAAATTACCTGTGCCTCCACCATCGCTGCCGAAGAAGAATGCTCTGGAGAGCGAAACTTTAGAGATGCTTGCGATATTGCCGAGAGCGTTTAGCTTGGGCGCCGAGTAGACTAACCGAGGTGCATCTGCGGAGGCACTGGCGCTCAGCGCAGCGACTGGAACAGCCTGGAGGGTTTTCTTCATAGTGCTGGTTTGGTTGCGTTGTGGGTGAAGCGGCCTAGGTTGGTTGGCCTAGCTGCTCTGTAAGTAGGAGTCCATTTTGGAGCAGCGTCTCGGTAAACTGATGAGCGTCTTGCGTGGCCGTTTTGGCGTCTATCTCGTAGGTTTGGCAAACGGCTCCGACGATTTGGGCGAGGGAGGCCTCGTTGGTATCGTCGATCAGGCGCCAGATGAAAGCCCCCACGCCATCTAGGGAGAGGTACTGCCCACTTTCGGGATTCAACAGGACAATTTCGTCTTGCTGCCCACTCTGGATAACATCAGGGTTCTGGCGAAAGGTCACGGCTGACGCTGCGTTTTACTCGTTGTACACAGACAATAGCGAAAAACAAAGACCGAACGGGCCATTTGGTTCGCAAAAAAGTGCCCCAGGCGGCACGATTTACCCAATATGGTGCTGAAACGCGGCAAAAGTCATCACCGCACCGTTAATAATTGGTAACCAGTCACTTGGGGATTGGTCGCCGAACGTGTTCACGGCATGGCTGAACTGCTTCCAGTAGGCGCCAGTCTCAGTACCGTAGCCAGAGAAGTAGCGGGCGCCGTTCGCTTCGGTGAAGCCCAGTGCTTTCCGTACCTGTTTGGCAATGACCCGGCCGCCGAGGGTAGAGCCTTCCACAACGTACAAAGCGCCGACGGCTTCCGCATGGCTTGACAGCTTGAACGACGGCATAGGATGATGTGACGTGAGCGGGTCCATGCTCAGAGAGGCCAAGTCGGCGTTCAGGGAGGGCAACTTGCGGCGGGCCTCGAATTCGAGGCCGAGCGTGCTCCAGTCCCAGGCGGCAAGCAGTGGCTCGACCTGGGTGTGGAAGGCGTGGAAGCGCTGCAGGATGCAGGCATACGCGTCACGGCTTTTCAGCACGGCGCCTAAGTCGAACTCAAGTTCGGCGGCGTCATGTGCCGCACGCGTCTCCGATCTGAGTCGTGCCATCAGGGGCACGTCGAGCGTTGTGGCGTTCATGGCTACGGGGGGCTGCGCGAGACACGCAGGCAGGCTGTGAGGAGGGCAGCGGTGTCTTGCCATCGGCATCGCGACACGGATGGCAGGACGTCAATGTACGGCGCACGGCCGATTCGTTTCCAGGAGTAGTGCAACTTGTGCCCTCACACGGCCTTCCTTGGTCGGTTTGGGGCGGCCAGCGCTTGCGGGGACCCATGCGGAACGTCGGGGCGTTTCACGAGCCATTCTTAGGCTAATTACTACCAGCTTTCATGGCAACAGAACAAGCTACACTGGGCGGCGGGTGCTTTTGGTGCCTCGAAGCCGTCTTTGAACAGGCCGTCGGCGTGGAGCGCGTCGTGTCGGGCTACACGGGCGGCCACGTGGTGAACCCGACGTACAAGGCGGTCTGCAACGGCACCACCGGCCACGCCGAGGTCGTCCAGGTCACGTACGATCCCGACGCCATCAGCTACGCCGACCTGCTGCGGATCTTCTTCACCATCCACGACCCGACTACGCTGAACCGTCAGGGCAACGACGTGGGCACGCAATACCGCTCGGCCATCTATACGCACGACGATGCGCAACGCGAGACGGCGGAAGCGGTCATCGCCGAGGTAGAAGCGGCAGGCATCTGGGACGGCTCGGTCGTGACGGAGGTGACGCCGCTGGGCGACCTCTACGTGGCGGAGGATTATCACCAGCAGTACTTCCAGAACAACAGCTACCAGCCCTACTGCATGTTTGTGGTGGCGCCCAAGGTGCGCAAGTTCAGGAAGAAATTCGACCACCTGCTCAAAGCCGAGGCGCGGTGAGGCATCTCGCGATCATGCTGGGCCTCCTTGTCCTGGCCGCGGCATGCCAAAGCGCACCGCCTGCACCAAAGGGCGCCCCCCTGGGCACATTTGCGGACGACTACGGCGATGTCCACACGGTGACCTCCGAGCTGTGGCATCACCAACCCAGCCTGCGCTATCGCGTGGTGCATTGGGAGGCCGAGGGGCAGTATCTCATCGCGCAGAGCGACACGGCCAATGGCAGCGCTGGCGGGCAGTTTACGCGGATCGATTGGATGCCGCTGGACATGCCGCCCTACACCTGGGCGTTCTGCCTCAGCGCCTACGATACGCCGACCGCCGAGGCGGCAGAGGCGGTGCAAATCGCAGATCGCAGCCAGCCGCGCGAGGGCTGCAACGGCTTCCCCTTCACGCGGCTGCAGCCCGCGCCGGATTCGACAGCGCCCTCCGGCGGCGCGTACGGATCGCTCACCCGCTAGCCCCCCTGGCGATGACCGCTTCGCCCACCGAACAACTCTTCCAGCACATCCAGGCCCGGCGTTGGGATGCCGCGCTACAGATCGTCTACGCCCGCCGCGAGGCGCTGCCCGACGATCCGCTGCTCCAGCACGCCGTTAACACGCTGCTGGCGGCCTTCCGTCACGACCTCGCCGCCGAAGGCCCATCGGCACACGCCGACGCGCTCGGTACGCTCTTCCTGCTGCACACCAGCCAGTTCATGGCGCTGCCCGACGAGGCCTTTGCCGAAGTCGTCGTAGCCCTCGTGACGCTGCACGCCGACCGCCCCGATGTAGCCGTCGGCTATGCCCAGCATTGCCCCGAGGCGCCCGCGTGCGCCGCCATCCTGGCCAAGCACACGCCCGACACGCTGCGCGCCGACGCTCAAGCTACCGTCACCGCCGCGCCGGCTCGCGCCAGCCGCCAGGCTACACGACCGCTCTTCCGCTCGCAGCAAGAGGCTACGTTCTTCAACGCGGTCCGCGAGGTCTTCCCGATGTACGCGGTCTACCCCAACGTGGCCCTCCACGCCTGCCTCGATGCCGACGCGCTCCGCCCGCACCTGGACGCGGCTGACCGGGCCTACCTCTTCCGCGCCTTGGTCGATTGCGTGGTGTTCGATCAGCACGACGGCTACCGCCCGCGCTACTTCTTCGAGCTCGACAGCCCGTGGCACGACCTGCCCGAACGGAGAGCGCAGGACCAGCGGAAGGATCGCATCCTGGCCGAGGCTGGCCAGCGGCTGTACCGCATCCGCATGCACCAGCGTAACCCGACCGTGGCAGCATTCGTAGCCCTCCTCCGCGATCTCACGGTGTAGCCCAAAGCATCGCACGGGAGACCGCCGTATCTTCCGCCCCCATCGTCGTTTATCTGCCTTGCCTTCGTGATTCGCCGTATCCCACTCGAAGCCGTAATCTGGACGGCCGGGCTCATCGCTCTGGCCTGCACCGATCCCAACGCGCCCGGTCTCTTCGACCTGTGCGTGTTCAAGTGGGTAGGCTTCGACGGATGCCCGGGCTGTGGCCTCGGTCACGCCGTCGCCCACCTGTTTCGCGGCGAGTGGCTGGCGTCATGGCACGCCCATCCGCTGGGTGGCCCCGCGCTACTCGTGCTCACCGGGCGGATCGCGACGCTCGTACGTGCCGCATGGCGCGCATCCCCGACCCCATCCTCACACCCGATGTAGCATATGTCGAAAGTCTTGAAGTACATGCCCGAGTTGGAGGGCGAGGAGCAGGTCACCGTGGCACTGCTCATGAAGCCGATGAACGACGAGCAGGCCGAGCGCTTCGCACACGTCTACCGTCAGCGCCGCAAGGACCCCACGCTCACACTGGTGACGGCCCTGCTCGGCTTCTTCGTCATCGCGGGCGTGCATCGGTTCATACTAGGGCAGATCGGGATGGGGCTGCTGTACCTGTTCACGGGCGGCCTCTGCTTGGTGGGCACCATTGTCGATCTCATCAACCACAAGAGCCTGACGTACAAGTACAACGCCGTCCAGGCCAATGAGATTGCCAGCCTCATCCACCGCGCCATCCCTGGCCGGGGCAGCGATGCTAGCGATCCTGACCTGCTGACGGGCTGAGCGTTCGCGCCCGCCGGGAGCCTCAGAGGCATCCCGCAATAGCTTCAAGCCTGTTGTGCTGAACGGGATCGAGCGTCCTGGCCTCCTCGACCTTCCAGGTGCTGAGTTACTTCCAGGATGACGGGGCGCGGGAAGGCTCCAGGTACACAGCAGCCCGATCAGTCCGCAAACGAGCGGTGGCCGAAGTAGTGGAGCACGTACCGCATCTTGGCGCTCTTCTGCTCGCCAAACCCGGCCAGGGCGCGCACGCGCTTCTGGATCGTAGGGAAGTCGGCGCCGTCGTTCCACATGTTGGCCGCGTCGCCGTCATAGTGCTCGCTGATGTGCTGGGCCACCTTGAGCGTGTTCTCGGCCATGACGTTGGTGAAACGGTGTACGGCGGGCTTCTCCTCGAACAACGCGCGCAGGTCGTCCAGGTCCATTGCGGCGATGCGCTTTAGGTCGAGGTGGCCCAGGCGGTCTTCGAGGCGCTGCGGACCCGTGAACGCATACTCGGCGCGCACCCGCTGGTCGTAGAGCAGCCCCAGCAGGACAGCGTTCGGGTCGTCGCGCAGGTACTGGTCGGCGTCGGGGTCGCCGGTGAGTGTGCCCTCGTCGCGATGGCGGTTCATCATGCGGGCGAGGCCGCCCTTCATGTGGCTGTAGTCGAGGGGAGCGAAGGCGTCGGCCATAGCGAGCGTGGCGGTTAGCGGTTGACGATGAGGTGGGGCACGGCGGCGAGGTCCCAGGGCCAGACGAGCCCTTGGGCGGTGCGGTCGGCATGGGCTTTGCCGTAGAGGTGTTCTACGAGGTAGAAGGCGGGCTCGTAGCTCATGGCACCGCCCACCGAGGTGATGTACTTGCCATCGACCACCATGCGCTGGTCGTAGCGCACGTCTACCTCGGGGAAGCGATCGGCGAAGGCGTCGCGGTCGGCGGGGAAGGTGGTGGCTACGCGGCCGTCGAGCACGCCCGTGGCAGCCAGCGGGAAGGCGCCGTCGCACACGGTGAGCACGTACTGCGCATCCGCCACGGCCTGCGTCAGCCACGCCATGTAGGGGGCGTTCTCCAGGTCGGCGCCCATGCTGTGCTCGGTGCTGGGGATGACCAGGATGTCGATGGGCGGGGCAGTGGCGAAGCTGTAGTGCGCGCTCACGTCGAGGCCTTCAAACGTAGTCACGGGCTCGCCATCGGGCGAGACGACGAACGGCTCGATGTAGTGCTCGGCGTCGCGGAAGATGGAGTGGTGCAGCACGTCGTAAGGCGCCATCAGCTCCGAGTTGTACACGCCCTCGGTGACCACAAAGCCTGCGCGCAACACGGTGCCGCTCGTGCTTGTGGGCTCGACGGGTGCCGACGTATCGGGCGTAGTGTGTGGCTGGCAGGCGGCCAGCATCAGGGCGGCGAGTAGCAGGAAGATGCGCATGGTAGAAGATCCGGTTAGAAGGTGCGCTTGCTCCATGTGGTGCCTGTGGGCGTGTCCATCAGGTCGATGCCTCGCTCGGCGAGTGCGCTGCGGATGGCGTCGGCGCGGGCAAAGTCTCTGGCGCCACGGGCCGCGTTGCGCTCGGCGATCAGCGCCTCCACCTCGGCCGCGATAGGGTCGATCTCTTCGGCGGCTTCCCGTGGCGATAGCGGGCGCACGATGCCGAGCAGGTCATTGATCTGGTCGAGCCACTGCTTGGCCGCCTCGGCACTGGCGCCGTTGAGGTCGCCGCGGCCCTCCAGCATTTTGACGCCGCCCAGCGCAGCAGCGAGTGCGGCAGGCGTGTTGAGGTCGTCGAGCATGGCGCCGAGCACGCGGTCGTAGATGCTGCCCAGCGCCTTGCTGACGGTGTCCTCGCCGGGCTGCGGGTCGTTGAGCGCGGCCGCCACGGCCTCGTCGAGCGCCTGGTAGCGCTGCACGTGCTTGGCGCTGGCCTTGAGGGTCTTGAGCGTGAAGTTGAACGGCTTGCGGTACTGCCCCGAGATGAGCGTGTAGCGCACGGCGAGTGGATCGACGCCCTTGCCGCCCTCGCTCTCGGGCGCGATCAGGTCGCGCAGCGTGTAGAAGTTGCCCTTGCTCTTCGACATCTTCTCGCCCTCCACCTGCAGGAAGCGCGTGTGCGCCCAGTAGCGCGCGAACGGCTGGCCTGTCAGGCACTCCGACTGTGCGATCTCGCACTCGTGGTGGGGAAAGATGAGGTCTTCGCCGCCTGTGTGGAGGTCGAACGAGTCGCCCAGGTATTCGCGCGCCATCACCGAGCACTCGATGTGCCAGCCGGGGAAGCCGCGCCCGAACGGGCTGTACCACTGCATCAGGTGCTTCGGGTCCTTCTTCCACAGCGCGAAGTCACGCGGGTCGCGCTTGTCGCTGTCCACCACCACGTCGCGGACGGTGGCCTCGAGCGCATCGGCGGCGGCGTTGCCGGAGAGCTTGCCGTAATCGCCGAAGCTGTCTACCGAGAAATAGACTGCGTTCTCGGTCTCGTAGGCGTGGCCTTTGGCGATGAGCTGCTCCACCGCGTCGATCTGCTGCGTGACGTGCTCCGTGGCACGGGGCCGCACGTCGGGCTCGTGGAGGTTCAGCGCATGCCAATCGTCGATGAGCGCATCGGCGTAGTAGCGCGCCAGGTCGTAGACGTTGGCAAACGCCTCGCCCTCCTTCGACTTCAGCGCCTTCGCCATCTTGTCCTCGCCCGAGGCATCGGCCAGGTCATCCTCCGTCAGGTGCCCCACGTCGGTGATGTTGCTGACGTACGTGGTTTCCCAGCCCATCGCCTGCGCGGTGCGCAGGATGAGGTCGGCGGTGAGGAACGAGCGGAAGTTGCCGATGTGCGCGTACGAGTACACCGTGGGGCCGCAGCCGTAGAAGCGCAGGTGGTTCGGCTCGGCGGGCGCGATGGGCTCCACACTCCGCGAGAGCGTGTTGAACAGGCGAAACGTCATGGGGCGCAAGCTGGCGAGGACAACAACACCTGGAATCTAGGCGCTGATGCCGTGGTGTGCCGCGCAAACTTTGGTGAAAGCATCCATCAGCCCACCAAAAACGGGTTGGTGCGTGCTTCGTGGCCGAGTGTGGTGGTGGGGCCGTGGCCAGGATGCACGGTGACCTTGTCGCCGAGGGGCAGCAGGGTCTGATAGATCGACTGCATCAGCACGCCTTGGTCGCCCTGCCACAGGTCGGTGCGCCCGATGGAGCCGCGGAAGAGCACGTCGCCGGCGATGAGCAGCTGGTGCTCGGCGTCAAAGAAGCTGATGGAGCCGGGCGAGTGCCCCGGCGTGTGCAGCACGCGCCACGTCGCACCGCCAATATGGAGCGTGTCCTCGGCCGAGAGGAACGCGGTGGGACGCGGCGGCGCATCCAGCGGCATGCCGTACGCTTGGGCCTGCATGGGCGCATGCTCAATCAGCGGCAGGTCGGCGCGGTGCATCTGCCAGCCCATCCCGAAGTGCTCGGCGAAAAACCGGCAGCCGAAGATGTGGTCGAGGTGGCCGTGCGTGAGCAGCAGGTGGGTGAGCTTGAGGTCGTTCGCGTCCAGATAGGCCAGGATCTGCTGATGCTCAGGCGCTGTCATCGAACTGGGGTCGATGAGTGCGGCCTCGCCCTCGTGATGGCACACGTAGGCGTTGGTCTGAAACGGATTGAAGGTGAACGCGCGGATGGTCATGAGCAGAGTCAAAGCGGCTTAGGCAAGGGCACCGCCCAACGGAATGCGGCTCAAAACGATTCATTGGGCGGGCGACATGACCGAGAGCCTCGCCAGAATGAGACGATTTCGACGCGATTGCGGCGCTGCTGATCGATTCGTCGCATAAATTCGGGGATTTACCTACCCTGGCACTGTATTCGCCGCGCAGGCTGCCGATATAACAGGGCGGTTAGTGGCTCCTTACCACCATAAGGGGAGCTGACGGCCCGCGCACGCCCGGCGTGCACTCTCTCCGTTTACATGCTCACTGGACGCTCATCATCATGAGACAGCACCCACAGTTTTGGGTTGTGCTGCTCCTGGCCGCTATTATCGTAGCGCCGGGCTGCCGCTCATCCCGCGAAGCTCGCTTGGCCGAGTTAGAACGCGAAATCCAAAACGAACGCAACGAGCCGATCTACGTCGATCCCGTCGTAGAAGAGGCGCCACCGCCGCCTTCGGCCACCGCCAACGACCGCGCGGCCCTGCTCGAAGAAATACGCCGCCAGCGCGCGGCCGAGACGGTGGTCACCGCACCGCCGCCGCCCGTCACGACGACCGCGCCACCCGTAAGCACGGGCAGCACAATGCAGGGGCAGATGACGGTCTCGCCGCCGCCGCCGCAGCGCAGCGAGATCATCGGCAGCGTGCGTACGTTCGATGACTCTATGACGCCGAACAGCGTGACCACTACGCACAGCGGTGGCAGCATGTCGATGGGCGGCAGCATGAGCATGGGGATGACATCGTCGGTGCCCGGCATGGGCACCTCGGCGTTGCCACCCAACGCCAGCCCCGGCACCTGCTTCGCTCGCGTCTACGTGCCGCCGCAGTACGACCAGCTGGAGCGCCGCGTGCTCACCAAGGAGGCCAGCGAGCGCATCAGCGTGACGCAGCCGCGCTACAGCACCCGCACCGAGCGCTACGTGGTGCAAGAGGCGGGCGAGATGCTCGAAATACTTGACGAGAACGGCCGTCCCTTCCGCGCTAGCGAGCGCCCTGACATCCGCACCCGTGGCGATGGCACCATCGAGGTCATCCCGCGCGCGTTCGACACCGTGCAAGACCAGATCCTGGTGCGCGAAGGCGCCGACCGCCTGGAGGTGATCCCTGCGCAATACGAGACCATCACCGAGCGCGTGATGATCCGCGCCGCCCGCCAGGTCTGGAAGCCGCAGCGCAGCCAGATCTACGGCGCCGCCTTCGTCACCGACAGCAACGGCGAGATGGTCACGCGCATCGACAGGAACGGCGAGGTCATCTGCTTGGTGGAGGAGCCCGCCGAGTTCAAGACCATCACGCGCCAGGTGCTGCGCCGCCCCGCCCAGACGCGCCGCGTGCCGCTGGACGCTGAGTACCGCACCATCACCAAGCGCATCCCGCGCCGCATGAGCGTGCGCACGGTGCCCACCGAGCCGCAGTATCAGTCGATCACGCAGCAGGTCTTGGCCGAGCCCGCGATGGAGCGCCGCACGCCCATCCAGGAAGAGTTCCAGACCTACTTCGAAGAGCAGCTGATCTCGGAAGCTGAGGTCGGCTGGCTGCCCGTGCTCTGCGACGTCAACGTGACGCGCGAGACCATCCGCGAGGTGCAGCGTGCCTTGCAGCGCAACGGCTACGAGCCCGGCTCCGTGGACGGCGTCTTGGGTGCCCGCACCCTCCGTGCGCTGACCAACTTCCAGCGCGCCAACGGCATCGCTTGGGGCGCGCTCACGCTCGAAACGCTCGACTTCCTCGGCGTCTCGCTGGGCATGTAAGCACTGCAGCCGTTGTGGCGGCACAGCCAACCACACGCCCACGCAATCTCGGCGGCCTCGTCCTCAGCGGCGGGGCCGCCGCATTTTTTGAATGTGTCAAGCGGCTCCACGGTGAAGAGCGGGTGTGTCCTCACAGGCTAGGCACAACGGGCTCCCTCTCCTTGAAAGGAGAGGGCTGGGGTGAGGTAGACCAGACGTAGCGCCATTCCTGGTTTCGCCCTCACCCTGTCCCCCTCCCAGCTCCCGGGAGAGGGGACTTCAGGGCGGGTGTGGACGACAGACTCGACAGATTGATCTACCAGATCAGGTAGCAGGGGCAGCCAGAAACGTACCCGCCAGCGTGTGGTGCGGGTATGCCATGCGCAATCGGGTCATCTCCTCGCGAATCGCCGCCGCCTCGTCGGCAGGCGGCGTTTGGTTGAGGCGGTGCCGCAGGCCCTGGGCGTACATCATCACGAAGCCCTGCACGGCGTCGGGCGATTGCGCGCCGTCGGCGAGCCAGAGCAGGAAGGCGGCGCGGGCGTTGGGCGTGAGCTTGTTGTAGGAGGCCCACGGCGCCACGGTGCGTCCGTCTAGGTCCGGCGCCTCGGTGTTGACGGGCAGCGTGGGGTCGATCAGGAAGTCGTACGGCAGCCAGGCATTGCGATCCTTGTAGAGCCCCGCGCCCACGTAGATCAGACCGCGCTCCAGCCGCACGGTGCCCACCTCCACGGCCTCCCCAGCACGCACCCAGCACAGCGACTCGGGCTGCTCGAGCGCGCGCGGCACTGGCTTGAGGCGATCGCGCCCGGCGTCGGGGTTGAGGACGATGTCGAAGCGATCTTCGGGCTCGTAGGCTTCTAACTCGGCCTCGGCCTCTGCTGTCTCTGCGCGGTTCTGGCGGGTCCGCCAGGCGAGCCAGCCGAAGACGGCCACGGCAGGGAGGCAGAGGAGCACAAACGTGAGGTTCATGGGCAGAGTGGAATGAGAAATCAGCGCCCCGAACGGTCGTGCCGCCAACGAGGATCCGCGTGGCTGCGGGTCAGGTTACACCGAGCGCGGTGCCCAGCGCGTCCCACTTGCTGCGGCTCACCTTGAGGCGGCGCCCGTCGTTGAGACGTACCGCGTAGTCGCCGCCGCCGCTGTAGAGCAGCCGCTCGATGCGGTCGAGCCGGACGATGGTGCCGCGGTGGATGCGGAAGAACGCCTTGGGGTCGAGGCGGTCGCCGAGGCTGCGCATGGGCTCGCGGATGAGGAACGTGTCTTCGCCTGCGTGGAGCTCTACGTAGTCGCCGCTGGCCGTGATGAAGTCGATGCTGGCGACGGGCAGGATGCGCAGGTGCCCGCGCTGCTCCACGCCGATGCGCTGCAAGTACTTGGGGGGCTCGGGTGGCTTCGGCGCGGCGAGGGCGTCAGGGCCAAGCAGGTCGGCGAGCTGGCCGCGGAGGGCGTCGAGGTTGCGCAGGGCGAGCGTCTGCTGGGCGCGAGCAAGCGCGTGGGCAAAGCGCTCGTCGTCGAACGGCTTGAGCAGGTAGTCTAGGGCCGCGACCTCGAAGGCATGGACGGCGTGCTCGTCGTAGGCCGTCACAAAGATGACGGCGGGCATGCGCTCGGGCCCGATGGTGCGCACGACCTCCGTGCCCGTCAGCCCCGGCATCTGCACATCCAAGAAGACGAGGTCGGGGCCCAGCGTGCGGATGGCTTGGACGGCCTCGGCTCCGTTTGTCGCCTCGCCCACGACATCCACACCTTCGGCATGCGCGAGCAGGTCGGCCAGCCGCTGCCGGGCGGACCGCTCGTCATCGACGATCAGGATACGGGTGGGCGCGGGCACAGGCTAGACAGGGACGGCAGCGGTGTACAGGTCGTACGGCGTATGATAGGGCAGTGCGATCCGCACGTCCAAGCCGCCGCTGACCACCGGGATCAGGTCGAGGTTGTGCCCCTCGCCGTAGAGCGTTTCCAGGCGGGCGCGCGTGTTGCTCAGGCCGATGCCCGACGAAGAGGGCGGGGCGCCGTCGCCCGAGGCGCTGGGCAAGCCGGGGCCGTTGTCCTGTACGCTGAGCCACAGCTGCCCCTCGGCTTCCCAAGCGCGGATGGCCAGGGTGCTGCCTGCGCCACGCATGCTCACCGCGTGCTTGATGGCGTTCTCGACGATGGGTTGGAGCACGAGGTTGGGTACGAGGGCGTCGAGCACGGCGTCGTCGATGTCGCGCTCGATGGTGAGGGTATCGGCGAAGCGCGTTTGCTGGATGTTGAGGTAGCCGTCGAGGAAGCCCAGCTCCTGCCGTAGCGTGACCTCGTTGGCGTCGCTGTGGTCCAGGATGTAGCGCAGCAGGCCGCTCAGCTGGGAGATCATGCGCCGCATGCCGCTGGGGTCGCGCTCCAGGTTGCTGCTGATGGTGTGGAGCGTGTTGAAGAGGAAGTGCGGGTTGAGCTGCATGCGCAACGCGCGCAGCTTCGACTCGGCCAGCTGAGCTTCTAGCTCCGAGGCCTGGGCGCGCAGCTCCAGCGTCTCGCGCAGGCGTTCGCGGTAGCGGAGGATGTAGACGCGCGCCACGGCGTACGACAGCACCATCAGGTACATCAGCAGCTCGGGCAGAAACTGAAAGCCGCTGATGGTGGCCTGGAGCGAGACCGTGCGGGTCCACGCGCTGGTCACCAGCGCATTCCACGCAGCATCCGTGGCGAAGTCGGCGAGCGAGGCCACGAGCACCGCCACGCCGATGTGGAGCGGGATGCTCCACCGATGCTCGCGGCGCACCAGGTCGACGCGCGCGCTCAACGCGACCACGAAGGGCGTGACGACGGCCCAGCATCCGAACTCGATGAGCATGTACCAGGCCTGGCCTGGGCGCAGGCTGGGCGTGCCATCGGGGCGGGGTCCTTCCATCACCTCCTGGGCGATATTGAGCGCCGCGATGCATCCCCAGAAACACACGATGCCGATCATATCCATCGGACGGATCGTGAACGGCGCATCGTGCGCCTCAGCGGGGGAAGAAGAAAGCAATGCCGACATGGCGGGCGTGGCAAAATCGCGATTCTAGCCCTGTCATACAGGTTCGTAACACAGAGGTGCCCGGTGTTGGTGCCATTCGTCTCACGTCAGTGCAGTTCATCGCAAAACGAGCATCTCCGGGCCGCGCTGCCGAATAGACTGACTCGCAACTGCAGGCCAAGGTGTGCCTGCGTCCCTGTAGTACCCATTCACATCGTCTGACTATGCGCTACCTGTTTCTCTCCATCCTGTTCATTGGCCTCGTCGTGCCAGCTGCATGGGGCCAACGCGCTGATGGGCCACGCACCGGCAGCATCCAAGGCACCGTCCTCGACGCCGAGACCGGCGACCCCATCATCACGGCCACCGTCGCGCTCTGGCGCACGGCCACCAACGAGCTCGTCACAGGCGCCGTGACCGAGGCCGATGGCACGTTCCGGCTCGAGGGGCTACGCCCCGATGTCTACCGCGTGCAGGTCAGCTTCGTCGGCTTCATGACGCAGACGGTCGACTCGGTCGCCATCACTAGAGACGCGCCCCGCGCCAACGTGGGCGTCCTCCGCATGGGCACAGACGCGCAGCAGATGGAGGGCGTAGAGGTCGTCGCAGAACGCGCGGCCGTCTCCATCGAGATCGACCGCACGGTGTACAACACCGCCGACTCGCCCATCACGGCGGGCGGCACCGCGTCTGAGGTGCTGGAGACGATTCCCTCGGTGGATGTAGATATCGACGGCAACGTCAGCCTGCGCGGGAGTGGCAACGTGGCGGTGCTCATCAACGGCCGCCCCGCGCCCGTCAGCGCCGACGCCATCGCCAACTACCTCAAGACGCTCCCCGCCGGCTCGGTGGACCGCGTAGAGGTGATGCCGAACCCCTCGGCCCGCTACGAGCCCGACGGTATGGGCGGCATCATCAACATCGTGTTGAAAGAGGAGGCCGAGCTTGGCTTGGGCGGCACCGTGGTGGCCGCCGGCGACTCGCAGGGCAGCGTCAACGCCAGCAGCACGGTTACCTACGGCCGGGGGCCGCTGAGCATGGCCATGAACTACGGCGTCCGGCTGGGGCAGGATGTGGGCGGCGGCACCAGCTTCCGCATCAACCGCTTCAACGCGCTCCGCAATGACCCCATCACCTACTTCGACCAGGAGGAGCGTCAGGACGAGGACGAGACCTCGCACTTCCTCTCGCTCTCGGGCGACTACTCGCTCTCGCCGCAGACCATCCTGAATGCCTCGGTGCAAGGGCGCACCGAGAGCGAGGCGGAGCAAGAGATCACCGACTTCATGTCCTTCTCCGATTTCGACCCGCTGCTGTCGAGCACCATCCGCGACGTCAACGAGTCCGGCGACAGCTGGGATGCCGACGCCCGCATCGGGCTGACGCACAACTTCGAAAGCATGGCCACGCGCACGGCGCAGGCTAGCTCGGGCTCGCGCCGCTCCTGGCGTGGGCGTGGTCGCGGCGGACGCGGCGGCGGCAACACGCCGGGCGGCTCCGGCCAGGTGGGGCACACCCTGCAGCTGGAGGCGCGTGTGAGCCTCTCGGCCAACGAAGGTGCCGAGAGCTTCTTGGAGCAGGTGACCAACAGCACCGACATCCTGGAGCGCCAGGAAGCCCTGACCGACCGCGAGCGCGACGAACTCTCGCTCCAGGCCGACTACGTGCGCCCGCTCGGTGGCTTCCGCTTCGAAGCGGGGTACCGTGGCGAGATCGAATCGACGTTCTCCGACCTCTACTCGGAAAGCGCCGATGGCAATGCGGCCCTCACCCCCGACCTTGGCCTCATCAACACGTTCAACTTCGAGCAGGTGATCAACGCCGTGTACCTGCAGCTGGCGCGTCAGTACGGCAAGCTGGGCGTGCAGATGGGCCTCCGTGGTGAGGTCGCGCAAACCACGTTTGACCTGCGCACGACGAACGAGACCAACGATAACGACTACGCCAGCCTTTTCCCCAGCGCGTTCCTGACGTACAAGTTCTCGGAGCAGTACCAAATCAAGGGCAGCTACAGCCGCCGTATCAGCCGCCCCCGCACGCGTGACCTCAACCCATTCCCCAGCTTCGACGACCCGCTCAACATCCGCCAGGGCAATCCGAACGTGCAGCCCGAGTATGTGGATGCGTTCGAGATCGGCTACGTGCAGTTCACGCAGTGGGGCTCGTTCACACTGACGCCCTACTACCGCCGCACCACCGACGTCATCCGCTACTTCCAGAACCTGCGCGATGACGGCGTGACGGTGCGCACCGTGGACAACTTCGACACGGCCGAGTCGTCGGGCGTCGAATTCATCACCTCGCTCGACAAGCTCTCATGGCTCGACGGCTTCCGTGGCTACGCCAGCGTCGAAGGCTTCCGCCTCGTCACCGACGGCTCGAACGTAGACACGGCGTTCCAGAACAACGCCTTTGGCTGGGGCGGTCGCCTCAACGCCAGCTACGGCTTTGGCAACCTCTTCGGCTGGGGCGACCTCGACTTCCAGCTGACGGTGCGCTACCGCGCGCCCATCGAAACGGAGCAAGGGCGGCGCGGCGCCTTCCACTGGACCGACATGGCCCTCCGCCAGGACTTGTTCAACGATCAGGCGAGCCTCAGCCTGCGCTTCCGCGACCTGCTGGGCACGGCGGGCTCCATCAACGTCGTAGACCAGCCCGATCTCTACAACGAGTTCTTCCGCGACTGGGGCGCCCAAGCCGTAGGCCTGACGTTCACGTACTCGTTCGGCGAGCAGCAGCGCAACAACCGCCGTCAGCGTGGCGGCGGTGGAGGCGGTGGCGGTAACTTCGGCGGCGGCGGCCTCGACGAGTAAGCGATCGTACAATACCTCCCTTCGCTAAAGGCTACATCGCTATCGGGCCTGCTGAGCAACTGTCCTCGGCAGGCCCGATCTTGTAGGCGCCCCTCCTAGCCTTAGCGTCCCATGCGTGTCTTGATCCTGCTGCTGAGCGTGCTGCTCACTGGCCTGAGCGGATGTCGTCCCGCCGCTGAATCCACCGCCAGTGCCGACCCCTGCTCGCCCGACTCCCCACGCAGCGCTGCGGCCATGCAGCAACTGGCTGCCACGCCCACCGATGTGCAGCGCGTGGTGGATGCCGCGCAGGCCTTCGCCGCCACCTTGTCGGAGGCGCAACGCGAGACGCTGGTCTTGGACCTCACTGCGGAGAACGCCGCACGGTGGAGCAACCTGCCCATCCGCTTCGTGGCGCGCAACGGCCTCCAGTTTGGGGATCTCGACGAAGAGCAGCTCGCCGCCATGCATGATCTGGCGAAGACGGTGCTCAGCGCCGACGGCTACGCCACGTTCTACGGCGTCGTCCAGGCGGATGAGTACCTGACTGAGCAGACGGGCAACAAGATGTGGGATGCCGATCTGTACTACGTGGCCTTCCTCGGCGAGCCCTCGGCGGAGCGTGACTGGATCTTGCAGCTCGGCGGGCACCACTACGGCCTCAACGTGGGCTACACCGCGGGCACCGCCAGCACCACGCCGTACTTTCTCGGCGTAGAGCCCATGCGGTTCACGCTGGATGGCGAGACGTACGAGCCGATGGCGGGGCGCGAGACCACCATGATGGCGATGATGGCGGGCTTGGACGACGGGCAGCGCGAGGCCGCTCGTGTCAGCGGCTCCTTCGACGATGTGCTCCTCGGCCCCGGCGAAGACTTCACCTTCCCCAAGCAAGAAGGCCTCTCCGTCGCCTCGCTGTCGGCTGACCAGCAAGCGCTCGTGATCGCCGCCATCGAAGCGTGGGTCAGCTCGCGTCCGCCTGACGAAGCCGCTATACTGCTGGCCGCCTACACCAGCGACGCCGCACGCGAAGCCACAACCATCGGCTGGTCGAGCGGGACGGACCTGAAGACGGAGGGCTCGTACATCCGCATCGACGGACCGCGCGTGTGGGTCGAGGTGGTGGCGCAGGGCGGCATCGCCTTCCGCGATCAGGTCCACCTGCACTCCATCTGGCGCGACAAGACGTTCGACTACGGCGGCCTCTTCACCACCCGCACCGACGGCGCATCATGCTGAGGGCGCGCTTGCTAAAGACCCGCCGCGTAGCTCTGCTGTGCCTCGCCCTCGCCGCGCTTTGGCCCGCCCTCCGCACCGACGCCCACCCGATGCCCGAGTCGCTCGTCTGGCTCGACGTCCACCCCGACGGCATCCAAGCCGAGTTGCGCCTCCCCGTCGACGCCCTCGCTAAAGGATTCGGCCATCCGCTGCGTCCCGACGTGCGGCAGCGCACCGCCCACCTCCGCGACAGCCTCTCCACCTACATCGGTCAGCACATCGCGCTTAGCAGCGATGACGGTCGACCCTGGAATGCGAAGGTACAGCAGGTCGAGGTGGTGACCGAGGATGATCATGACGAGGTGCGAGCCACCGTCTGGTTCGCCGCACCCGACGGTACTGTGCCCACGATGCTGACGCTGCAGTACGATGTCATCATCCACCAGCTGCGTTCGCACAAGGCGCTCGTGGCCATCCGAAATGATGAGACGCGTGGCATCCAGGCTGAAGATCCTGCCTACATCGGCCGCCTCACCTGGCACACCAGCAGTATCGCCATCGACCGAAGCCGTAGCACAGAAGACGTTTGGCGGGCTCCAGGCATGATCGGTACGGTCGCTGTTGTCATGCTCCTGATCATGGGCACTTGGCGCACGAGACGCCGGCGGGGTGCGCCACCCTCAAGCGTAATGGCATCAAATAGGTAGACGTTCTACACACCTTCTGAACATCTCGTGATGACCTTATCGAAGACAATGCGGGTCTTCACAGGTACCACTCACTCGTGCCCAGGCACGGCATACTCCGAACGGCCATGCCCACCTTGCTCATCGTAGACGACCAAGCGTCTGTGCGCGCGCTGCTCCATGACTACTTCGTGGCATGCAACTACACCGTCGTGCTCGCAGCCAACGGACGCGAGGCCCTGAGTATGGCACGGCATCAAACGCCCGATCTGGTGCTGCTCGACCTGATGATGCCTGAACTCGACGGCTTCGACTTCCTGCGCGCGTTCAGGCGAGACCACACCGCGCCCGTCATCATCAGCACCGCCCGTAACGCAGAGGCTGACAAGGTTGCAGGCTTCAAGCTGGGCGCCGATGATTATGTGACCAAGCCCTTCTCGCTTCGTGAACTGGAAGCTCGGGTGGAAGCGGTACTTCGCCGGACGCACGCCACCACGCCCGAGACCGTACTGCGGGTACGTGGACTTGTCCTAGATGCCTCTCGGCACTACGCTGAAGTGGACGGCACGCCCGTATCCCTCACCCCTACTGAGATGACGCTGCTGCAGACGTTTATGGCGGCGCCCGGGCGGGTCTTCTCGCGAGCGCAGCTGTTGGTACGTCTCCAGGGCGACGACGCCAGTGGATCGGAACGGACGGTGGACGTCCACGTGCGCAACCTACGGGCGAAAATCGAACCTGAACCCGCGACACCGGCCTACATCGAGACCGTGTTTGGTGTGGGCTACCGTCTGGGGGCTGCATGAGACATTCGCTACGCACCCGATGGATGCTCGTGTTGATTGCCGCAGCATTGGCCGAGGCTGTACTCGTGGCGTGGGCTATGCAGGTAAGCACTGCCCGCGCGTTCGAAGTCTTTGTCACGGAAGAGATGGTCAACGGCTTTGGCGCCGAGATGGCGGATCTCTACCGTAACGTGGGGCGGCTGGACGGCATGCTGGCTGCGCATCAGCGGGGAGGACCGCCTCCAGGCGGGAGAAGGCCACAGAGACCACCTCGGCCAGAAGCCACAGACGAACTACGTTTCCAGTTTACGGATGTAGCGGGCACAGTGATCGTCGGGCCGGAGGCAGGGCAGATGGTCTCGGCAGAACGTCTTGCCGCAGGTGCCCCCATCTACGTCGATGGAGAACAGATTGGGGTAGCACTTATGCCTGCCAACCTGGGCGCGCTGGGCGCTGCCGAAGCGCGCTTCCTGGCCGCCTCACGCGCGGGCGTGATCTGGGCACTCGCCGGGGCGCTGCTGCTGGCTGTCGTGCTCGGCGTATTCGTGGCCCGTACCACGGTGCAACCCCTCGCACGCTTGACCACGGCCACGCAAGCCATTGCGGACGGCGCGTTTGATCAGGTTGTGCAGGTACAACGCCGAGACGAGGTGGGACAATTGGCAGAGGCCTTCAATACCATGACCATGCGATTGCGGGAGGCGCGGGCTTTGCGCGAGCAGATGACTGCCGACCTCGCCCACGATCTGCGCACGCCGCTCACGGTGCTGACAGGCACACTGGAAGCCCTCCGCGACGGCGTACTTCAGTCCACCCCGGAGCGCATTGCCTCGTTGCACACCGAGGCGCAAACGCTGGGGCGGCTCATCGATGACCTGCACCTCCTGGCGTTGGCCGATGCCGGTGAGCTTACCTTGCACCGAAGCGTTAAGCCGCTGGCCGACCTTCTTTCCTATACTGCCGAGCGTTTCAAGCCCATCGCGTTGGCCGAAGGCATCCACCTCACGGTCAACGATCCGGGGCAGGGACTGGCTGTCCGTGTGGATGCGGGGCAGATGCAGCGCGTGCTCGGCAACTTGGTCGCCAACGCGATACGGCACACCCCATCCGGCGGGCGCATTACGCTGTCGGCAGCGCACGATGGGGAAGCGGTGGTCGTGCGCGTCGCCGACACCGGAGAGGGCATCGTACCTGAATTAGCTGCACGCATCTTTGAGCGCACCGTCCGCGGCGACCACGCGCGCCACACCGACGGCGCAGGGCTCGGCTTGGCCATCGCCCAATCCATCGCCCAGGCACATGGTGGACAACTCGATGTGGCGAGCGCGCCTGGCGAGGGTGCTACGTTCAGCATGCGTCTTCCAGAGGCGTGACGCAAATGCAACGCCATCTATGCAAGATCTGAACATCACGGCGAGACCTTAGGCGGCATACGGTTCTTCTCCACCTAATCCGCTGTGCTCATGCGTACCTCTTGGATCCAGTCCATCCTGTTTGGCGGCGTGTTGCTGTGCTCGGTCATGGCATGCGACTTCACCGGCACCACCGCTGATCCCGATGACGACAACCCCTCTGCGGGCGAACTCCACCCTGCCTACGCCGAGTTTGATACCGACAACGTGTCTATCCTTCTGGATGGCACGGAAGTGGTGATTGAAAGCAACGGCCTACCGAATCACACGTCGCCTTACTGGTCGAATACGACTACCCGCTCCGCTGTGGACCCGATGGGGCGCACGCTGACGACGCAAGGAGCAGCCACCAACCATCCGCTGTTCGTAGAGCCATCGGCCACCTCGCATGAGCAGATGGCGCCGGGTAACATCGACGACTTCAATGGGAGCTACACGCTCACCGTCTCGGCCAACCCCGAGCGTGCCGCTTCGCCGTCGGCAACCGGGCTCGGCGCTATCGGCATCGCGGTCAGCGGGGCTATGATCTACAATGACCAGGAAGGCCCTAACGTCCCGCTCGACGATGCCGCCGTCTCGCTCGACGTGAACGGCGCCCACACGGGGCCGCAGAGCTACCACTACCACTTGGAGCCCAAGGCGTGGTCGGATGACGACGATGCGCTGATTGGCGTCATGGCCGATGGTTTCTTCCTCTACGGCCGCCGCGATCCCGACGGGGCGTACCCTGATGATCTCGATGCCTCGGGCGGACACGTGGGACCTACACCACACAATCCGGATGGCGAGTACCACTACCACATCCAGAACGAGACCTACCTCGGCCAATACTACATCCTCTTCCCCGGCGATTATCAGGGTACGCCCAATGCGGTCCAATAGCATCTGGCGATGGAGCATCGGCGCTGTGCTCGGTAGCATAGCGCTGGTGCTTGGGGTGGGCCTCATGCCTGCCGAGGTCGCTTACGAACAACTCATGCTGCATTCCGCCACGGGCCTGCTCTACGACGGCAACGTGCCCTTCACAGGGGTCACCGTGCGGAAGACCGATCAAGGCCACGAACGCGCCCGCTACCGCGATGGTCGCCGCCACGGCACTGTGAAGACGTGGTGGGCCGATGGCACCCTGAGCTACCACGCGCGCTATGCTGATGGTCGCCGCCACGGCACTGTGAAGACGTGGTGGGCCGATGGCACCCTGCGCTCGGAGGCACGCTACGTGAAGGGTGTCCCGCACGGTATCCAACGCCAATGGTATCGCAGCGGCGCCCGGTTTAAAGAACTCCGCCTCGACATGGGCCGCGAGTCGGGGATGCAACGTGCGTGGCGCGAGAACGGCACACTCTACGCCAACTACGAGGCCCGTAGTGGCCGGGTCTTCGGCCTCAAACGCGCCGACCTATGCTTCAATCTCGACGATGAAGTCATCCAACTATCCGACTTAAACTGAATCTGGAGACGCTCATGCGTACCTCTTCCATTACTCGCTGGTCTACCCTTGCTGCCTATCTAGCGCTCGTGTTGAGCGGGTGCCATACAGCTACCACCAGCAGCGACATCACGGTGCTGCCGTACTACCAAGAGGCTAGCTTCACGCCGCAGTGGTACGCCACGCCTAGGGCCGTGCCCGCTGGCTTTCACAGCATTCCCGACTTTGCGCTCGTCGATCAGCGGGGCGAGGTGGTGAGTGAGCGCGATGTGGCAGGGAAGGTCTACATCGCCAACTTCTTCTTCGCCGCATGCCCAGGCATCTGTCCGATGACGATGGCCAATATGGCGCGCGTGCAAGCCGCCTTTGCCGATGAGGACGAGGTGCTCCTCATCTCGCATTCCGTGACGCCCGAGCGCGACAGCGTAGCTATACTCCACGCCTTCGCCGAGCGCATGCAGGCGCTGAACGACCGCTGGTACCTCGTCACCGGCGAGCGCGAGCAGATCTACCAACTGGGCAAGTACAGCTACTTCGCCGACGAAGACCTGGGCGCCTCTGACATGAACCTCG
>JBCCMF010000039.1:0-22270 GCA_039026435.1 Bacteroidota bacterium
CATTCGAAGCTCGGCAGAACCGGGCTGTACGCAATCAGATCCAACCCCACGTCGGGATTGGGCGATTCAGCAGATATGTTCAGGTCACGCCCAGTGCAAAAACGCGGTCAATCCAAAAAAAGAGGTTTAGTCCTGCAGGGACTTGCGCTCCGGGTCCGATACGTCTACCATGTTTCCATAAAGCAAACAAAACCATAACATAACATCCGTCCCACGCCTACCCGCCCGTAGCCCAGCCCCATTCGACCTCCTCCCGTACTGCTCTCGCACCGCATCTGTGGCGCGAGGAACACTTGCCTGTAACTCCGGCCGATCTCGGCTGGGCGACGACCACGGCGTACCCCGGATGTGCATGACTCTGCCTCATGAAATACCGCTGGGAGTTCCGCTCGTGTGATGCCACCGACACCATCCACCGCCTGCAGCGCGACCTGAACGACTTGCCGGAGCCGCTGGCCCGGAGTCTGGTCTTGCGCGGCATCGAGACGTTCGACCAGGCACGGCACTACTTCCGCCCCTCGCCCGAGCACCTGCACGACCCGTTCCTGATGCAGGACATGGACGCTGCCGCCGACCGCGTCCTCGAAGCCATAGGACGCCAGGAGCGCGTGCTCGTCTACGGCGACTACGATGTGGATGGCACCACGGCGACCACGCTCATGGTGTCGTTTCTGCGGATGCAGGGCCTGGAGGTCACCTTCTTCATCCCGCACCGCTTCGAGCACGGCTACGGCCTCTGCGAAGCGGGCTTCGATGCGGCGGCGGCGTTTGGCGCCACGCTGGTGGTGGCCCTGGACTGCGGCATCACCGCCGTGGAGCAGGCCGAGTACGCCAAGTCGAAGGGCATCGATCTCATCATCTGCGACCACCACAAGCCGAAGGAAACGCTGCCCGACGCCGTCGCCGTGCTCGACCCCAAGCGTGCCGACTGTCCCTATCCATTCAAAGAGCTGACGGGCTGCGGCCTCGGGTTCAAGCTGGCGCAGGCGGTCCTGCAGCGTCAGGCGCAGCCGATGGAGGAGGCGTTTCAGTACCTCGACCTCGTGGCCATCTCCACCGCCAGCGACATCGTGCCCCTCAACGGCGAGAACCGCGTGCTGATGCGCGAGGGGCTGCGGCGCCTCCAGCGGCAGCCACGCCTCGGCCTGCGCACCATCGCCGAGCACGCCAACGTGGACCTCAGCACCTGCGCCACGCGGCAGATCGTGTTCACCGTGGGCCCGCGCATCAACGCCGCCGGGCGGCTGGGCAGCGCGCACCTCGCCGTAGATCTCATGCTGGCCGACGACCCCGCCGAAGCCGACCGCCTCGCGCAACAGCTAGAAGCCATGAACAGCGAGCGGCGCCTCATCGACCAGGAGACGTTGGCCGAGGCCCTGCGTCAGGCCGAGCTTCAGCTGACGAGCAAGACGCGGCATGCGCTGGTGCTGCATCAGCCGCACTGGCACCAGGGCGTCGTCGGCATCGTGGCGAGCCGCATCGTGGAGCAGTTCTACAAGCCCGCCGTCATGCTCACGTCCTACGAGGGCGGCGTGAAAGGCTCGGCGCGCTCCATCGAAGGCGTCAGCATCTTCCAGGCGCTCACCGAATGCCAGGACCTGCTCAACGCGTTCGGTGGGCACGACTACGCTGCGGGCGTCTCGCTCGACGAGGCCAAGGTGCCCGAATTCCGCGAGCGCTTCGATGCCGCCGTGGGCAAGCGCATCCAGCCCGAGATGCTCTACCCCATCATCCACATCGACGCCAAAGTCGACGTGTCCTCCATCGACGGCCGCTTCTGGAGCGTCCTCAAGCAGTTCGCCCCCTTCGGCCCCGACAACAAGACGCCCATCTTCATGGCCGACGACCTGCAGGTGGTGGGGCGCCCGCGCAAAGTGGGGCAAGACGGTGCTCACCTCAAGTTTCGCGTCCGCTCCACCGCGGCGCCGCAGAGCGTGCCGATGGAGGTGATCGGCTACCGCATGCGCGCGAGCTTCAACGCCCTGCAGGAGAGCTGGTACCGTGGGCAGCCGCTCGAACTGCTGTTCTCGGTCCAAGAAAACCACTGGCGCGGTCAGACCACCCTCCAGCTCCGCGCCCGCGACCTGCGCCTGTCGCAGAACGGCGAGCGACCAGCCGCTTGAGCGCCGTGCCCGTGCTCCGTGCGTGATGCGCTGAGATGAGCATTATTACTCAGACGCGACATCTGCCTGCACAGAGGACGTTGCGCCTGCCTGAGCGCGCTCGGTATACTCTTCCCGGAGCACCTCGCTCACCTCAGAAGCACGCGTTGAACACAGGAGGACACGTCATGCGCATACGAAGTGCAGTGCATCAAGGAAGCTGGGCGATGCTGATGCTTGGCATCCTGTGGGCCGGACTGGCATCGTCGACGGTGGCGCAACCGTCGCTCTCGTACGGCGAGCCGGGCGAAGTCGGGATGTCGGCAGCGGCGCTGGCGGAGGCGCTGGAGATGTACGAGAAGGCGGTGGAGCGCGGCGATCTGGTGGGCGCGGTCGTCTTGGTGGCGCGCAACGGCACAGTAGTCTTGCACGAGGCCATCGGCATGAGCGACAAGGAGCAGGGTCGGCCGATGGTGCGCAACACGCTCTTCCATATGGCCTCGAACACGAAGCCCGTGGTCGCCACCGCCATCGCGCAGCTCGTGGAAGCCGAACAGCTTAGCTACAGCGACCGCATCCGCACCTACATCCCCGAGTGGGACAACGACCGGGCAGGCTCCATCACCATCGACCACCTGCTATCGCACACTGGCGGCTTGCGCATCAACACGCTCTTCCTGCCACCTGCCCGCGCCAACACCTCGCTCCAGCGCGCAGCGGCGCGCTTCGGCGACGTCGGCGCGGAGGTGACGCCGGGCACGTCATACCGCTACAGCAACCCCGGCTTCAACACACTGGGCGCGCTTATCGAGATGCGCTCCGGGAAGCTCCTCGAAGCCTACCTCGACGAGGCCATCTACACGCCGCTCGGGATGGACGACTCCTACAACTACCGCGAGGACCATCCGCTAGGCGGCAAGCGCGACCGCCTCGGGCCGATGTACTACCAGCGCGGCGACGATGAGGCGTGGCAACCCGCACAGGCCACAACCATCCCCTTCGCACGCGGCTCCGGCGGCATGATCTCGACCGCGTGGGACTACGCCACCTTCTGCCAGATGATCTTGAACGGCGGCTCGTACGATGGCGTGCAAGTGCTGGACTCATCCTCGGTGGCCACGATGGTGGCACCCAAGACGGAGACGCCCGTCGGCGCGTACGGATATGGCTGGACGCTGCGCGATGGCGTGATCTCGCACGGCGGATCGGACGGCACAGACGCGTGGATCGACCCGGATCGGGGTATTGTCGGGTTGGTGTTTACACAGACGCCGCGCGGCCGACCAGACGTTGCGGAATTCCGCGCGCTCGTGAATCTCGCCATCGACCCGTGAAGCCCCCATGAGCCGGGAGACGTCGTGATGGGGTAGTGTAGGTCTTTGCCAAACAACCGAAAAGGCCACCCACCGAAGCGAGCAGCCTTTTGCGGAGGTCGTTGCCTTGACGCGAGGTCTTCCGAGATACAGTGGTACGCGGCGCACGAGGCGCCAACATCCCGGCTGTGCCAGAGAAGACCTCGAGAGAAGCGCCACACCGTTGGTGCAGCGAGCGCGATGCCGCGAGTGCCGCCCGAGGGCGACGGTCCGCTTCATCGTGCAACGCGCCACATGGGCATACAGCACGTTGCGTGCCTGTAGGTGTTTGCTCTGCTGCTTCGTGGCGCAACGAAGCACCCTCCCAGCCTTGCCGTCTGGTTTGGGGCCTTGCGGCACACCCGAAGGCGTCCGCGCCGTTGCGTACGAAAGCACAAGGGCGGTGCGGTTCTGCGCGGCGACAAATCGCCTATCGTATCACTCAGGCTTGCCGAAGCATGCGCCCGAGGCCCGCAGCACGCCGCAAAGCGCTCATGTAGCCTACCTGCTCTCAGTCGCGTCAAGGAACGTGTGCCGTGAAGCACGTATGAAGAGTACGGCGGAAGCGGTTTTTATGCAAATGAGATGGGTCCACAACTCGTGAACGGACTTATCCACACTATCCACATAGATATCCACATTGTGGATAAGGACGATGAGACGCTGGCCTGGGCTCGTGACTGGCCAAAAACACGGCCCGACCGCGGGCAAGCACGGTCGGGCCACGCGAAATGCCCATGACCTTGATGCGACTGAAGAAGGCCACATGAGATGGAGCCAAGATACACTGCGCTGACAGCGTATCCTATATCAATAACGGCTTCACCTCGATTGGTAATGCGATCTTAACGATTCGCCCCTTACCCAATAACAGATGTCAACTGCCGGATAAAGGTGCCGACCGACCCCGGATCGAGCGCGACGGTGATCAGCAGGCCGCCGAGCGCGCCGCCCAAGTGCGCCTCGTGCGCGATACCACCGCGTGTGCCCTGCGCCTCGGCCTGCTTCGCCATGTAGATCGACCCACCGATGTAGAGGACTGCGAACAGGATGGCGGGCATCGGAATGGCGAACATGATGTAGAGCAAGGAGAAGGGCTCGTACAAGCAGAAGCCCAGCAGCACCCCGCTCACCGCTCCCGAGGCGCCCACGGCAGCGTAGGTCGGGTCGTTCTTCTTCTTGACGTAAGTGTATGCATGCGCGGCGAACAGCGAGCCGAAGTACAGCAGCAGGAACGGTATCGGACCAAGGCGCAACTCCATCCACGGTCCGAAGAAGTACAGCGTGATCATGTTGAAGGCCAAGTGCCCGAGCCCGGCATGCACGAACGCGCCTGTGAGGAAGCGATACGACTCGCCCTTCTGGATCAGCAGCGGCCGGAAGGACAGGCGGCTGATGAGCTTGGGGTCCATGAACAGGCCGTAGGCGCTCACGAGTACATTCACCACGAGGAGCATCAGGGTCATGGGGGCGGAGTCGAGTCCGATCATGGCGGCAGCCAGCAAATGAAACAGGGCGGGGTGTACGACGCCTTTCCCCTCGCGTTTCGCGGCGAACCCGGTCCGGCGCCCATCGTTGACGGGTCCATGAAAACCGAGCAGATCGTAAAGGAACTGACGCAGGCCGCCCGGCAGATGGGGCTGACCGTGCGCATGGAGAAGGGCGGCTTTCGCGGCGGGCGCTGCCGCGTGAACGACGACCGCCTCATTGTGCTGAACAAGCTGCATCCGCCCGAGCGTCACCTCGCCATCCTGGCCACGAGCTTGCAGGAGCAAGAGCTAGACACCGTCTTCCTCAAGCCCGCCGTGCGCCGCGCCCTGCAGCAGAGCTGGGCGCAGCAAGCCGCGGCCGTCGAAGTCGATGTGACGGAGGGCGCCGATGCCGAGTGACGCCGCCGTGCGTGACCTGCGCGTGACGCTTCTGGGGACAGGCACCTCTACCGGCGTCCCGGTCATCGGCTGCGACTGCCGCGTGTGTACCTCGCCCGATCCGCGCGACAAGCGCTCGCGGTGCGCGTGCTACATCGAGGCCGACGGCGTGGGCATCGTCATCGACACGGGGCCCGATTTCCGCATGCAGGCGCTGAGCGCGGGCATTGAGACGGTAGACGCCATCCTCATCACGCACCACCACTTCGATCACGTAGTAGGGCTCGACGATGTGCGGCCGTACCTCTTCCGCAACCGCACCGCCATCCCGTGCTACGCCCAAGCCGAGACCGAGGCGGTGCTGCGCGACATGTTCACCTACATCTTCCGCGATGGCACCTACCCCGGCGTGCCGCGCCTCACGCTGACGGGCATGCCGCCCGAGCCGTTTGAGGTCACGGGACGCATCGACACCACCAAGCGCGTCACCGTGCAGCCTATCCCCGTCATGCATGGCACGCTGCCGCTCTACGGCTACCGCGTGGGCAACGTCGCCTACATGACCGACACCAGCGCCATCCCCGAGTCGAGCTACGCGCTGCTGGACGGCGTGGAAGTGCTGGTCCTGGATGCGCTGCGCCACCGCCCGCACCACTCGCACTTCTCCATCGCCGAGGCGATGGCCGCGGCGGCACGCGTGGGCGCCGCGCAGACGTACTTCATCCACATGACGCACGAGCTCCTCCATGCCGAAGCGGATGCAGCCTTGCCGGAGGGCATCAACCTGGGCTACGACGGCTTGCGCTTCCGCCTCCGCGACGGCATCTTGGAGGCTCCCGAACCCGCGACGGTTTCTGTCCCATGACTCTCCTCGTCCTCAACGGCCCCAACCTGAACCTCCTCGGCACCCGCGAGCCCGACACCTACGGCACCGCCACCCTCGCCGACCTGGAAGCCGACCTGCGCGCAGCATTCCCCGACCTCGACCTGACCTTTGCCCAGAGCAACCACGAGGGCGTACTCATCGACCACATCCACACGGCGGCCACCGACGGCACGACGGGCATCGTGTTCAACCCTGGCGGATATACGCACACATCGGTAGCGTTGCGCGATGCGATTGCGGGCGTACCTGTTCCGGTCGTCGAGGTCCACATCTCCAACGTGCATGCGCGCGAGGCCTTCCGCCATACCTCGATGTTGGCGCCTGTCTGCGCAGGGCAGATCGCCGGGCTGGGCGTGACTGGGTACGCGCTCGCCATCTGCTACTTCGTCGATCGGTAGCCGTCCTTGACGCATTGGCTGGTCCTGTGGACCAAAAACGCTATCTTCCCCGCTCTGTGTATGATCAGCTGTTCAACGGCACCTCATGAAAAGCAGCATGGCTATTGGGGATCGAACGGCCCCCTCGAGGGGGCTGCCCGAAGGGCTGGGGGTGTACCCTGCTTCAGCACATACACCCTCCGACCCGCCTATTGGCGGCCCACCTCCCTCAAGGGAGGAGTTTGGGCGCTTGCCGTCCATATGCGGCTTGCTGACCACACGCTGTGATTTTGGGAGAAGGATCTGAGACTATCCATGATGAACGATCTGGGGACGATGAAGCGACGCGACTTCTTGAAAACAACCGCCGTCACGGCTGCCGCTGGCGCCGCCCTGGTGGGGTGCGGCGGCGAGACCGAAGGCCCCGCCGTGCAGACCCAGCCTACGGTGCGCTGGCAGTTGGCCTCCAGCTACACGCAGGCCGTCGACATCCTGTGGGGCAACATCACGGGCCTCGCCGAGCGCGTCAGCCAGCTCACCGATGGGCGCTTCACGATCCGGCCGTTCCAAGGCGGCGAGATCGTGCCGGGGCTGGGGGTGCTGGATGCCGTGCAGAACGGCACCGTGCAAGCCGGGCAGACGGCGAGCTACTATTACAAGGGCAAGAACCCCGTCCTCGCCTTCGACACCGCCATCCCGTTCGGCCTCACGCCGCGCCAGCACAACGCGTGGATGTACCACGGCGGCGGCAGCGACCTCATCGGCAGCGCCTACGCCGACTTCAACGTGCTGCACTTCCCCTGCGGCAACACAGGCGCGCAGATGGGCGGTTGGTTTCGACGCGAGATCAACAGCCTGTCAGATTTGCGCGGCCTCAAGATGCGGATTCCTGGCTTGGGTGGCGAGGTGATGAGCAGGCTGGGCGTGACGGTACAGGTGCTGAACCCCGGCGAGATCTACACGGCGCTCGAACGCGGCGCGCTGGATGCCGCCGAGTGGGTCGGGCCGTACGATGACGAGAAGCTCGGCTTCCACAAGGTCACGCGCAACTACTACTACCCCGGCTGGTGGGAGCCGAGTGCGAGCATCGCGCTGCTCGTCAATCGGCAGGCGTACGATGCGCTGCCGCCCACGTATCAGGAGGCGCTGATGACGGCGGCGGCCGAGGCCAACAGCACCATGCTGGCTCGCTACGATGCGCGCAACACCGAGGCGCTGGTGCGGCTCATCGACCAAGGCGTGACGCCCAAGCCCTTCCCCGACGACCTGATGGAGGCCAGCCTGACCGCCGCACGCGAGGTGCTGGACGAGCAGGCCGCCGCGCTGCCCGAGTACGCCGCGATGCTCAGCGCCTACCGCCAGTGGCGTACCGAGAGCTTCCGCTGGTTCACCACCGCCGAGCAGACCTACGCCCGCTTCCTCCCTGCCTGACCGACTGCCTCCGAGCGCTCCAGACGCATACGCCCATGAACCGCCGTTCTTTCCTCAAACCGTCCGCGCCCTACATCCAGACCGCCCCCACCGTGCGCTGGCGATTGGCCTCTAGCTTCTCGCGCTCGCTCGATACGATCTACGGTGCCGCCGAGGTGCTCGCCGAGCGCGTCAGCGCGCTCACCGATGGCAAGTTTCAGATCCGCGCCTACCCGGGTGGCGAGATCGTGCCCGGCTTGGGCGTGCTCGATGCTGTACAGCAAGGCACCACGCAGATCGGGCACACGGCGGGCTACTACTACATCGGCAAGAACCCCGCGCTCGCCTTCGACACCAGCGTACCCTTCGGACTGAACGTACATCAGTACAACGCGTGGCTCCAGGCGAGCGGCATGGACCTGCTGCGGAGCCTGTTTGCGGACTTCAACGTGATCAACCTACCCGGCGGCAACACGGGTGTGCAGATGGGCGGGTGGTTTCGCGAGCCCATCGAGTCCCTCAGCGACATGCAGGGGCTGAAGATGCGGATTCCGGGGATGGGCGGCAAAGTGATGGACGAACTCGGCGTGACGGTGCAGGTGCTGGCCAGCGGCGACATCTATCCTGCCCTCGAACGCGGCACCATCGACGCCACCGAGTGGACCGGGCCGTACGACGACGAGAAGCTCGGCTTCTTCAAGGTCGCCCCGCACTACTACTACCCCGGCTGGTGGGAGCCCGGCCCCGGGCTGTCGTTCTACATCAACCAACAGGCGTGGGACCAGCTGCCCTCAACCTATCAGCACGCCCTCACCGCCGCAGCCGAGCAGGCCAGCCTGGACATGGTCAACAAGTACGACGCCAAGAACCCGCCCGCGCTCCGGCGCCTGCTCGACCAAGGCGTGCAGGTTACACCCTTCCCCGAGGATCTCATGCAGGCGGCCTACGAGACCTCCATCGCCCTCATGGAGCAAGAAGCCAGCGCCGACCCCGCCTACGCCCGCATCTACCGCGACTACATGGACTGGCGCGCGGCCACCGCCCGCTGGCTCGGCACCACGCACCAGACGTACGCCAACTTTGCCTTCGAACGCCTGAGCGTTTAGAGCCCCTGGACGAAGCTGATGAGTTCGGGCATCAGGCCATCGTGCAGCGGGAGGTCGGGGTTGCTGTAGGACGGTAGCTGCTCTTGGATGGTCCCCGAGACGTCCTTGAGGACGTGGTTCATCCCATCGACCATGTGCATCTGGGCGTTCGGCTGGGCCTTGTGCAAGAGCTTGGCATCGGAGGCGGGGACTTGCGCGTCGGTGGTGCCCTGAACGATGAGCGCGGGCACGCTGAGCGCGCCGATCTTGGCGGCCGGGTCGTGGGCGAACCACGAGGTCATGTACGGCTGTACGCTCGGGCGGAAGAGGCTCTGCAACACGTCAGGCACGTCGGATACAACCTCGCCGCGCTCTATGGCGTCCATGATGTCGGTGGCTTGCGCCATCAGGTTGGGCGGGAGCTGGTTGCCGAGTTGCCCGTCAATCACGGCGCGGGCAGGGCGGCCTGGGCCGGCGAGGGACACGTAGGCGTCGGCAGGCTGCTCATCCATCGCCACGAGGCCAACGAGCGCCCCTTCGCTGTGGCCGAGGACGGTGACGGTGCTGAAGCGGTCGTCGTCGCTGAGCATGGCGAGCCACGCGGCGGCATCTTTCGCGTAGCGGTCGAAGCGCAGGTCGGTTTCGCTGAGGCCCGCCGCCATGCTCGCGGCCACGCCCCGCTTGTCGTAGCGCAGCGACGCGATCCCTGCTTCGGCCAAGGCTTCGGCGACGAACTTCAGGCTGTTGTTGGCGGCCTTCATCGTGGGCGCATTGGTGTTGCCGTCGCGGTCCGTGGGGCCGGAGCCCGCGATGATGAGCACCGCAGGCATCGGCGCGGCGGCATCCTCGGGGACGAGCAGCGTGCCGTGCAGCGTACCGTCGTCGGTGTCGAGCGAGACGGCGCCGGGCGCCTCGTTGGGATCCTCAGCCTCTGCTGTGTCGCGCTCCAGCGTGAAGGTCACATCCGCTGCGCCCTGCTTGAACGAGCCCTTGATGGTGTCGCCGTCCAGCGTGCCATCGAACGTAGCGAGGCCCGGTCCGGCCTGCAGTTCAAACGTGATCTTGGGCGCATCGAACATCACGTTTTGCAGCGGCAATCCCGTGGCACCTTGCTGCGGAATGTCGATAGTGCCCTCCAGGCCGTCATCGGCATCCACCAGGTGGACGTTGATGTTTAGGTTCACGCCGGGCAGCGCGATGTGGCCGCTCCAGCTCCCGGTAACTTGTGCAAACGCGGGCGAGGCAAGCAGTAGCATGCCAGCCATCGCTATCCATGTGTTGAGTTTCATGGCTCTATATTGATTCAATGTTTAGGCAACTGTCTAAATATACGCCGTATCGCAGGTATAGTTACGCTGTCCTGTGGTCAAATTCCGAACATTGGTGAGCCCCCGTAACCGGTCATCTCTACGTAGCCGTATCCCCCGATGGGCTGCCGGGCCGAAGTGCCCTCAATGCGGACGGCGCCTTCCCAGTACCGCACCACCACATCCAGTTCTTGGTTGGGGATGAGCGGCGTGATGGTCAGTGCTAGGTCCTGCTCGGCGGCCTCCATGCGCCAGCCCGAGGGGTACGCGATGCCGCTGGCTGCGCTGGTCCACGTGTCGAGGACGGTGAGGGTGACCGGGCCGAGGTCTTGCGTGGTGCCGTCCGGCGCGATGAGGACCGAGTGGGTGTAGGGCGTGGCGTCGGGGTCGTCTTCGCGGAGTTGGAAGTACATCAGGTCGCGCCCGTCGTCGAGTTGCACCGAGAACCAGTCCCAGCCTTCCTGCGTGCCCGAGAGCATGCTGGTGCTCCACTCGCGGTCCATCCAACTTTCCCCGTCGATGGCATAGATCTCGTCGTCGATCTGGATGGTGCCCTCGGTAGCGAGGCGCGTCATGGAGTAGTAGTACGACGCGTTGCCGACGCCTTCGCCTTTCTGGCTGAGGCCATCCTTGCCCTGCAGCACCGTCGGCTTGGTCTGCGCCATCGAGAAGTCGATGCTGACCTCGCCATCGGCGGCGGTGACGCGGAGGGGCATGAGCGCGTCCTCGGCCTGCGTGATGCTCCAGTCTTCGATCCACACGCGGAACGGCTCGGCCCGCGCCCCGGCCAGCCCCGAGGCGCCCCGGCTGAAGCGCTCGAACGCATAGAAGTCCTCGGCCTCGACATCGGTGACAGCGAAGTGCGCGAAGTAGAGCTGGCGCGTGGTCCAGTCGGTGGTGTCGGCGGCGAGCGTGGCGGCGGGCGGCGCGATGGCGTTGCGGAAGATGGTGAACTGGTAGCCGAAGCGGCGGCCGTCGGCAGCGGCGAGGTTGCCCGTCAGGTACCACCACTCCACCTTGAAGTCGGGGTGGGCGCCGTGGTCATCGGGGAAAACGAACGCGCGCGGGTTGATGGCGCGGGTGTACCCGGTGGTGTCGGCGGAGACGGCGTTCTGGATGGCGACCTTGGCCTCGACGGTGGCGTCCGCACGGTCCAGCCCGATGGCGATGGCTACCAGGATTAACAAGCCGCTTCCAACGCCGATAATCCAGTTCCGCATGGCTACATCCGCGTTGTAATGCCCAGAGTGTGTTGCGGCGGGCCAACGACGATGCCTATCATCCGTTCAGCCCGCGTCCGCAACATTCGTGACAACACAGCGCCACATCGTTGCACAAAGCATCTAATGTATGCGTTCTTGCGGTCGTCCTCCCTCCATCACCACGCCTCACCACATCTGTCCTGTGTGTGCTGTCCTTCGTGCCAGCCTCTGGCTTACCCTCAGCCTGTTCGCTGTAGAGCACGCTGACGGGCGTCAGACATCCCAACAGGCTCCGCTCGTGTTGACGGGCGAGACGGACGAGTTATCTATGTCGCCCCACGTGGTATTCTCCGCGCGCGGCTTCGCTGGGCCGCAGGATGCACGTACCCAACTCGACCGCTTTGCGCCCTTTACCGAGGCTGACTTCGGCGCCCTGCCCGACACGGCTTCGCTCTGGTTTGCGTTTTCTCTCCAGCGCGCTGCAGACGCTCCCGCAGCATGGGTCTTGTCCAGCAGATGGTACCACACGCGTGCCTACCTCTACGAGGGCGATTCCCTCCGGTACGTCGGGCAGACCGGGCTGGAGCTACCGCTTGCCGAGCGCCAGGTGCCCGACTACATCACGTTGCCCAACTTCAGCCTGGAGCTTCCCCCGAGCCAAGCGGCGACGATCCTGCTGGAAGTGCGCCATGACATACGGTCATACGGATCCAACGAGGGTGTCTGGGGCGAAATGATGCGCCTCTACACCGCTAGTCGGTGGCAGGACGAGTGGGAGCGGCGAGAGTTGATCAGTTTGATGTACCTGGGCGCTATGCTGGCGCTGGGGCTCTATCACCTCTTGCTGTTCTTGAGCCTCCGGAACGCCGGGTACCTCTGGTTTGCCGGGGTGGTGATCCTTTGGGGCGTGTGCTGGAGCGACACCGCAGGTGTCGTGTCTTCTATCTTCTACCCGGCGCATCTGCCCTTCCACATGAGCGTGTGGTTTTACATGCTCGTGTCAGGCATTGCCGTAGTCCACGGCTTCTCGGCCGTCTTGCTCGACCTGCGGCGCAGCGCGCCTGTGCTGAACCGCCTCTTGCTTGGGCTCATATGGGTGTATGTGCCTATTGTGATATTGGCGCTGGCTGGGCTGTGGGATATTGCGGTGTGGGGCGCCGCCATCTGGGCGCTGTTCGGGCTCTTTTTGCAGTTAACGATGGGCATCGTGCTGACTGTGCGCCATCACCCGCTGGGAAGCGTCTACCTCTCCGCGATAGCGCTGGCGGTGCTTGGCGGCTTCGTCTACATTTTCACTTGGCTGGGCTGGCTGCCACGAAATGAGTTGACCGCCCATGCTTTCGTCTTTGGCAGCCTCGGGCAATCGCTGCTCTTTTCGCTGGCGCTGGCCACGCGGATCAAGCTCATCAAGGAGCGCCAACAGCAGGCCCTAGTGGAGGAGGCGCAGGCCCGGCAGCACCTGGAGTCCCTGCGAGAGCAAGACGCCTTCAAGAGCGAACTGCTGGGGCTGGCGTCGCACGACCTCAAGAACCCGCTGCACAACATTCTGGGCTTCACCGAACTCCTGCAAAAGCGGCTGTCCAGCGGCAATGAGGCCCAGCAGGTGCCACTGCAGGCCATCCAGCGCTCGGCCGATCGGATGCTGGAGATTCTGGACGTCCTCCTCCAGACGTCGGCCATCGAACAAGGGCGCCTGACCTTGAAAACGCAACCCGTAGACCTGGAGGCGCTGACCCGCGAGACGTTGGAGGCGCACCGGACATACGCCGCAGCCAAGCAGCAACAGTTGGACCTGGACGCGACGGGCACGGCACACGACTATCAGGTCCTCGGCGACCCCGTCTACCTGCGCTCCGTCTTGGACAACCTGACGAGCAACGCCATCAAGTATGCGGGCGAGGGCGCTACGACTACGGTCAGCCTGATCCGTATGAACGGCACCGTGCATCTCGATGTGAAGGATGAGGGACCGGGCTTGAGCCAGGATGATCAGCAGCGCCTCTTCCAACCGTTCCAGCGCCTCTCGCCAAAGCCGACGGGTGGCGAGACCTCGACGGGTGTGGGCCTGATGGCGGCGAAGCGGCTGGTGGAATTGCACGGCGGGCAGATCCGCGTGCGCTCGGTAGTGGGCAAAGGCACCACGTTCACCGTGGTGCTGCCGCATGTGGATGCGGACCAGCCTGCAGCGCCTGCGCCAGCCGCCGCGCCGTCTCCGTGAACGGGCGAAACGTGCAGCCGAGGTGCGCACGCGCTTTGTCGTTGCTGTAGCGATACACGCTGGAGGCCTGCCGCGCCGTCTCGCGGGTGATGAGCGGGCGCGTCCGCGTCGCCCACCCGATGAACTCGGTGACGCGTGCCAGCCGCATCGACCCCGTCAGCCCGAGGCGGCGGTTCGGCAGCGCTGTGCCGAAGGCGTGGGCAAAACCGCTGAGGATCTGCTGCCACGTCAGGTTCTCGCTGGCCAGGATGTAGCGCTCGCCGGTCTGCCCGGCATCCATCGCGCGGAGCAAGCCGTCTACCACGTCGAGGGCATCGACGACGGCGGTGGCGCCTGCGGGGATGGCGGGAATGCGGCCGTCGCGTACGTCCTCGGCGATCTTCTGCGTGTTCTCGCCAGCGCGCGTGCGCCCAAAGATGAGCGACGGGTTGACGATTACCGCGTCGAGGCCTTGGGCGATGCCGCGCTGCACCTCCAGCTCGGCGTCGTACTTCGAACGGGCGTACGCCGAGTTGTGGGGCGAGGGCGTCCAGATGTTCGTCTCGTCGGTGAGCTTATCGGGATCGCCCGTGCGGCCGAGGGCGGCGACGCTGGACGTGTGAACCATCCGCTGCACGCCCGCCTTCAGGGCCGCATCCACCACGTTGGCCGTGCCGCGCACGTTGACCGCATGCAGCCGGGCCCTCGCCTTCGCGCCGCCGAAGCCCACGTAGCCCGCCGTGTGATACACCTGCTCAACGCCGTCCATCGCCGCATCCAGATCGGCCAAGCTGGCGATTTCGCCAAGGGCGTGCTCTACTGTGTTCTGCACGTCGCCGAGCAGATCCAGCGACGACGAGGCGCGCCGGAAGATGCGGACGGTGTGCCCCTCATCGACCAAGCGGCGGGTGAGGGCCGAGCCCACCATGCCCGTGGCGCCCGTGACGAGGATGCGGCTCATGCCTCCTCCGTGGCGGCCACCGCCGCCCGCCGCCGGCTGATGTCGATGGCGGCGTAGAGCGCGTGCCGCATGCTGTCGGGCAGCGCTTTGCCCAGGCCCGCCAAGCTGTAGGCGGTGCCATGATCGGGCGAGGTGCGGATGATGGGCAAGCCCGCCGTGAAGTTGACGCCGCTGTTGAAGGTGAGCGCCTTGAACGGGATCAGCCCCTGGTCGTGGTACATGGCGAGCACGGCGTCGTACTGGCGGTCGCTGCGGGTGCCGAAGAAGCCGTCGGCGGGGAAGGGGCCGAAGACGAGCTTACCCTCGTCGCGGAGCGCCTGCACGGTGGGGCCGATGATGTCGATCTCTTCGTAGCCGAGCACGCCGCCGTCGCCGGCGTGCGGGTTGAGGCCCAGCACGGCGATGCGGGGCGTGGCGATGCCAAAGTCGGTGATGAGGCTGGCGTGGATGATCGCGATCTTCTCGCGGATGGCCGCCTCGGTGATGTGCTTCGGCACGTCCCAGATCGGGATGTGGCCCGTCACGAGGCCCACGCGTAGCCCCTGGGCGACCATCATCATCGTGTGGCCGCCGCTCTGGGTGCGCTCGGCGATGAACTCGGTGTGGCCGGGGTAGGCATAGCCCGCTTTGCCGATGGCCTCCTTCGAGATCGGTGCCGTCACCATTGCATCCAGCGTGCCATCCAGGCAGCCGTCTACGGCGCACTCCACCGCGCGCATGGCGTAGCGCCCTCCGTGCTCGGTGATCCGGCCCAGCTCAACGACGGGCGCCGGATCTACATCGGGCTCCAGCACAGCATAGCGCGCCCCGCCACCGTCGGGCTCGCCCGTCTTCGCCAAGTAAAACGACACATCGACCAAGCCGAGCTGGGTGGCGTGGTGTGCCCACAGCTTGATCGGCCCGATCAGCACAGGCTCTACGAACTTGCGCAGGCGAGGGTCGGCCAGGGCCTTGAGCACGACCTCGGGGCCGATCCCGTTCGGGTCGCCCAGCGTGATGCCGATGCGCGGGCGCAGGCGGCCTGCGGGCGTGGTATGCGGGGTGGTGATCATAGCGTGGGCGCTGGTGGGCGCGGACGCGTGAAACAGGATGCCAAGCGGCGAGGGCTCGGCGCACAAGGCGGCAGCATGCCAACGGTTGAGGGCGGCGCATGAGACGCCAACGGCGGGGCGAAGTTCAGCAGCACGCCAGCCTGGGGCACCGTCGTGGTGACCTTTACGGTGCGGAACGGCGGGCCAGCTTTTGCTCCAGGCTGCCCCGCACCACTGGCCAATCTGTGCCGGTTATGCTGAAGTACACGGTGTCTCGGACCCGGCCTGATGACGTCACCATGTGCTGGCGCAGCGTCCCCTCTTCCACAGCTCCGAGCCGCAAGATGGCCTGCCGAGAGCGTGTGTTCAGCGCGTCTGTTTTCAGCTCGACGCGGTGGCACCCGAGCGGGCCGAAGGCATGACGCAGCATAAGCAGCTTCGCCTCGGTGTTGACCGCCGTCCGCTGCCAGGGCCGGGCCACCCACGTCCACCCGATCTCGACCCGGCGGTGTGCCAGCGCTACGTTTCCGAACCGTGTGCTCCCCACCACTGTGCCCGTAGCGCGCTCGACGGTGGCGAAGGGCAACACATGGCCTTGCGCCTGACCCTCAAGCGCCGCCCGGACGTACGCAACCATGTCTTCGGATGTGCGCATTACCGTCAACGTCCACTGCCAGAGGTCGGCGTCGAGCCCGACGGCGACGAGCGCATCGAGGTGGTCGAGCGACAGCGGTTCGAGCCGGACGTGGTCGCCTTCTAAAACGACGGGTTGGAGCGTGGTCACGGAGATCAGGGGTGTCGTTGAGGTACGGGAACAGCATACCGCGACACCTGCCTCATGTGTCCGTCGCCTCGGACGCTTTCACATGGCCATCCGTGGGTATTCACTCCAGCAACTGCACGCCCAGGTCCGGGTAGTCGGTGATGACGCCGTCTACGCCCAGGTCCTTCAGCGCCTGCATCTCTGCGAGCGTGTTGACCGTCCACGGGATGACCTGCATGCCCAGCTCGTGCGCCGTGGCCAGCACCTCGGCATTGACCAAGGCATAGGCTGGGCTGTAGATGTCGGGGACGAAGCCGAGGTCGTCTACCTGCGCTCGCGCATCGTTCTCGGGTCCTGCGATGAGCAGCGCCAGCCGCACGTTGGGGTCAAGGGCACGGGCGGCGCGGAGTGTGCGCGGATCGAACGACTGAATGGTGGCACGCTCCAAGACGCCTTCGGCTTTAATGACGCCGTAGAGTCGCTCGGTAAACGCGCCTGGCGCAGGATGGAAAACGCCGTCGCCTTCGGGTGTGGACTTCGTCTCGATGTTGTAGAAGATGGGCGGCAGGTTGTACTCCTGCACGTACGCCTCGGCGGTGCGGATGACGTCGCGCAGCAGCGGCTTCTCGGCCGCCATCGGCTGCTGCTGCGGGAAGCGCGGGTTGCCCCGCAGGCCGCAGTCGTACGCGCGCGTCTGGTCGTACGTCATCGCGTAGATGTTGTGCGTGCGCTCGTCTGTCTCCGGGATAGGCTCGCCGTTCAACGAGCAGATCGACGGCGAGAACCACGGCTCGTGTGAGACGAGCACCTCGCCATCCTGCGTGATGACGGCGTCCAGCTCCAGCGTGGTCACGCCCAGCTCCAGCGCCTTGATGAACGCGACGATGGTGTTCTCGGGGACGAGCCCGCGGGCGCCTCGGTGGCCCTGCACATCGAAGCCGTCGGGTTGAGCAAAGCGGTCAGAAGCAGCCATCGGAGAAGCCGGTTGGGCGTCTGCGCAGCCCGTGGCAAGCGGCACGAGCAGGCAGGCGAGCAGAGCGAAACGCATCGGAGTCCTCAATCTACGAAGCACAGGAGTAGACGGCTTTGCCAATGCTGCTTGCCGAGCGTGGATCCCGTCGTCGTATTACGCCATCGTTAGCAGCGCACCGCTCATGCGTGCCTCAGAAACCACTGCTGGAGGCCAGCGCCGCGGGTGCCGCCCCACCGCGTCAGCGCTTGGTCGGCCCAGCCTGCCCACGGAGCGGCCAGGAGCAGCATCATGGTCTCGTTGACGGGAAAACGGATCTGCATCGAAAACAGCACGCCCAGGTGCATCGAGAGCAAGATGAAGGCCATCACGTGGCGCGTGCGGCGGTACCAGAGCAGGAAGCCCAGCGCCTCGGCCACCAAACCGAACGTCAGCATGGCGGTGGCGAGGGGGTGCGAGGTGAGGGCGAGCGATTGCAGGAACGTGTGCTGGATGGCGCCCGTCTCGGAGAGGCGGTCCACGGTGCGTTCGCCAATCCACATCCACAGGTGGAGCCCGTCGGACCATAGCGGGCCGGTGCCGATGAGCTTGCACGCGGCCGCCAGCACGTAGCCGAAGCCGAAGAAGAAGATGCAAAAGCCGAGGACGAAGCGCCTGACCTGCTGGCGGTCGCTGAAGGCCAGCGTCCCGATGGCCAGCGCCACCAGCACGAGGCCGGCCAAGCTGGACCCATGCGAGACCTTGCCCAGGATGAAGCGCGACACGTACTGCAGGTGCATCATCAGCAGCATGGCGAGGTAGGCGTAGCGCCAGGTGCGGGTGAGGCCCAGCACCGCCAGCGCCGTGATGGCCGCCGCCACGCCCAGCGAGATGCCGTGGTCAAACATGAACGAGACGTCGAGGTAGCGCGCGATGCCTGCGGGCATGACGGGCGCCTCGATCCGCTGTATGAAGACACCCCAGAGCCAGGCAAAGTAGACGGCCCACGCAACGGCCGCGCCCTCAAACACGCGGTAGAACAGCACCTGTCCCGCCGTGTCCGGGCGGTCGAGGTCGCCGAAGAGGTTGTGCAGCAGGCGCGTCATGGGGTGTGCAGAGTCAACGTGGGATTGAAGCGCGTGCTGTCGGGCGTCATCATCAGGAACGGCGTCAGCAGGATGCCCACCGAGTCGCCGTCCACGATGCGGCCTTGGGCGCGGTAGAGCATGAGCACCCGGTGCGGGTCGTCGTCGTCCAGGAAGAAGCGGCGGAGGGTGGTCACGCGCGTGGCGTCCCACGTTTTGGTCTTCTCGATGAACGTGGAGATGTCGTTTTGGCCGATTCCGGCGGCTTGCATGCCGAAGGCGGCGCCCGGCAGGTCGTCGAGCGGGACGGGCGCCCATGAGAGCACACTGGGCGGCAGCTCGGTCACGTCGCGGACGAGCGCCCGCGTCCAGGTGCGGCCCGCCTGCGAGAACATGGGGTAGATGCTGAACGGCCAGAACTCGCCTTCGTGCGGCGCCACGAGCACCGCGTAGACCGCGAAGGTGGCAATGAGCAGCGTGCGGGCACGGGCGAGGAAGGGCGTCATCTGGGGCCGGAGGGCGGGCAGATCAGAACGTCCGCATCGAATGCACAGGCGTGGGCGCCGTTCCTGTGACCGCGCTCAATCTTGGCCCGCCGACGTGTCGGCGGGGGCGGTGCGGCCTTCGCGGAAGAACTGCCTTTCGCGCAGCGCCTTCACGCGCTCCTCGGCGTAGCTCTCAAACTGAGGCAGCTCGCCAGGGGTGACCTGCGCCAAGAAACGCTCGTACGTCTCCAGCGCCGTCGCCGGGTCTTTGTAATAGGTGTCGTACAGCGCCGCCAGGTGGAACAGGTTCTCGCGCTTGGCAGGGTTGAGGTTCAGCGAGAGGCGGTACACCTGGATGGCGCGCGCGTCGTCGTCCATCACGTCGTGCGTGGCGGCGATCTGCGCGTAGAGATCCGCCAGCAGGTCGCGCCCGAGCAGCCGACTAGCTTTGTCGAGATAGTGCAGCGCGTCGTCGTACTGGTCGAGGTTCTTCTTGGCCATGCCGAGGTAGAACGTCTGCATGCCGTCGGTGCTGTCGCTTTTGTGGGCGCGCATGAGCACCGCGTCGCTGGCGGCATAGTCGCCCTTGAGGTAATGGCTCACGCCCAGGTTGCGCAGGTTGATGGACGACGTGTCGCCCCTGACGAGCGCGCTGTCGAAGCTGGCCACGGCGAAGTCATAATCCTCCACCGTCATCGCGAGCTCGCCGCTACGGAACCAGAGCTGCGCGTTCAACGGCCGCTCGGCGATGCCCTGCGCCACCACGCGCTGTGCCGATGTGTAGTACTCCAGCCGCGCGTACGCCGCACTCAGCGACAGCAGCACGCCGAGGTTTTCGGGGTTGAGCCGCCGCGCCTGCTCGTAATGGTTCAGCGACCGCTCCAGCGAGTCGAGCTGCCCGTAGGCGCGGCCCAGGTTCTGGTGGATGGTCGAGTTCTCGCTGTCCTCCTCCAAGAGACGGTCGTAGATGGTAGCTACACTGCGCCACTTGTCGCGCTGCGCATAGAGCCGCGCCAGGCTGCTGGCGGTGCTGACGTGCGTGGAGTCCTGCACGTACGCGCCCTCGTAGGCGTTGATGGCCTCCAGCGTCTGGCCAAGCGCGTCGTAGCTGCGCCCCTTGGCCGCCAAGACCCGGCGGTTCATCTGATCCGCCTGATCCAAAGCCCCCAGTGCCTGCCGATGTTGCAAGAGCGCCTGATAGCTGAGGCCCAGCAGGTAGTAGTGCGCGGGGGTCGCGTCCGCCACAGCGGTGAGCACCGCCACCGCCTGCCGATGCTCGCCTTCGCCGATGAGTGACCGCGCCTGGGTAAGGGCGTCTTGCGCGTGGGCAGCGGGGACGAGGCAGCATCCGAGAACAATCCAGCAAAAGAGCGAGCGCATGCGACTTCAGAATGAATCAAACGGAATGTGTACGTACAAGATAGTAGAACCTTGTCCCGTGCGAAAGTTGCTTCTGCGCGAGGCGCCGTTTCCTGAATCGGGGCTTCTCCCCACTATTTGGCGTGTGCCGGGTGTCGATACCTGGCGTCACAACCGCCACACAGGCGGTACCCTCAACATCTGTGTAGTTCTTCAAGGAGAGACATGAATCGCATTGTGCGCCGTTTTTCGACATCGGCCCTGAGTGACCGTGCTGCAGTCTTGTTCAACGACTTGCAGTTCGAGACCCACAAGCGCACCGACCGCCTTTTCGGCGGGCTCATGCTGGTGCAGTGGGCCATCGCCATCATTTTGGCCTACACGGTCTCGCCTCAGACCTGGGCAGGCGCAATCAGCAGCACGCACATCCACGTATACGCCGCTATCTTCCTCGGCGGCGCCATCTCGCTCGTCCCCGCTTTTCTCGCATGGCGATTCCCAGGACGCACCGTCACGCGCCTGACGATTGCCGTGGCGCAAATGCTGACGTCGGCCCTACTCATTCACCTGACGGGCGGACGCCTGGAGACCCACTTCCACATCTTCGTGTCACTGGGCATCCTCGCACTCTACATGGACTGGCGCGTGCTGGCCACGGCCGCTGGCGTTGCTGCTGTGGACCACCTGCTGCGCGCGTTTTTCTGGCCCGAGTCGCTCTTCGGCGTATTAACGGCCAACGTGTGGCGCGTGGCTGAACATGCGGGCTACGTCGTGTTCGAGACGGGCTTCCTCCTCTATGCGGTGACCAAGATGCAAGCCGATCAGCGCCGCAGCGCCATCAGCCAGGCCGGAGTCGAGGAAAAGGAGGTCGAGCTCTCGAAGACCTTGTCTGCTCTGCAAGAGGAGAAGGCCTCGGTAGATGCCAAGATTGAGCAGGCCACCGCCGAAAGCGTGGCCACGCAGGCGTACCTAGAGCAACGCGTGGACGAGCTGCTTTCAGGCATGGAGCGCTTCGCCGCTGGCGACCTCACGGTGCGCCTATCCACGACAAATTGCACGGCGGGCGATATCGGGCGCTTGTTCGATGGCTTCAACGGCGTAGCCGAGCAGCTTCAGGGCATGATGCGGCAGGTCGCCGAGACGGCTTCGCAGACGGCTACCGCAGCCGAGCAGATTGGCGGCGCCGCGACCCAACTCTCGCAGTCGGTAGCCACGCAGTCGACGCAAGCCAGCGAGGTAACGCTAGCCGTGGACGAGATGGTGCGGACCATCGTGGAGCACGCACAGTCGGCCTCGCACGCAGCCACCGCGGCGGGCCAGAACGGCCAGACAGCGGCGACCAGCAGCGAAGTCGTGCGCAGCACCGTCGGCAAGATCCGCGACATTGCCAGCATCGTAACCGAGGCGACGGGCACCGTCGAGCAACTCGGCGCCTCCAGCGAAAAAATTGGGCACGTGGTGCAAGTCATCGACGAGATCGCCGACCAGACAAACCTGCTCGCGCTGAACGCGGCCATCGAGGCCGCACGGGCAGGCGAGCAAGGGCGAGGCTTCGCCGTCGTGGCCGACGAGGTGCGCAAGCTCGCCGAGCGTACCAGCGCCGCCACCCGCGAGATCGCCGAGATGGTGGCTGGCATCCAGACGGAGACGACCGCCGCCGTCGCATCCATGCGGTCCGGCAGCAAGGAAGCTCAGGAGGGCATTCGCCTGGCCGACGAGACCAGCAGCGCCCTCCGCCGCATCGCCGACGGCACGCAACAGACCATCGACCAAGTCACGCAGATGGCCGCCGCCTCTGAGGAGCAATCGGTGACGAGCGAGCGCATCGGGCAGAGCGTGGAGCGCATCGCC
>JBCCMF010000040.1:0-22251 GCA_039026435.1 Bacteroidota bacterium
GTCGTGTATCAGGGGCCGCATCGCGCCGTTCTCATCAACTTTCCGGCGCGCGACGAGCTGGAGGCGGTTTTGGCGTGAATCTGGCCCGTTCTGCGGGTGCCAAACCAGTTTCATGCTAACCGGAGTGCATAATGCCGTTGGTTTTGGATGCGCCCGCGCCCGTCGCGGAGCGCCCCCCGTACGCCGTTCCCCAAGCGCCCTTCGCCGCCGCCATCCGTGGCGAGGTCGACATCGATCGCTGCTCGCGCTGCCTCTACGACGCCACCATCCCGAACATCTCGTTCGATGACGAAGGCGTCTGCAACTACTGCCGCATGCTGGAGCAGATGGATGCCGAATACCCGAACGATCCCGTCGAAGGGCCGCGTCGGCTGCAGGCCATCGTCGATCAGATCAAAGCCGAGGGGCGAGGCAAGAAGTACGATGTGATCGTGGGCGTCAGCGGCGGCTGCGACTCGTCGTACATGATCTACCAGGCCAAGCAGCTGGGCCTGCGCCCGCTGGCCGTCCACTTCGACAACACCTGGAACTCGACCATCGCCACGGAGAACATCCACCGCGTGCTCAAAGCGCTCGACGTGGACCTCTACACCTACGTGGTCGACAACGAGGAGTACGACGACATCTACCGCGCCTTCCTCGAAGCGGGCGTGCCCGATGTAGAGGCGCCCACTGATATCGGCTTGGCTACCGTGCTCTACATGGCCGCTGCGCAGCACGGCATCCGGTACATGCTGGAGGGTCACAGCTTCCGCACCGAGGGCGTCTTCCCGCTCGGCTGGCTCTACTTCGATGGCAAGTACATCCAGAGCGTCCACAAGCAGTTCGGCAAGCGCCCGATGAAAACGTACCCGAACCTGTGGCTGCACAAATTCCTGTGGTGGACGGGCGTCAAGAAGATCAAGAAGATCCGACCGCTCTACTTCATGGACTACCAGAAAGAGCAGGTGAAGGCGTTCCTGGAAAGCGAGCTCGACTGGCAGTGGTACGGCGGCCACCACTTGGAGAACCGCTTCACCAACTTCTACCACACCTACCTGCTGCCCACGCGCTTCGGCATCGACTCGCGCATCGTGGGCTACGCCGCGCAGGTGCGGTCGGGCCACATGTGCCGCGAGGCAGGGGAGGCGCTGCTGTGCGAACCGGGCAGCTATGACCCCGAGATTGTTGAGTTGGTGCAGAAGCGCCTCGGCTACTCCGCCGACGAGTTCCACCACCTGATGACGATGCCCAAGCGCCGCTGGACGGAGTTCCAGACGTACAAGCAGACGTTCGAGCGCATGCGCCCGCTGTTCAAGGCGATGTACAAGCTGGACCTCGTGCCCAAGAGCTTCTACGTGAAGTATACCTCGAAGAACAATATCTGAGGCTGCTGGCAGCGCCCGAACACCTCATCCCGAGCGGAGGCCGTAGGCCAAAGCCGAGGGATCTCCTCCGCTGTCGTTTTGCACAACCTCAAAGTGGGAGATCCCTCGACTTCGCCCGGGATGACAGGCTTGATCGTTTGTGCCGCCCCGAACTCCGAAAACCCAACCCCGAACCCCGACCATGCGCATCCTTGTTGGCACGTTTGAAATCTGCCGCCATGTCTACGACCTCGCCGATGGGTTTCGGCAGGCAGGGCACGACACCGATGCGGTGATCGCGTTCAAGAGCCCGTTCCATCCCGATCTGCCGTACGACGCGGAGTACAACCCGCAGGGCGCGTTGCAGGGGCTCGCGGCGTTGCAGAAAGACCCGATCCGCCACTTCCTCAACCCGGCCAAGCCGCTGGACGACTTCCGGCGCATGCTCAACGACTACGACGTGTTCGTCTTCGTCTTCGCGCACAGCTTGCTGCCCGGCAACCAAGACTTCCCAATGCTGAAGGCGTTCGGCAAGCAGATCATCTGCATCTTCGAGGGGAGCGATGTGCGACACTACTCAGCCGCCGAACCTGTGGCTGCGGCGTTCGGCTACCACATCCCGCCGATGTACCGCAAGGCGCCGTACGACAACCTGGCGGCGCGCTGGCAGAACATGCGCATGGCCGAGGTCTACGCCGACGCCATATTCTCGCTGCCGTTCCAGTCTGAGCTGGCGCTGCGGCCGTACTGGCACTTCTACCTTCCGGTCAACCTCGACCTGTACTGCCACCACATCCCCGGCCGCGAGGTGCCACGGCTGGTGCACGCGCCGTCGCGGCGCGGCTTCAAGGGCACCGACCAGTTCTTCGCCGTGCTGGATCGATTGGAAGCGGAGGGCGTCGCGTTTGAGCTGCAACTGCTGGAGAAGGTGACCAACGCCGAGGTGATTGCCGCGCTGGAGGATGCCGATGTCGTGCTCGACGAACTCAACGCGCCGCACTATGGCATGCTCGCGCTCGAAGGCATGGCGACGGGCTGCGCCGTGGTGGCCGGATGCGACCTCGGCTACGTGCCGTACCAAGAGGGCAGCCCCGTCTACGCCGTCCGCCACGACACCCTCTACGACCGCCTCAAAGCGCTGCTCACCTCGCGCGATCTTCGTCTACAACACGCCGAACGCGGTCTGTCCTTCGTCCAGCAAAAGCACCTCCACGCCGACGTGGCGCAGGGGATGCTCGACAAGCTCGGCCGCACCGCCGACTTCGAATACTACCCCACGTTCACCGCCGAGCAGTACCAACTCCCCGAAGGCGAAACACTCACCGAACCGCACCGCCGACTCACAACTAAAGTCGTCGCCAAGCACGGCGCGCCATCGCCGTCCGCGAAAGCACGCCTCGTCCAAGCAGGACTCGCCGATCCAAGCCTGCTACGCCAGCCCGTGACCGTCTGGAGCGAGCCGGAAGAGGTGGAGCGTCAGATTTGGGGGTATCGTCCCCTTCGGCACGAGGCCGTTGCGCAGGCAGCGTAGGCCAGGACGTCGCCCGGCCAGGCGGCGCTACGCAACATGGCAACACGGGCGCACCGCCGTGCGCCCCTACGGCGCAGAGGCCTAAGCTACCTTCATGCCAGACGAGAACAACCCGTAGGAGCGCATGGCATGCGCCCGGCTCGCTGTCACGAGCATACGTGTGATCGACACGGGTTTTTAGTTCGTTTTGTCGCAACAAAATGAACGTCCTGCAAACCGAGGCAACAAACGCCTCTGCCAGCAGGAAGCAACCCGAAGCCCCAATCCAGGCAAGGCAACCCGCCATCCCAGAAGACGTAGGAGCCCCTCGTTACGTTTTACACACAGTTTGCCGCGCATGTACGTCGTCGCTGCCCTCTACAAGTTCGTCCGCCTCCCCGATTACCGCGACCTGCGCGAGCCGCTGAAGGCGCAGCTACGATTAAACGACGTAAAGGGCACGCTCCTGCTGGCAGAGGAAGGCATCAACGGTACCATCGCCGGGCCGCGTGCAGGCATCGACGCCGTGCTCGGCTGGCTCCGTGCCGACCCTCGCTTCGCCGATCTCCGTCCCAAAGAGTCGGAGGCGACCGAGCAGCCGTTCTACCGCACCAAGGTCAAGCTCAAGCGCGAGATCGTGACGATGGGCGTGGACGGCATCGACCCGTCGGCAGCCGTGGGCACCTACGTGGCACCGGCTGACTGGAACGCCCTCATCAGCGATCCCGACGTGCTGCTCATCGACGCGCGCAACCGCTACGAGGTAGACCTGGGCACGTTCGAAGGCGCCCTCGACCCCGAAACCGACGCCTTCCGCGAGTTTCCCGCGTACCTCGACGACGTCCTCCAGGGCGACCGCGGCCAGAAGGTGGCGATGTTCTGCACGGGCGGCATCCGCTGCGAGAAAGCGACCTCATACCTCAAGACGCAAGGGTTCGAGCACGTCTACCATTTGCATGGTGGCATCCTGCAGTATCTCGAAGACGTGGACCCCAGCGAGACCAAGTGGGAAGGCGACTGCTTCGTGTTCGACGAGCGCGTGGCCGTTGACCACGACCTGCAGCCGGGGGATTACGACCTCTGCCGGGCCTGCCGCATGCCACTCACGCTTGCTGATCACAATCGAACAGAGTACGAGCGCGGCGTGAGCTGCCACCATTGCGCCGCCGTACAGACCGAATCGGAGCGCGTCAACTTCCGCGAGCGCCAGCGGCAGATTGACCTAGCGCGCGAGCGCGGCGAGGCGCACGTGGGCGGGGCCGTGGAAGAGATCGCCGCCCGTCGGAAAGCCGAGAAGCAGGCGCGGCAGGCACAGTCCGTGACAAACCGCTCACTCTACACCCCATGACACGCTGATGCTGCCGCGCACGGCGACGGGTTTGCCATGCCGACGCGCAGGCTCGTAGACTGCATCTTGGGCTATTTGAAGGGCGATCTCGTCAAGATCAGGATGAGCGGATTGCGTGATCACGGGGGTGCTGACACAGCCCGCTGCCGAGATCACAAACGAGACCACAGCTTCGCCGCCTACGCCACGTTGTCTGAGGTGTCTGGGGTAATGGGGACGCTCAAAGGCACTGGTCATGTACGCACGCACAAAACCAGGCTGATCGACGTTGTCGAAAATCGTAGCATACTCTGGAACGGCACAAGCAGTGGAGCGGGGAGTGCGCAACGCTTGACAGCCGGATGCAACCGCAACAGTCGCGATCATCAGGAGAGATATGATTCGGGATAGCATAGTTGGGTGGTTTGAAGCTGAAGGGCGTCTCAGGCGGAGACTGCGTTCAGTGAGGAGTAGAGCGCGAGCGGAAATGGTTCATCAGCTGCGTTCAAAACAGAAGGCGTTCCACAGGGGAAATGATCCGGCTACGAGAGATCACTGAGCGGTGCGCCTGAATCCGGCGCCATGTGCTGAACCAAGCCGGGGGCGTAGCATGACTCATATCGTGATAGTAGCTAGCAAGTGCATAAATGTGATCCGCCCCTGCACAGCGGCACGGGAAATACACACGGGGGGATGGGGGAACTCCCCCTAGGGCATGATCGCATGGGCGACGATACGGAACGCACTCCGAATCGTTAGTTACTCCATCTCAATTGATCAGCCATGTACAAGCGCCTGCGGCACAGCGTCACCGGTAAGTTCACCTCCCTACTCATCCTCATGGTCATGCTCGACGTCATACCCGTTGTGCTGGTGGTCTCGATGGTAAACGAGCAAAAGACCGACAGCGCCGTCATCAACGACACAGGGAAGCTGCGCATGCTCAGCCAGCGTATGGCGAAGGCGGCGTTCATGGCCAGCGCAGGCGACGAAGACGCCAAGGCTGAAATGCTAGAGACGGCGGCCACGTTCGAGACGCTGTTTCAGGGCATACGCTTCGGCAATCCGGAGCGGAACATCGCTCCAGCCCCCGAAGCCTTACATCAACAACTGCTGCAGGTGAGCCGCGTGTGGGTCGGGTATGAGGATAACGTGCAGCAATTCGCACAAGCCGCTGACGGGAGTATCACGCAACAGGCGGCCCTCGAGTACATCATCGATACGAACCTTGTGTTGCTCAAGGAAGCCAACACAGCCGTGCAGCAGTTCGAGCAGCTTGCGCAAGAGAAGGTGGCCAATCTGATTCAGGTCATGGTCTCGATTCTGGTGCTTAATTTGCTGGTGTTTGTCTTCGTCGCGTACCGGGTGGCGCGTACGATGAAGCCGCTGGGCACGCTAAACCAGGCTGTTATCGCCGTAGCCGACGGCGAGCTCGACACGCGCGTTGAGGTGAAAAGCAAGGACGAGATGGGGCAGCTGGGCGCCTCGTTCAACGTGATGGTGCAGCGCATGAAGCGCAAGATCCGCGAGGTGGAGACCATGAGCTCCTTGGTGGAGGTGGTGCGCGACACGGGGCTAGAGTCGGCCATGAGCTCGGTGATCAAAGGCGTGCGGGCGATCACGCAGGCGCAAGACGCCTTCATCTGCACCTACACGCTCGATGGCGAGCTCGCGTACTTCCGCATCGAAGGTGCTCCTGAGCCGAGCAGCGCTCCGTTGGAGTTCTTGCACCACCGCGCCTACCTTGAGTGGCTAGAGCGGGACGAGGTCACCTATGTGGATGACCTTGAAGCTCACTTGAAAGAACGGAACATGCCCACCGAAGGCTTGGGGTCGCAGAGCGTGATGGTGTCGCCTCTGCGCGTGGCGGGCCAGACGGTAGGGGGCATTGTGCTCTTTGAAGCCCAGGAGCACGCGCGCGGCTTCGAGGCGCACGACGTTACCTTTGTGGAGAACGTATCGCAGTTACTGTCGGTGCTTGTTTTCCAACACCTCAAGCATGAGGAGGACAGCGAGACGCGGCGGTATATGGAGTTTGAGACGACGCAGCTGGTGCAAATCTTAGAACGCGTAGCGCAGGGGGACCTCACCGTGGCCATCACCGAAGGGGGGCGCAGCGCCGAACTCGAGCGGCTGAAGACAGCCCTCCGCCAGATGGTCGGCAACTTGCGCGGGATTATCGCACAGGTGCAAGAGGCGGCCCTCACCACCGTGACTACGGTGACCCAAATGTCTGGGGCGGCCGAGGAAATGGCCGCGACATCGCAGGAGCAGGCCAACCAGGCCACCGAGGTGTATGATGCTGTGGGCGCAATGGCGGATTCCGTACAGGCCAACGCGGCATCGGCTGTCGAAACGTCAACGGCGGCCGCGCAGAGCGGGCAGGCTGCGCAGTCCGGCAGCCGCGTGGTGCAGCAAACCATCGGGCGCATCGAGAGCTTGGCAGGCGCCGTGACGTCTAGCGCTTCGACCGTCGAGCGGCTGGGCGAATCCAGCAAGCAGATCAGCGAGATCGTGTCAGTCATCAACGAGATCGCCGACCAGACCAACCTGCTGGCGCTCAATGCAGCTATAGAAGCCGCTCGTGCGGGCGAGCAGGGCCGTGGTTTCGCCGTCGTGGCCGACGAGGTGCGCAAGCTGGCCGAGCGCACGATGAGCGCTACGCGCCAGATCGCCGATACCATCGGGGCCATCCAATCCGAGACGGACGAAGCGGTTAAGGCGATGCGTGCCAGCCGGAGCGAGGTGGAAGCCGGGCTCAAGCTCGTAGGCGAGGCCGGGCAGTCGCTCGAAGCCATCGAAACGCAGACGGGCCTTGTGCTGAGCCGCATCCAGCACATCACCGAGACCACGCAGGCGCAGTCGAGCGTCAGCGCTGAGATCAGCGAGCGCGTGGAAGCCATCTCCACATCGAGCTACGAAGCAGCCCAGCAGGTTGGCGAAGTGGCGCGAGGCGCCGAGACGCTCAAAGTCATCGCGGACGGCCTGCACAACTCGGTCGCTCAGTTCCGGCTGGGAGAGGCTACGAGCGAGCGCGGCCAGGCTGTGACGCGGCGCGCCGCGTAGCCCTGACCAGACAGCACAGCACGCAAAAGCCCGGGAAGCGCACAAGGCCTCCCGGGCTTTTCTTGTGGTTGGGTTCAGCTCAACCACCCAGCACAGAGATGCTACTTCATCAGCGTGAGCTGCCGCGTGAGCGTCTGCGACGGCGTTTCCATCCGGTAGAGATAGACGCCGCTTGGCAGGTTCGTGGCGTCGAACGTCACGGTGTGATTACCTGCCGGTTGGGTGCCATCGAACAAGGTTTGTGCCAGCCTACCGAGGGCGTCGTACACGACTAAGCGCACGGTGCTCGACTGGGGCAATGCGTAGGCGATGGTCGTCACCGGGTTGAACGGGTTCGGGTAGTTCTGCGCCAGCGTTACGTCGGTGGGCAGCTCAGCATCAGGCTCATCTGCGCTGACGCGAACGCTCATATCGGTAGCCGTGACGATGCCAGCGTCATTCGATGCAGCCATCAGGTCACCCGTCACCGGGTTGATGATCAGGTCGGTGATCTGCGTGCCTTTGAGCTGCAGCTGGCCGAACGGGTTCGCCCCCACGTTCTCGACGTCATCAGAGCTGTAGATACCGAAGCCCCAGACGGCGGCGTAGAAGTTGCCGTTGCTGTCGAATGCGATAGAGCGGACTTCGGGCGTGCCGTTGGCTGGCAGGCCTGCTTGCAGCGGGAACCAGTTGTCGCCGTTGTCACCCGTGAAGTAAATGCCGTCGCCCGTGGCAATGAGGAGCGTCGGGTCGCCGCCAAAGCCAGAGAGGGGCGCGTACTCCATGTCGAAGATGTGCCCGGCGCTGCTCGGCAAGCCGTTGTTAAGCGGCTCCGTCCATGTTTCGCCCTTGTCATCGCTCACCAGGATGCCACGACCGAAGGTCCCTGCGATCACACGGTTCGCATCTTTCGGGTGCGTCGCGAGCGACCACGGGGTGTCGGCACTGGCGCGCGGGAGCGTGCCCACGAACTGCCACGTCATGCCGTTGTCGAACGAGCGCAAGAAGCGGCCCCGGTCGGCCGAGGCGTACAGCGTGCCATCGAGGCCTTCCACGATCGCATAGCAGATGTTGAAGCTGCCGCCCGGATTGCCCAGCATATCCTGGAACGCGCCCTGCGTCCACGACTGGCCGCCGTCAGCGCTGCGGTAGAGGCCGTTGCGACCCCAGGAGCACAGCAGCACCTCGTTTGATGTGGGCGAGACGAACAAGTCCGTGATGAAGAGTGGGATCGTCAGTCCGTCGTTAGCCTCGGTGAAGAACGAGCCGATGCCGCCGGGCACGTAGTTCTGCGGGATGCCGCGGTACATGCCGTAGTTCATGGTGCCTACTAGCGGGTAGACATCGCCGATAGCGCTCGTCCAGTACGCCACGGCTTGCGGGAAGCGGTTGGCCGGGAGGCGCGGTGCTTCCTGGATGTTGACATCGGCCGTGGCCGTGTTGTCGCCCGTGGCAAGGTCGCCTTGGTCTTTGCTGGTGATGGCCGCAACGTTGCTGAACGTGCCAGGGAAGGCACTGGCGGCCACGACCTGGAACGTCAGGGTGTCGCTGTCGCCGCCAGCCAAGGTAGCTAAGTCCCACAGAATCGACTCGGGCGGGCCTACGCTGATGGCGATGGCGCCAGCGGTTACGGCAGCAGTGCCAGTCAGGTAGACGAGTTCGTCGGGTAGGGTGTCATCGATGACGATGTTGGTGGCCGGGTCTGGGCCGTTGTTGCGTACCACCACCTCAAACGTCACGAAGTCGCCGGGGAAGGGTGACGGGAAGGCGGTCACGGTCTTCGTGAGCGTGAGGTCAGAGAGGTCATTCAGCGTCTCGATCTGGCGGTAGGTCACATCTTGCTCGCCCGAGCCAAAGGACCAGACGCCCGCGCCAGGGGCACCCAGGGTCAACACCTCGCCCGTGATGCCCGCGAACTCGACGTCGAGCACGTCGCCCGGCGCTAAGCCCGGCGCGCTGCCGCGAATTTCAAACGCCACATCGGCACTGGGGAAGACCTGGAACGCGTCGGCTGCCGAGCCGCCACGGATGCGGACCGCCTCGATATTCCTGAGCTCGGTGTAGAGCATACCGTCGCGGGTGATCTCCGCGTCGGTGGCTACATAGGTGTGCGGGGTGGTCTGGCTCTGGTCGATCAGCCAGTAGGCATCAGCGCTGCCGCCGCCGCGCACATCAAAGGTGCCGGTGTACATGGCGTCGATAGGGAGGTGGCGCAGGAGGTCCTGGCCGCCATCCATGCGCACCGTGATCAGGTCGGTCGGGTTGACGAACCAGACGGTTTCGCTGGTGCCGTCGCTGCTGATCTTGCTTACGCCGTCGTTGGCATTAGCATCGTCCTCCAGCAGCACGTTGTCGTCGCTGGCGCCGAAGCGGAAGACGCGGTTGGTGCTGCCCAGGTTGTCAAAGACGGGCGCGAGGCCCGTGTAGGAGACGATATCGCCGTCGATGTCGATGCTGCCATCGCTGGCATTGAGGAACGTGTGATCGATGGTGGTGAACGTACCGTTTTCCAGCGTCAGAAAGTCGTCGCCGTCGAAGCCCTGGAAGATCACTTCGCCGCCCGACGGTACGGGGTTGCCGCTGCCGAAGTCCACCGTCAGGTCGTCGTCGCCGTCCATGCCTTTGGCAATGAGGATCTCCCCGCCGACCGGGTCAAAGCTGATGCCGGGCCCTTCGAACAGGTTGGCCGCGATGATGAACGACTCATCGGTCGCCGCATTGGGGTCGCCGTGGATATGGATGTTGTCCATGCCATCGCCCGCATCCACCGTGGGCGTGATGCCGATGCTCTGCACGTACAGGTGCAGCGTGTCATCGCCCGTCCCACTCGTGATGGTGATCGTGCCTCCGGTGGTCAGGTATGGGCCAAACAGCTTGTTGTCGCTGCCGTTGCCGTCCTCACCTGCTTCGATGACGAGCGGGTCGGCGGTGGAGACAGCCAGGCCCACGGTGCTCACGCTGCCGCCACCGCGTGCGGAGAGTGGCACATCGGCCGTTATGGGGCTCAGCACAGTCACCATCGCCGCATCATCTACGGTGCCCAGGTTGACGGCCGTCCCGGCATCCAAGTACGACGGGTCACTCACGGTCAGCTCAAGCGCGGTGGTGTTATCGCCGAGTTGCAGGACATTGATGGCGCCAGCGGCTTGGATCGGCTGGTTGACCGAGATGGTGCCGCCACGCAGCGTCACGTCAACACCAGCGGCGATAGCGCCTGAGAGGGTCAGAGCGCTCGCCGTGACCGTCACGCTCTGCGCAAACGCGGAAGCCGTTACATCGAGCACGTCGGCGGTGATGATGACGTCTTTGCCGAAGAAGCCATCGCCGGTAACGCCGGAGGTGAGCAGATCGCTGCCGTCAGCAAGAACCATCTGGACCTCGCCGCCAGTGATCGATGTCAGCGGTATGGTCACCGAACCGGTCCCCGAGCCAAGGGCACCAAAAACCGTCGAGGTGATCGTGGCGGCGGCATCGGTGATGACCAGGTCGGTCCCCGAGCGGTAGACGTCCAGGTCGTCGTTTTTGTCAGCCGTGTCGATGATGACTAGGTTGCCCGCGCCATCGAGTTCGGCTGTAGTTTGGGCAAAGAGCGCGGTGGGTAGGATAAGAAGAACGAGCAGGGCCAAAGCGAAGGCCCCGCGACCTCGTTGTAGCGGGTGTAGCATGATGATAGGGGTGAAGGGGGTGAAAGGGTTGAGGGTTGGCGTGTGGGGGTAAGGGGTGACACACGTTGGGAGTAACCCAAGCCTTAGTAAGCTAGACGGCGACGCTCCGCCCATTGATCATGGACCAGCGGCACGCTGAGGTGAGGGTACGGGAGAACGTTCGGAGTTTGCGGAGTCACAGGGTGAAGCAACCGCTAAGCCTGTATCGGCGAGCTACGCAGGGGGCGCAGCAGGAGACGGCGTAGCGACGGTGTGGAAGAGACCGTTGCGCGGACCGAGGGTGGATGTGCAAAGCCACGGGTGTGGAAACCGTGGCGGACAGGAAGATACAGGACGGTGTGGCTACGCGCAAGTCGCGGCATACCGGATGCCGTGAGCATTTAGCGAATGACGGCGATCTTCCCGTAGGCCGTGCCCTCGCCCGCATTGCTCACCGCCACGACCAGGTACATGCCCGAAGGCACCAGGGCGTTACTGCGATCTCGGCCATCCCATCGGATGCGCCCGCCGCGTGCCGGGACCTGGGCCACCACGTCGCCCGTGATGGTGAGGATGCGCACATCGGTGTCGTCTACGAGGCCCTCGATGAAGATGGTCGGCTCGTCCATCGCGGAGAAGTGGACGGGATTGGGGTAGACGAACAAGTCTTGCACCTCGGTAGCAGGCTGTACGGCATCGCCCTGGTAGCTGATGAGCCCGCGATCGGTCGAGAAGAACACGCGCCCGCTCGTGGGGCTGACGGCTACGTTGAGCACGATGTTGGACAGCAGCGGCGAGTTGGAGGCGGTGAACTGCTCGTCGATCACGTAGCCGCCCTCCACGCTGCGCACGAGGAACGCGCCCTCATTGGTGGCGGCCCAGATGCGGTTGGCAGGGTCGATGGCGATGTCGTTGACCTGCAGGCCGCGCAGTAGGTAGGGGTCCTCGCCCTCCTGGCGGTTGGCGCGTGCGGGCCAGATGGGCAGGGCGGACGGGTCGCGGGCCACGATGCCGTTGTTGATGATGAACGCGATACCGTTGTCTGTCGCCATCCAGATGAAGCCATCGTTGTCTTCCGTGATGGCGTTGATGCCGATGCTGGGCAGGCCGCTGCCAGCACCGCCTTCGGTGCCGAAGAACTGGAAGGCGTCATCGCTCTGATCGGTGGGTGTGGAGCCTGTGTCCACCACCAATAAGCCTTTCGTCAAGCGGAAGTTGTTCTCGTTGCGGACGATGATCCACTTCTGGTCGAAGCTGTCGATGTAGATGTCGCCATATGCCGAGGCGGTGGTGCCCAGCCCGTCGCCCACATAGGGGAAAAGTGAAGTCCACGTCTCGTCAGGCTGGTACACATGCAGCCCGCGCTGGCTCGCGCGCGTCGTCACCCAGACCGTGCCGTCTCGATCTTGCGCAGCCCCACCGCCGATGATGAAGTCGTTGGTGCCTGCGGCGTTGAGCAGCGAGGAGTTGGCGGCGTTGAACGTGGTCAACGTGCCGTCGGGGGTGTAGCGAAGCACCCCATCGCCTTCGGAGGCGGCCCAAATGGTGCCATCAGGCGCTGCAAAGATCTTGGTGTAGTTGTTGTCGTCGCCCAAGCTGGGGGCAGTCACGCGGTTGATGCTCGTCCACTCGTCGTCCGGTGTGCGGCGGTAGATGCCTCCGTCGCGGACGGAAGCGCTGCTCCACAGGTTACCCTCGGCGTCTAGCGTGAGATCGGAGAAGTCACGGTGGTAAGGACCTGCTGGCGTGAACGTGTTCTCCACTGTGAGCGCGGTTTGCGTCGGCGGCTGGATGCGTACGAGCCCTTGGTTCAGGTCGGCCACCCACACGCTGCCATCCGGCCCGGTGGTGACATCTTGCGGGTCCTGAAACGTGTCCTCGGTGTGGCCGGTGCCGCGCCCGGCGGCGTCTACGGAAAGAAAGCGGAACCGCTCGGTGGCGTAGACCGCCTCCGGTGTCGTGTGGAAGGCGCGTACGGCACGCCCCGTGAGGTTGAGGCGGGTGTATACGCCGCTGGCGTCCCGCCGCCGGAGGTCCTGGCTGGTGCCTACGTAGAGGGCTCCGTTGAACGAGGCGAGAGCGAAGACGCTCATCGGTTCATCAGCGACGCTCTCCGTCGTCCAGACGCTCGGGTCCTGCAGGTTGATGCTGTTGAGCGGAGCGTAGGCGATGCCCTGGGCGGTGCCCACCCACAGGCCTGCGCGTCCGTCGGGCAGGGGGGCCACCAACGCGTCGAAGGTGGCAATGCCGCGGTCAAAGGTGGCGAAGCGGGTGTAGGCGTCCCGCACCTCGCCGCGCACGGCGTCGAAGACGACGACGCCGAAGCCCGTGGCCACCAGCAGCGAGTCACCCTGCACTATTATGCGGTTGATGCCGCGCTGGGCAAACTGCTCGGCCCGGGCGATGTCGAGGAAGCTGGTGATGGCATCGGTCTGGGCGTCGATGCGGTTGAGCACGCCGTTGCGGAAGCCTACCCATGCGGCATCGCGGACGGCGTCGTAGGCGACGGTGCTGGTGTCGGGTGCGTTGAGGCCGTCGGCGGGGCTGAAGCGCCGCACCTCGCCGCTGCTGGGCGTGTAGCGATACACGCCGCCCGTAGTCGCTACCCACAAGTCGGTAGGGCTGCTGTCGATACCCGTGGCTTGGCGGAGCGACGGATGGGCCTGCCACGCCGCCGTCTGGGCGTTGGCCGCGACGGGCAAACCGAGGGTGACGAAGAGGAATGCGAGGACGCAGCGAGCCATGAGCCTACACCTACGAGACAGGGATGCGAAACGAGGAGGAGTAGCGACAGTCAGGCGAGGGCGGCAGGTTGGTTGGCGGAAAGCGGTGCGTCAGAGTTGGCGGAGCAGGTTGACCATTTCGATGGCGCTGGCCGCGGCCTCGCCGCCCTTATTGCCCGCCTTGGTCCCGGCGCGCTCAATGGCTTGCTCGATGGTGTCGGTGGTGATGACGCCGAAGATGGCGGGCACGCCCGTCTCCATGCTCACCTGCCCCACGCCTTTGCCCACTTCGCCCGCCACCAGGTCGTAGTGCGACGTGGCGCCACGGATGACAGCGCCCAGGCAGATCACGGCATCGTACGCGCCCGACTCGGCGAGTTTCTTGGTCACGAGCGGGATTTCGTACGAGCCCGGGCACCACGCCACCGTCACGCGGTCCATGTCGGCGCCGTGGCGGCGGAGCACGTCCAGCGCGCCGTCGAGCAGTTTCTCGGTGATGAACGCGTTGAAGCGGCTGACCACAAGGGCGAAGCTGGCGTCATCGGCCACCATGTGGCCCTCAATCATGTCCGGCATACGGTACAGGAAACGGTCGGTGCATGGGTACTACCCGGAGGCGGCCATCCATACCTATGGCGTCGGCAGATGTTGCAGCAAGCGCTCGGCCCAGGCCACTGGTATGGAGTAGCGCGCGAGGTTGGCTTCGTCGCCCGGGCGGCCGTGGAAGTCAGAGCCACCGGAGGGGAGGAGGCCGTAGTCGGTGGCCGTGCGGCGGTAGAAATCCTGCAGGTTGGCGTCGTGCGAGGGGTGGATGACTTCGATACCGTCCAGGCCGCCGTGAAAAAGGGTGTGGATGGTCTGGTCGCTCATCCAGTGGCCCGGATGCGCCAGCACCGTCACCCCGCCCGCGGCATGCACGACCTCGATGGCCCGCCGGGCGTCCAGCGTCGGCTTGCGGACGTACGCCGGCCCGCGATTGCTCAGGTACTGGTCGAACGCATGCCGCACGGACGTCGAATACCCCGCCGTGACGACCGCCTGCGCCAGGTGCGGGCGGGCAATGATGGCGCCACCGGCCTGCGCCCGCACATCGTCCATCGACAGCGCCACGCCGAGGCCGTTCAGCTTCTCGACCATCGCCTCGGCCCGCTTGATGCGGCGTCGTTCGAAGGCATCGAGCATCGCCTGCAGGGTGAGGTCGGACGGGTCGAAGCCGTAGGCCAGCATGTGCACCTCCACGTCGCCCACGCCCACGCTCAGCTCGGTGCCAGGGACGAAGGCGATGCCCGACTCGTCGCACGCGGCCGCCGCCTCGGCCACGCCCGCAATGGTGTCGTGGTCGGTGAGCGCCATCATGCTCAGCCCGGCCGCGCGCACCTGAGCCACGAGTTGGGTTGGCGAGAGCAGCCCGTCGGAAGCGGTGGAGTGGAGGTGGAGGTCAGCGCGGAGGTTGGCCATCAAGCGTCAGGTCGGGCAGAGATAAGGTACCTCCGTCAAACACCGAGCGTCTCCCAGAGATCAGCCAGGAACGCCGCTTCATCGATTTTTGTGTAGACCGTGATCTCGCGCTGCGTGTTTTCGGGCGGCGTCATCACGCGCTGCGTCGTGGCCTTGTCGGGGTGGATCATCGCCTGGATGAGGGCCAAGTCCCATAGGATGCGCTCCGCCGAGGAGGGATCGTGCGAGAGCCACTTGGCGGCGAGGTAGTCGTTGATGGCCGAGGTGCCCGTGAGGCGCTCGATGGATTCGTCCAGCCGCACCTTGAAGTCGAACAGCGTGTTGATGGGCATCAGGTGGATCTCGACGCCCTCGGTGTTGAACAGGTAGTTGATGGCGTTGAGGTCGTTGCGCAGGTTGAACTCGTCCTTGTCCCACACGTCGCGATCGGGGAAGTAGCGCCCGCCCAGGTGGTGGCACCGAATCTTGCCGATGATCTCCGGCGCCATCTTGATCGCCGAGGCGACGTTGGTCGCGGCGCCGAGCGTGACGATGTCGAGCCGCTCGCCATCAGGCATCGCCTGCGCCATGCGGATCATCAGCCGGGCCGCGGGCGAGTTGCGCGGCTCTTCGCCACCCCACGGCTTGCCCATGATCATCTCGGCACCACGCGGCATCGGGATATCGTCGCGGCCCATGATGCGCAGGATGTCTTCGTTCAGCTCTTGGCTCAGCTCCACGGTGTTGGGTGGCGACAGCCGATGGTTCCACTGCGCCGAGGACACGGCTACGACGTCGAACATCGGCGCGCGCAGCGCTCGGACGATGGCGAAGAGGTCGTCGATCTCGTTGGCCGTGTCGGCGTCGATGAGCATCGGCCGGGTGGTGCGGCTCCACGTGAGCGGAACGAACGGGACGACGCTGAGGAAGCTGGCGGTGCGGAGGAACGTGCGGCGGCGCATGAGCAGGCGAAGAGCGGTTGTAGAGAACGGGATTTTACGTAAGGTACGCACGACGGCGCCGCTTCGCGCCGAAACGGGTGCAACATCCGCCGCGCTCCACGCGTGGATGCGCGCCACCAAACCCATCGCCATGCTTTACCTTGCCCTCGCCATTGCCAGCAGCCTCGCCATCGGCATGATCTTCAAGCATGCGGGGCTGCGCGGCATGGACGCCGTGGCGCTGTTGGCGGTGAACTACGGCGTGGCGCTCGTACCCGGCATCGTCGCCGCCTCGCAACAGCCTGTCGATGTGGCCGCGCTCACGCCTGGCTTCTGGGCGCTGGCTGTGGCCACGGGCGTGCTGTTCATCTTCGGCTTTTGGATCTACGCGAAAGCCACGGAGCAAGCGGGCCTTTCGCTCGCCATCGGCGTCATGCGCATCTCTGTGGTGATCCCGTTCGTGGCGTCGTGGCTGATCTGGAGCGAGACGCCCTCCACGGCCCAGCTCATCGGCATGGGTGTGGCGGGGTTTGCCTTCTTCTTGATCGCGCACAAGCGTTCCAGCGATGGGGAGCAGGCCCAGACTGAGGCATCGGGTACCCGGTGGGCGCAGGTGGCATTGCTCGCCGTGCTCTTTGTCAGCGGGGGGCTAGTGGATGTGGCGCTCAAGACGTTCGACGAGGTGTACGTCGCCACCGTGGGCCGTCCCGTCTTCTTGTTGGTGCTCTTCAGCGTGTCGTTTCTCCTCGGCATGGTCTACGTGATACGTCAGGGAGTGCGGGGGCGCTGGCCTACGCGTGCCGAGCTTGCATGGGGCGTGCTGCTCGGGCTTATCAACTACGCCTCGGTGGAGTTCTTGCTGCTGGCCGTGCAGGTGCTGTCGGGGCCGTTTGTTTTCCCGGCGAACAGTATCGCGCTGGTCATCGGCGGGGCGCTCCTCGGCGTCTGGATCTGGGGCGAACACCTCTCCACGCGCAACAAGGCGGGCCTTGGGCTGGCCGCCGTGGCATTGCTACTGCTGAATCTGTAGGTTTCGGCACCGCGTACGATCGCCAAACCCAATGCTGGTACACCGCGCATGGTTCGCTCTCACAAAGTAGTCTTCCGACTCGTTGTCGTGCTGTTGCTCGTGGGCGGCGGCGCGGCGCTGGGCATATGGATGACGCAGGCGCGATGGACCGAAGAGCGGGTGCAGACGTCGATCCTGACCACGCTGGAGCGTGAGACGCCCGAGGCGTTCTTCATCACGGGCTCGGTGACCATCAAAGCTGAGGCCGAGGTGAGCAACACCCGGTGGCTCTTCCCGATCCTGACGCCGCCGCTTAGCTTGGGCACCACAACCGCCACCGTCCGCTTACCGGGCCGCATCTCCTACGGGTTTGATGTGCGGACGCTCACCGCCGAGCACATCCGTGTGGCCGAGGATGGCGTGGTTGACGTCGCGCTGCCGGAATTGACCATCTACTCCGTGGAGCCCAATCTGGAAGCCGTGGAGGTGCGTACCGAAGTGGGATGGGCCAGGACGCGGGCCGGAAGCGGCGAGGTCGCGCAGCAAGCCGCCTTCGCTGAGGTGCAACGTGCGCTCCGTACGCAGGCCGAAGCCTACCTTGCCGACAACACGCAGCCGCTCGTCAACACCACGGCTGCGCTCAAGGCGATGTTGGTCCCCGTGCTCGAAAGCGTGGGCATGGAAGCGCCCGAGATGCGCGTGCAGGTGCCCAACGTAGGCGTATTGATTCCAGAGGGATAGGCAGATCGCGTTTCGCGGCGAGCAGAATGCAAGGTTCAAGCAAACTTTCAGAAAAAAGTGAAACTACGAGTATGTGGGCTCGTTTAAAATGTAACTGAGTTGTATCATACGCTGCGTAAACAAACCGCAGCCCGCCACATGGCTCACGCCACAACCCCTGCTCCGCCGCGTTACGTTGACACCCCGAAGGGGCTGTTCACGGCGTCGGGCCAGTGGTTTCGGACGCGCGAATCCCAACTCGAAGCCTTCGCCGGGGCCGTGCTCGACAAGCGCTCTGTCGCCGACCTGATCGACGACGCCGACGGCGTCCTCGCGTGGCCCACGACGCTTACCGTGTGGCTGCTGCCCGTGTTCGCGTTGCTTATGCCGTGGTGGAGTATCCTGCTGGCGGGTGTGGCTGTGCTCGTCGCCGCTCACCTCGTCACGCCCTCCATGCTGACGGTCCCGCAGATCCGTTTGGCCCGATGGCTCCGCGCCGCCTGGGCGCAGGGCGCCTACTACGTGCTGATGCTCAGCCTACTAGCACAAGCCGGTGCGTGGCCTGCCGTCGCCGTGCTCATCGCCAGCTTCATCGCGCTGCGGTGGGGCTGGGCCGACACGGCGATCCTCGCCATCGTTCAGCCCGTGTTCAGGCGGATGTACCCCCTGCCGCGCCCCGACCAAGCGCTACGGTCGGTCATCGTGCGCTATGCCCTCAAGTACCGCGTCCCGCTGCCCGAAATCGAAGCGATGGAACGTGCGCTCCTCAACAAGCTCGTGTAGTCTCCCTGCTCACTGAATGAACGTAACGACGCTCCATCTTGTCAGGCACGGCGAAACCGATTACAACCGCAATCGGGTGGTGCAAGGGCGTGGCATCAACAGCGACCTCAACCGGCTGGGCCGCCAGCAGGCCGAGGCGCTTGCCGAGCGCTTTGCCAACGCGCCGCTCGATGCGATCTACTCGAGCACGCTCAACCGCGCCATCCAGACGGCCGATCGCGTTGCATCGCATCACGCCAGGACGCCGCGCTACCAGCTGGCCAATCTAGAAGAGATGTCGTGGGGCATCTACGAAGGCGAGCCGTCGTCTGAAGCGATGCGGCAGGTGTTTGCTCGCTTCTACGACCAGTGGACGAGCGGTGTGTTCGATGAGCGCATCCAAGGGGGCGAGTCGATCTTGGACGTGCAGTACCGCGCGATGACGGCGCTGCAACACATCACGCAGGCGCATGCGGGGGGGACGGTGCTCGTGGTGAGCCACGGCCGCATGCTACGCGTGCTCTTGGCATCGGTCTTGCCCGAGTACGGGCTGGAGCGCATGCACGACATCGCGCACGCCAACACGAGCGTGAACACGGTGCGCTATTCCAATGGATTATACACGGCCGAGGTGCTCAACGATACGAGCCACTTGGACGCTGTCGAACTGATTATGGTGGAGTGATGGAACAAGGTGATGGATTCGATAGCGCTGCCCGGGCTACGCTCGGCAACATGCTGGTAGCGCCGCAGACAACCTCAACAACGTGGGGCCGGGCGTACCGGATGCTGCGTGCCCGCGTGCGCCAAGTGCTGGCCAGCCAGCCAGAGGCGGCCGTCGTGCAGGTGAGCGTGCCTGTGGACACCGTTGATGTGCTCCCGTGGCTGGCCGTACAGCCACGCCGGGAAAAAGGCTATTGGTCAGGTCGAAATGGGCAGATACACATGGCCTGGGTCGGCTTGGCTGATGTCATCTCGGATGGCGAAGAAACCCACTGGTCCCAGTTGCGGCAGGCGCTGCAAGAGCGGCTAGAAGGCGCGGCTCCCGCCGTACGCTACTTCGGGTCGCTCTGGTTTGATGACGAGCGCCCCCGCGCCACCTACTGGCGGCCCTTCCGTGCGCAACGGTTCGTGTTGCCCCGTGTGATCCTCACCGCCGATGGCGACCGCGTGACGTTGGCCTGCAACCTGCGCCCCGATCACGACCACATCGACGCCGTGCTTGCAGAACTGCGCCAGCTGGTGCATCCTGTTCAGGGCGGTAGGCTGGGCACTTTGCCCACCCCGATCGAGCGGCGCGACTTTCCCAACTATCCGGGCTGGGCGGCCAACATTGCCTGGGCGCTCGAAGCCTTTCGGCAGGGCACGCTGGACAAGGTTGTGCTCGCCCGCAAAGCCGTCTTCGACTTTGCCGAGCCCCTCGATCCGTTCGCGCTGCTCCAGCGCCTGCGCGAAGACGCCCCCAACCGTTTTCACTTTCTGCTACAGCCTCGTGCAGGCCACGCCTTCGTCGGCGCCTCGCCCGAGCGGCTGTTCTGCAAGCGGGGCCGTACCGTGCTCAGCGAGGCCGTGGCGGGCACCCGCCCCCGTGGCGACTCTGAGCTGACCGATGCCCAGTTGCGGAGCGAGCTGCTCGGTAGCGAAAAAGACCAACGCGAGCATGCATTCGTGCGGCGGCAAATCCGCGCTGCGCTCCATCCGCTGACGGCCAGCCTGGATGTGGAGACTGTCGCTTCCGAGATGAAGCTGGCTAAGGGAAGACACCTCGTCTCCCGTGTCAACGGTACGCTCCGTGACGACGTCACCAGCCTCGACGTGCTCCAAGCGCTGCACCCGACGCCTGCGGTGGGCGGCACGCCCCGCGAAGGCGCGCTCGACGCCATCCGCCGCCTGGAGCCGTTTGACCGCGGCCTGTATGCCGCTCCCGTCGGCTGGATCAGCGACGACGATGCCGAGTTCGCAGTGGCCATTCGCACGGGCTTGGTCCAAGGCAACACGCTGGCGCTCTACTCCGGCGCGGGCATCGTAGACGGCTCCGACGCCCGCGGAGAGTGGGACGAGATCGAGCACAAAATCATCGACTTCATCAATGTCTTCGGATTGGACGTGCGCCACGCCTAACGCCAACAACGTGTGGGCACGTCTGCTGATTGATGAGCTGGTGCGCTGCGGCGTGACGATGTTCTTCGTGGCGCCGGGCTCGCGCTCCACACCGCTCACCGTGGCTGTGGCGCAGCACCCCGAGGCACGCGTCATTGTCCATTTCGACGAGCGTGGTACCGCCTTCGCTGCCCTTGGCTACGGCCGCGCCACGCGCCAGCCCGCCGCTTGGATTACGACCTCGGGCACGGCACTTGCCAACGGCTATCCCGCCGTCATCGAAGCCTCGGTCAGCGGCGTGCCGATGATCCTCCTGACGGCTGACCGCCCGCCCGAGCTGCGCGACACCGGCGCCAACCAGACCATCGACCAGCCCGGCATCTACGGCAGCTACGTCCGGTGGCAGTTCGACATGCCTGCGCCGTCGGCCGATGTCCCCGCCGCGTTTGTGCTGACCACCGTTGACCAGGCGGTACACCGAGCGAAGCGGCAGGGCGGCGGGCCTGTACACCTCAACGCCATGTTTCGCGAGCCGCTGGCGCCCGCCGACGATGGGTTCGACGCGGAGGCCTACGTAGAGCCGCTGGGTGCCTGGCGCGACCATCGCAAGCCGTACACGCAATACAGCACGCCCCGGGTTGGACTGGGCTCGTCGGAGGTCGAGGCCTTGGAGGCCACGCTGAGCCAAGCCGAGCGCGGGCTCGTGGTCTTGGGTGAGTTAACCACGCGCGAGGAGGCCGAGGCCGCCGTCCGCTGGGCAGAGCACCTGGGCTGGCCCGTCTGCGCCGATGTGCTCTCGCAGGCACGCGGCCTACAGGGCGCTACGCTCATCGTGCATCACGACATATTGCTGGCCCACCGCGCCTTCGCCGACGCCCACGCGCCCGATGTGGTGGTGCACTTCGGGCGGCGAGCCACGTCAAAGCGGCTGCTACAATTCCTGGAGCGGACACGGCCGCCGTACATCTGGGTGAAGCCGCCGCCGAACCGTCTGGACCCGCGCCACCAGACGGCGTGGCAGATTGAAGCCGACATCGCCACGTTTTGCGAGCAAGTGCAGCCCACTTCAGCGGTGGGCAGGGCGTGGACGATGTCGTGGGTCGATGCTGCGGAGCGAGCAGCCAAGCAGTCGAAAGCGCACCTGCACGCTGCCAATCATCTCACCGAGCCTGCGGTGGCCGAAGCCATCGCGCAGCACATCGATCCAACGCACGGGCTCTACCTGGCCGCCAGCATGCCCGTGCGCGACGTAGAGCTCGTTGGCGGGGCGGTGGACGCGGCGCTGGTGGTGGCCAACCGGGGTGCGAGCGGCATCGACGGCACGGTGGCGTCGGCGGTGGGGCTGGCGGTGGGGCTGGAGCGACCCGTGACGCTGCTCATCGGCGACCTCGCACTCCTACACGACCTGAATTCGCTGGCGTTGGCGCGGCACAGCCCGCATCCGGTCACCATCGTGGTGATCAATAATGACGGCGGCGGGATCTTCTCGTTTCTGCCCATCGCGCAGCACGACGATGTGTTCGAGCCGTACTTCGGCACGCCTCACGGCCTCGACTTTGCACACGCTGCCGCACAGTTCGGGCTCGCGTACCACCGGCCGACGACCGTCGAGGCGTTCACAGCAGCCTATTGTGAAGGTATGGCAACGGAAAACACGCTGATCGAGGTGCAGACGGATCGAGACGAA
>JBCCMF010000041.1:0-22038 GCA_039026435.1 Bacteroidota bacterium
ACACGCTGATCGAGGTGCAGACGGATCGAGACGAACACCACACGCAGCATCAGGCGCTGCTGCGTGCGCTGCGGCTGTGACGATGATGTTAAATGTCGGGAGGAGGCCACGCGGTAGCGCTATCAACGCTGAACACGGGGTGCCTCGGAGGGTGAAAGCCGCAACTCCGTGTTCCACCACTCAACCAAACCTCCTCCAGTTATGAAAAAACCTCTCTCCTTGCTCATGACCGCCCTGATGCTGGTCTTTATCAGCGCGTGCGGCGGCGTGGGCGATGCACCCCAAGCCACCACAGGCGAAGCCGTCGCCGCCGATGCCGCCACGGCCACGGGCGTCTCCTACATGATCGATGCCGAAGCCAGCGAACTCAACTGGCGCGGCGCCAAAGTCACAGACGCGCATGACGGCGGCTTCAACGCCTTCAGCGGCACCATCATGGTGGACGGCGAAGAGGTCACGGGCGTCGAAATAGAAATCGACATGACCTCCATGTGGAGCGACAGCGAGCGGCTGACGGGTCACCTGATGTCGGAAGACTTCTTCGAAGTCGAGACGTATCCCAAAGGCCTGTTCGCGCTCTCCAGCATTACCCCGGGCGACTCGATGCACACGGCTATGGGCAACCTCACTATGCTCGACTCCACGCGAGGCATCTCGTTCCCCGTTGACGTGGCCGTTGTAGACGAAAACACCGTCACCGCCAGCGCCGACTTCATCATCGACCGTCAGGAGTGGGGCATCTCGTACCCCGGCCGCCCCGACGATCTCATTGCTGACGACGTCCGCATCATGTTCGACGTGACGGCTCGCAAGTAAGCGATCCGCGACCGATCCCATCTGCAGATTTCTAGCCGGAGTCTGGCCACTGTGCCGGGCTCCGGTTTTTTTGCAATGCTGAGGCGTCAGGGTGAGGCTCCTGCGCGTTGCGAGAGGGCGTCTAGCAGGCGCACGTGGATGTTGCCGAAGCCGCCGTTGCTCATGATGAGAACAACATCGCCCGGCGTCACGGCGTCGAGCAGTGCAGGCAGCACGTCGTCGGCGCCTGCGTGCTGTGAGGCTTCGGCACCGCGTGCGCGGATGGTGGCAACCACGGCGTCGGTGTCCATGAAGCGGCTGGGGTCGTCGTTGTGGCGGAACGGCGGCGTACTGATGAACACGCGCGCGGCAGCATCGAACGCCTCGCCGTAAGGCGCCTCGAAGAGCTTGCGGCGGCTGGAGTTGGAGCGCGGCTCAAACACCGCTACCAGCCTGCGGCTGGGCCACCGTTCGCGCACGGCCCGTGTGGTCTCGCGCACGGCCGTGGGGTGGTGCGCAAAGTCGTCGATGACGAGCACGCCCGCGGCCTCGCCGCGCACTTCCTGACGACGCTTCATGCCCTCAAACGAGGCAAAACCGTCGGCGAGTGCTTGGGGCGAGACGCCTTCGTGGAGCGAGATGGCGCTGACAGCCAGGGCATTACGCAGGTTGTGGCGCCCGCTCATCGGCAGCATGATGGAAGCCTCGGCTTTGCCTCCCACGATCAGCGTGAACTGCTGCCCGCCTTCCACGGGGCTGATGTCGGTGGCCGTCACATCCCAGTCGCCGTCGAGACCGTACGTGCGTACGGTGGCGCGGGTGTGTTCGGCCAGCGCACGCACGGGCGCCTCGTCGGCGCAGAGCACTAGGATGCCGTCGGCGGCGACGGTGCTCGCGAAGGCCTCGAAGGCGGTGCGGTAGTCGTCCCAATCGCTGTAGATATCGGCGTGGTCGAACTCCATCGACGTGACGATGGCGCTGGACGGCACGTAGTGCATGAATTTGGGGCGCTTGTCGAAGTAGGCGCTGTCGTACTCGTCGCCTTCGATGACAAAGCGCTTGCCGCCTCCCACGGCGTAGCTGACGTTGCCGTTCACCATCACGCCGCCCACGAGAAAGCCGGGATCGAGTCCTGCCGAACGCAGCACGTGCGCCAGCATCCCCGTCGTGGTCGTCTTGCCATGCGTGCCCGCCACCACGAGCGAGGTCGCGTCGTTCAGGAAGAAGTGCGCCAGTGTTTCGGGCATCGAGAGTTGCGTGAGGCCCTGTTCGCGGGCACATGCCGCCTCGGGATGGGTGGGCGTACACGCGTTGCCGACGATGACAAGGTCTGGCGCGGGCCGGAGGTTGTCGGCGGAGAAGCCTTTGGCGACGGGGATGTCCATCTCGGCCAGGCGCGTGCTCATGGGCGGGTACACGTTCTGGTCCGACCCGCGCACCGCGTAGCCCGCCTCCTTCATCAGACCGGCTAGCGATCCCATGCCCGTGCCGCAGATGCCCACGAGGTGCACATCGCGCAGGCTGCCAGGCTCAGGCGGTGCCGGGCGGTCGAAGATGCGCAGGTGGGCGTCGGGGAAGTCGGTGAGTTTTTTCATAGGTTGGGCGGGCATCAGCGATGGCGTCGGCGTGCGAAACGCGCCGCGCACCAGCGTCGTTTTCCGAACGTTCTGCTCAAGATAGGGCCAGCACAGCACCCACAATCCATGCGTTTTCCACTACTTTTCCTCGCCCTCCTCTTGGGTTGTGCTGATCCTTCCATATCGGCGGACCCAACGCCAGCGCAACCTACCGATGCGCTATTTCTCGTCGTGCTGGGCATCGGGCAAGATGGCGGCGTGCCGCAAGCAGGCAACACAGCGGATGCGGGCTGGACCGATCCGGCGAAGCGTCGGCATGTGGTGTCGCTGGCCGTCGTTGATCCTGTCACACGACAGCGCTGGCTATTCGATGCCACGCCCGATTTGCCCGAGCAGCTGTACCACCTCGACCAAATTGCGCCAACCGACGCGCCGAAACCCGGTCTCAATGGTGTCTTCCTCACGCACGCCCACATAGGCCACTACACGGGGCTGATGTACTTCGGCCACGAGGTGATGGGCGCGCAGCAGGTGCCTGTCCATGCGATGCCGCGCATGGCGGACTTCCTCCGCACCAACGGCCCGTGGAGCCAACTCGTCCGCTACGGCAACATCGACCTGCGCACACTGCAAGCGGACAGCGCTATCGTTATCAACGACCGCTTGCGGGTGACGCCACTGCTGGTCCCGCATCGACAGGAGTTCAGCGAGGTGGTCGGCTTCCGCATCGAAGGGCCTACCGCGAGTGCGCTCTTCATCCCCGACATCGACAGCTGGGAGGACTGGGACGCCGAGGGCACGCGCATCGAAGACGAGATCGCCAAGGTGGATGTGGCCTACCTCGATGCCACATTCTACGCCAACGGCGAGATCCCGGGGCGCGACATGAGCGGCTTCCCGCATCCGTTCATCACGCACAGCATGGAACGCTTCGCCGACTTGCCTGCCTCCGAGAAAGCCAAAGTGCGCTTCATCCACCTCAACCACACCAACCCCGCGCTGTGGGAAGGCACAGAGGCACGACGTACCATCGCGGAGAACGGCTTCCGCGTCGCGGTAGAAGGGGAGTGGGTGGAGCTATGATGTCGAGGCTGGCTCGAAGGCCTCGATGAATGCCGCCGCCTCGTTGATGTCATCGGTGAGGAGTACGTAGCGGTCAAAGCGCTCATTGCCAAAGAGGGCGCGCAGCACGTTCGCGATGGGGTAGCGAACAGTCCAGTAGTCGATATCGAGCAGGACCATGGGGCTGAAGTGGTCGAAGGTCTCGTAGTAGTTCTGGGCGCCATCCTGGAAGATCTCCTGGATGGTACCGGCGCGTCCCGGGGCGAACACTATGCCTTGCTGGGCGATGGCGAGCAGGCCGTCCTCGCGGATGCTGTTCTGAAAATACTTGGCGATGTGCGAGGCGAGGGGCGTGCTGGGCTCGTGCCCGTAGTGCCACGTGGGCACCGCCAAGCTCGCGGGCTTGTCCTGGATGCGCTGGGCGATGGCGAAGGCCGGGGCGAACCACGCGTGCGCCGCGCCCACAAGCGCAGCATCTATCGACCCATCCGGCGCGACGATAGCGCTCAGGTTGGGCACGTTTGGCATGCCGCTCAGCTGTCCGATGGCAGCGTCGAGTTCAGCGTCGTGTAGGTTCGCATGGGCCACACCGAGGTGCGCGGCCTCCATCGCACCAGGGCCGCCCCCTGTACAGAGCAACATACTGCTGCGCGCCAGCCGCCGCGCTAGCCGGGCGACGTCGGCGTAGCTGGCTGAGTCGCGCGCGAGCTTGTGTCCGCCCATGATGGCCACCACCTTGTTCGCGTGCAGCAGCGGCTGCATGGCTTGCGTGATCGAATGATCGTGCAGCGACTGCATCATGGCCGCATACGGATGCCGATGCTTCGTGCGGCCTTCAGCGACGAAGTGGCGGTAGATGGCAAAGTCGGGCGTGGCTGCGAAGGATGCCGGATTGGCTGCGTCGAAGGCGGCGAAGAGTTGGAGAGCATCGTAGAGCGACCAGCGGAGCGGGGCGAACGGCAGCGCTGCTTCGCCTGGTGAAGGCATAGGGAGGGTAGGGCGCATGGAGGGTACATCTGGTGGCTGTGGGGTGTGTCTTGAAAGATAACGAGCAGGTCAGGGTAGGCGCGCGCAAAAAGTCAAGCATAAGAAAGCGCTTCCGATTCATATATTAGACTTCAAGACTATGGCGTTCAGTGGGTTTGGCTTAATACTTTGCGGCAGTACCTGTTTTCCCCATACACTCCCCCCATCACTATGATACGCAGAGGTGTAGTCCTCCTCGCGGGCTTGTGCTTGTACAGCGTTCCCACGGTCTACGCGCAGGATGCTGGCGCCATCAGCGCTGCTGACACCGCCTGGATGCTCGTCTCCACCGCGCTCGTCCTCCTGATGACGCCCGCGCTGGCGTTCTTCTACGGCGGCCTCGTGCGCGCCAAGAACGCGCTCAACACCATGATGATGAGCTTCGTGGCGCTTGGCCTCTCCGGCGTGCTATGGGTGGCGCTCGGGTACAGCCTGGCCTTCGGCGAAGGCAACAGCTTCATCGGCGACCTGTCGATGGCATTCCTCAGCGGCGTTGGGCTGGAAGGCGGTGGGCACGGCGCGTATCCGCACCTGCTCTTCATGGCGTTCCAGGGCACCTTTTTCATCATCACCGCCGCCCTGATCTCGGGCGCTGTGGTCGAACGCATGCGGTTCAGCGCCTACGTCCTCTTCATCGCGTTCTGGGGGCTCTTGGTCTATGCGCCCGTGGCGCACTGGGTGTGGGGTGGCGGCTGGATCGCCGACCTCGACGCGCTCGACTTTGCAGGTGGCGCGGTGGTTCACGTCAACGCGGCCGCGGCCGCCGTCGTGGCGGCGCTCATGCTGAAGCCGCGCAAAGACTACGGTCGCCAAGCCTTGCTGCCACACAACGTGCCGTTCGTGCTCCTCGGCGCCGGGCTGCTCTGGTTCGGCTGGTTTGGCTTCAACGGCGGCAGCGCCCTCGCCGCCGACGGCATCGCAGGCCTCGCGTTTGTCAACACGATGCTGGCGCCGGGTGCTACGCTTGTGCTTTGGGCCATACTAGACTACGTGCGCAACGGCCACGTCACCGCCGTCGGCACGGCCACGGCAATCGTCGTAGGGCTGGTGGCCATCACGCCCGCGGCAGGCTTCGTGGGGCCGCTCTCCGCCGTCCTCATCGGCGCCATCGCTACGTTCCCGAGCTACTTCGCCATCGACTGGCGGGCCCGGAGCGGCTTCGACGACTCGCTCGACGTCTTCGCGGCGCACGGTATCGGCGGCATCACAGGCGCGCTGCTGACGGGCGTCTTCGCCTCGACAGCGTGGGGCAGTGCCTCGGGGCTGATCGAAGGCAACGCCATGCAAGTTGGCATCCAGGCGTTGTCCATCGTGGTCGTGTTCATCTACAGCGGCGGGCTTACCTTCGTCATCCTCAACACCATCAACCTCGTCATCCCGATCCGCGTGGAGCGCAAGGAAGAAGCCTTCGGCATGGACGTGGTGAACCACGGCGAGCAGGGCTACACGACGGGCGAAGGTGCTGTGCTCGTCCGCATCGACGACTGACGACCGCACACGCTACAACACATAGGATGCAACCATGAAACTCATCAAAGCGATTATCCGGCGCGAGCAACTCAATAGTGTGCTCAAGGCGCTCTTTGCCATCGACGTCAAGGGCATCACCGTAGTCGATGTGCGCGGTCACGGCGGCGAGACGGAGCGCATCGAGACGTACCGGGGCACGCGCGTCAAGATGGAGCTGGCGGACAAGGTGATGCTGGAGATTGGCCTCTCTGAGCCCTTCGTGGGTGCCGCGGTGAAGGCCATCATCGAAGCCGCCCGCACAGGTGAAGTGGGCGATGGCAAGATCTTCGTGCTGCCCATCGACAAGGTGTACCGTATCCGCACGGGCGAGGAAGATCGTGCGGCCGTGACGCCTGTCGAGAGCTAGCCTGCGTGTAGGCTAAGGCGGGCTGCGGCTGGGCTACGTCAGAATGTCTTTGACGATGTGGCCGTGGACGTCGGTGAGGCGGAAGCGGCGGCCTTGGTGCTTGAACGTGAGGCGCTCGTGGTCTACGCCCATCAGGTGCATCAGCGTGGCCTGGAAGTCGTGGACGTGGACGGGGTTCTTGATGATGTTGTAGCCGAACTCATCGGTCTCGCCATAGATGAAGCCGGGCTTGACGCCTGCGCCCGCCATCCAGATGGAGAAGCAGCGCGGGTGATGGTCGCGGCCGTAGTTGTTGAAGGTGAGCTTGCCTTGCGAGGAGTTGGTGCGCCCGAACTCGCCGCCCCAGATGACGAGCGTGTCGTCGAGCAGGCCGCGTTGCTTGAGGTCCATGACGAGCGCCGCCGAGGGCTGGTCGACGTCTTTGGCGAGGCGGCGGATGTTGTCAGGGAGGCCGCCGTGGTGATCCCAGCCCTGATGGTAGAGCTGGATGAACTTGACGCCTTTCTCGGCCAGTCGGCGCGCCATCAGGCAGTTGGCCGCGAAGGTGCCCGGCTGCCGCGACTGCTCGCCGTAGAGGTCGAAAACGTACTCCGGCTCGTCGCTCATGTCCGTGACGCTGGGCACCGACGTCTGCATCCGGTAGGCCATCTCGTACTGTGCGATGCGGCTGTTGATCTCGGGGTCCATGACGCGCTCGTGCTGCTCGTGGTGCATGCGGCGGAGGGCGTCGAGCATGCGGCGGCGCGAGGTGCGGCTGAGGCCGTTGGGATCGTTGAGGTAGAGCACAGGGTCGGCACCGCGGCGGAACTGGACGCCCTGGTGCTGCGAGGCCAAGAAGCCGTTGCCCCAGAGGCGCGAGTAGAGCGGCTGGTCGCCGTCGTTGCTGCGCGAGAGCATCACCGTGAACGAGGGCAGGTTCTCGTTGTCGCTGCCCAGCCCGTAGCTCACCCACGAGCCGATGCTCGGCCGCCCCGGCTGCTGGTGACCCGTCTGGAAAAACGTGATCGCCGGATCATGGTTGATGGCCTCGGTGTGCATCGACTTGATGATGCAGAGCTCATCGACGACTTGCGCGGTGTAGGGCAGCAGCTCGCTGATCCAGACGCCGTTTTTGCCGTGCTGGCTGAACTCGAACTGCGCGCCCGCCATCGGAAAGGACTTCTGGTTGGCGGTCATGCCCGTCAGGAGTTGCTCGCCGCGCACCGAGCCCGGCAGCTCCTGGCCGTTGCGGTCTTGCAGCAGCGGCTTGTGGTCGAACAGCTCCAACTGCGACGGGCCGCCGCTCTGAAACAGGTAGATCACCCGCTTCGCTTTGGGCGCGAAGTGCGGCTTGCCGAGCGCACCCTTCGTGTCATCGCCGAGCATCTTTGCAATGGCATCCACGGGGTTTACCATCGACCCGAGCGCTAGTGCACCGAGCCCGAGGCTGGCCCGCCCCAAGAAATGGCGGCGCGTGCTCAGGTAGCGGATGTCTTCGAGGGGGTGACGGCTTTTGTGATCGGACATGATGGCAACAAGAAACTACGTGGACTTCGACTGTAGAGGCGTGCACCAACAAAAAGCGCCCCTCGCAGCTGTATAGTACGAGAGGCGCGACGAAAATGGTAGCGGTTCCGGTAACGAAACCGCTGTTTGTAGCGTGTTTAGCGCACCATACCGTCGAAAATACGGCAGGTTTATTTGCCGAAGAGCTTCCCGAGCGTCCCGGCGATGTTGCCGAGGTCATCCATCGCACTGCCGTCGCCGTCCAGGTCGAGCATGTTCATCAGTCCGCCAGCACTCTGCGGCATGCTCTGTGCCGCCGCCGTCCGCTCCTGCTGCAGTACGTTCTGCAAGTCGTTGGGGCTGAGGTTCTCCTGCTGTTTCATCTTGCCCAGCGCGCCCATGACCAACGGAGCGAGCATCGGCAGGAGCTGGCTCACCTTGCCCACGTCGAGGCCGCTGGCTTGGCTGATCTGCTGCTCCACCGCCGACTGGTTGCTGCCCAGCATGTGGCTCAGGATGCCGCCGCCGTTCACGGTGCGGTTGGAGACCGAGTTGCCGAAGAGGGAAGAGGCCATGTCCAGCAAGCCGCCCGCGCCACCCTGGCTGGAGCCGCCGCCCATCATGCCAGCCAGCCCGCCCAGCATGCCGCCGATGTCGCTGCCGCCCGACGAGGCGCCGCCACCGCCGAGCGCGCCGAGCAGCCCGCCCACGTTGTCGAGGACGCTGCCGTCGTGGTCGCGCTCCAGTGCCGAGGCCAGCGACTGCGCGCCCTCCGGCGTTTGGGTGTTCTTAGCCAAGGCGCCAACGAGCGCCGGGACAGCCGCCTGCATGGCCGTCTGGACCTGCTGGGGATTGGCGTCGAGTTGTTGGCTGATCTGTTGCGTAGTGCCGCCGCCTAACTGGCTGGCAAGGAGATTGAGAAGTCCGCTCATGTGCTACGTGTAGCGTTTGGTGGGTAGTACACAAGCGGAAAGTAACCAAAAGCGGAGAGCCCACCAACAGCTATCGACTGAGCTGTGCCGCTAGTTGCAGGCGTTGATGAACGCATTGTTATCGCCCGACGCGAACGCGATGCCGTTGAAGTTGCACGTCGTGGAACCGCCGTCGCAGCTGGCCGAGATCTGGCCGTTGAGCGTGCCCGTGAAGTCGCCGCCCGCGTCGCCGCTCAGGTTGTAGCCGAAGCCGTCGTAGTTCACCGAGCATGGGCTCGACAAGTCGCCGTTGATGCGCATGTTGTAGGTGAATGTGCTGTTGTTGAGGTCAACGCTGGTGGTGCCGCCGATGGTGAGGCTGCCTGTGATGCCGCTGCAATCGTCCAGCGTCATGGAGGCGTTGATGCCCGTGCCGCCGAAGCTGTTGGTGACATCCGCGGTGCCGCCGCCCTGGCAGTCGATGATCGGCTGCACCTTGGCGGCTTGCTGGACAGGGGTAGCCGAGAGCGCCTGGACGAGCACCACCTGGAGGCTGGCGAAGATTTCGGCGACCTCCTCGGCGGGCGTGGCCTCGCTGTTACTGTCGCATCCGGTGATGAGGACGAGCGCCACGACGAGCGTCAGCAGACGGGTTGAGAGCGTGTGCATGATCACGGTGGGTTTGATGAGCAGAGATTTGGACACTTCGCTCGTAGTCTAGCACCACCGCCCACCGCTCACAATCCCCCGATGAGGGTATTCGCGGTTTGCGGTTGGCTGTTCGGGCGCGCTTCGCGCTGTTTGGGGTGGCTGGACGGTTAGGCTCGCTCGGCACACATCTGGCGGACGAGAGACAGATTACTCCAGTATCGATTTGTGTCGGGATGGTCACGGCCTAGCACAACATCTGCTCTTTCGGCTGCCTGTTCCAGTAGCTTGAGGCTCTCCCGACAGATACCTTTTCCGCAGAGTAGAAGAGCGAGGTTGCTTTGACTTAGGAGCGTGTCAGGGTGGTCGATGCCCAGAGTCTGCTGTCGTAGTTGGAGAGTGTCTCTGTAAAGCAGTTCGGCTTCATCGTAGCGACCCGTATTGTGGAACAGAACAGCAAGGCTGTTTTGACTTAGGAGCGTGTCAGGGTGGTCGATGCCCAGAGTCTGCTGTCGCAACTGAAGGGTGTCCCGGAGAAACGGCTTGGCTTCATCATAGCGACCCGTTTCGAGAAGCAGATTGGCGAGGTTGCTTTGACTTAGGAGCGTTTGAGGGTGGTCGATGCCCAGGGTCTGCTGTCGTAGTTGGAGGATGTCCCTGAGAAGCGGTTCGGCCTCATGATAGCGACTTTGTGCATAGAGTAGATTGGCGCGCCAATGCTGGCTAGTCAGCTTTTGCGGCTGGAGAGGGCCTAAAGAATCGGAGTTACGCCTGTCGATGCGTGTAGCAACGTCCAACCCCTCTGCATAGCGCCCTAACTCGTAGTACCACTTCGGCCAAGCATTTGCCTGTTCGGCCACGTGTTCGTCCCAAACCTCCACATGGTCTAGCCACGAAGTCGCCAGCGGAGTATCAGGAGAGCGACGGGAAGCGCGCTCCAACTCGGCAGCATCGGCGATGGCGCCAGCCTCAATGAGTTGCTCCATGGCGGGGAAGACGAACTCTTGCACAGCCTGCATCCACGCATCCGTCATCACCTTGTCGTAGCGGCTAGTGAGTTCGGCGGCGGAGCGGCGGGCTTCGTCTACGCGGCGTGGGTCGGCGGGTGGTGGCGTGGTGGCATCCTGAATGATGGACTGTGAAGTATCGGCAGGGTTAGGGGCCTCGCGGAGGTGGAGGCGCAGGATGAACCACGAGTCGAGGTCGGGGATGGTGCGGACCATCTCATCGGCCAGCCGCTTGGTCACGAACCACACCTGCCGCAAGCCAGGACGCGCCAGCTCCTCGCGCAGGAAGTTGAGGTGAGTGAGCAGAGTGCTGCGCTCGTCGTCGTCGGTCACGTACTGCTCTAGGCCCCATACTAGCGCCAGCCCCTCGGGCGCTGCCTCCAAGCCGCGTACCAACGTGCGTGCTGCCTCTAAGGTTGTGTCGAAGCGGCGGAGGATCACGTCGGTCACCGTCAGCCCGTTGGCTTGGGCACCTGCGCGGATCTGCGCCATCAGCGCGTCGCGGGCGAAGGCGTTCGTGTAGGTGATGCGAGCGAGGCCCTTGGGCGCATGCGTGGCCCACTGCACGGTCATCGTCGCCAGAGCTTCCGGCGCGTCTAAGTCCCTGGGCTCAGCCATCGTCGTCCAGCAAGCCTTGTGCTCTCAGGACCTCGACCACCAACGGGTGTACGCCAAACCAGCGTTCTCCGTTGAACTCCTGCACGGCACGGGCGCGCAGCAAGGCAAAGAGGATGTCATCAGGCACAGCCGCGGCCTCGTCGCCGTGATAAATGCTGAGCAGCCGCTTGGCCTTGTCCTCGTAAGCAATCTTCGTCTTTTCGTATGGCCCCGTGCCGAGCCGATTTCTGTAGTCGTTGCGCAAGCCGTTAACGGCGCGAGTCACGTCGGGTAAGGTGATGCGCTCGGTGCCATTGAGCAGTGGAGCTTCCGAGGCGTTGACGAGCAGCGAGAACAGGTTGCGCAAGTTGCCGCCCGAGGCCACGATCAACCGCTCTAGCGCGTCGTCATCCAGCAGGTCTAGGTTGACACGGGCTTCTAGGATAGCGCGAACGGCATTGCGCCCGGCTTCGTGAGGCGTATGGTCTTGGTGGAAGACCGGGGTGTCGTGGATGTTGTAAATGGCGTCGCCCCGGAGCGGCAACTCGGCGGCAAGCGTGGAATAGCAGAGCGCAACGGGCAGCGAAAAGACGTAATGCACGCGCAGCTGATCGAAGATGAGCCCGTTTTCAATGAACAGAGCCAGGATGCTGTCTGTGGAAATCTCGCGTTTGTCGAAGTCCTCGCCGAGGATAAGCCATTCCTTCTTGTTCTTGAGACGCAGCATGCCGCTGCAGGCATCGAGGAGGCGGTTGCACAAGTTGAGCAGGTCTGATATGCGACGCACGTTGTAATCGATGGTGCGCGTGGTCTCGTCGTAGGAAAACTGCTGCTCGCGCTTGAGCACCCCGAAGACGGAGAGCAGCATGCCCAGCGGACCCGTATCTACGCCGATTTTAGCCTGCGAGCCGTCAATGTAGCTACGCTTGACCAAGGCCTCGGTCTCGTCTCTGCCCATCCAGGCCAGGATGTCCTCGTAGAGCTTCTCCGGTTGGCCTCCTGTCTCCGGTCCAAGCAGTTCCGTGGTGCGCTGGATGAGCGCGCCCATCATGTACAGGATAACGTCGAAGGGGTGTAGCCCAACAGGGTTGAACACACGCGCCGCGCTGAAGCGAATCACCTCGAACTTATCCTGGATCTCTGGGCTGAAGATCAGGCGCGTCATCTCGGTCGATTTACCAACGCCAGAGTGGCCCACCAGAAAACTCCGGGCGCGTAGTCCCTCGTAGCTCTGGAGGAGCTTGAAGTGCATCCGCGCCGTCTGATCGAGCCCCCGTACTGCATTGACTGCGGGACGATAGAATGCTTTCAGCTCAGCTGGCTGCATCAGCGGCTCATTGCTGATGTTGTTGTAGATCTCCAGAAGCGTCTGGGCGGGACGAAGCTCGGATCTCTTCAGCATGAGCAAACAGAATGGGGCGGAACGGCAGCAACAAGGTAGCGCTGACACGCCTGCGGTGCCACCTCGGTTCGGCGCCGTGCTGGGTTGTATACCAAATCGGGCGGGGCGGCGTTAAGCAGCATGTTGCTCTACCATCTACCCCCCCAATTACCGATGTCTACGCTCAACCTCCGCGTGGCGTGGCGCCGCGTGCGCCGCCAGAAAGCCTTTGCCACGATCAACATCCTTGGCCTAGCCCTGGGGATGGCCGCGTGCCTGCTCATCGTGCTCTTTGTACAAGACGAGTTGAGCTACGATACCCACCTGGAGGACGTAGATCAGCTGTACCGCGTCACGTACCACTCCACGTCGGGCAACAGCTACGCCCGCATTCCGCCGCCCATCGGTCCGCGCATGCCCGAGTTCTTCGGCGAGGTGGAGGAGAGTGCCCGCGCCTTCACGGGCAGCATGAGCCTCGCCGTGCCGGCTACCTTGCCCGGTCAAGCCGATGCCACCTTCGAGGAGAACGTCTGGTTCGTCGATTCCACCTTCGCCGATCTCTTCCCGATGGAGGTCGTGCGCGGCGTGGCTCCGTCGCGGGCGATGCAGCCGTTCCAACTGTGGATCAACGAAGACGTCGCCGAGCGCTTCTTCGGCATCGATAACCCGGTGGGCCGCACGGTGCAGATGAGCGGCGACTACACCTACACCATCATGGGCGTGGTGCGCGACTTCCCGCCCAACACGCACTTCCACATCGACGTGCTGGCGCGCTACGACGATATGTTCAGGGTGATGGGCGAGCAGACGGGCACGTTCATGCAGAACAACCTCGCGCAGAATTGGGTGATCTCGCACTCATACACGTACGCCAAGCTACGCCCTGGCGCCGACCCCGCTGCTGTGGATGCCCGCTTCGCCGATCTGGTGGAGACGCAGGCCCCCGAGCAACTCCGCGTCGGCCAGTCGTTCTCGCTGATGCCCGTCAGCGACATCCACCTGCACAGCGATACCTTCCTGGAGCCCGAGCCGCAGGGCGACATGGCCAACGTCTACCTCTTCAGCCTCATCGCCGCGCTCACGCTGCTGTTGCCGTGCTTCAACTTCATCAACCTCGCCACCGCCCAGTCGATGGGCCGCACCGCTGAGGTCGGCGTGCGCAAGGCCATAGGCGCACAGCGTGGCGAGCTCTTCCGCCAGTTCTTCAGCGAGTCGATGTGGATCGTCGGTGTGGCGTTTGTGCTGGCCATCGGGCTGGTGCTCATCGGGTTGCCGTACCTCAACACGCTCACGCAGAAAGAGCTGTCGGCGCTGGCGCTGCTTGACCCGGTGATTATGGCGGGTGCTGTGGCGGTGTATCTGCTGACGAGCCTCCTCGGCGGTAGCTATCCGGCGTGGCTGATCGCGAAGACCAACATTGTCATGGCGTTGCGCGGGCGCATTGCGCAGGCGATGGGGCGGCGGTTCACGCTGCGGCGCGTGCTGGTGGTGATGCAGTTCGCCATCTCGCTCGTGCTCTTGGCGAGCACATTCCTGATCTACAAGCAGGTCAACTTCCTCACGAGCCAGTCGCTGGGGTATGAGCCTGAGGGCGTGGTGGCCGCGGCGCTGTACAGCTCCAACATGAACAACCTGTTCACCAGCGTGGACGGCGAGATGCGCTCGCGGCTCAACACGTTGGAGGCGCAGCTGGCCGATGTGCCGGGCGTGACGGGCACCACGCTCTCGCGCAGTGCGCTAGGCTTGGGCGCCGTGTCGCGCGGTACCACCTACGAAGACCAAGCCAACGACACGCCCATCTTCGTCCCTGCCCTGTCGGTGGATTACGACTTCCTCGAGGTATACCGTGTTGAGCTCGTGGCCGGGCGCACCTTTGACCAAGCGCGCGGCACCGACCACACCGACGCGTTCATCGTGAACGAGACGGCGGTGCAGCGCTTCGGCTGGGGATCGCCCGAGGCTGCCCTGGGCAAGCAGATCAACGTGGAAGGCAAAGAGGGCGTCGTCATCGGCGTGACGCGCGACTTCAACTACGCCAACCTGCGGCGCGGCGTGGAGCCTGCGCTGTTCGAAGTGAACGTGCCCGCTTTCCGCACGCTCTCGGTCCGCGTGGCCACGAGCAACCTGACTGAGACGCTGGAGCAGGTGGGCGCGGTGTGGACCGAGGTCTTCCCCGAGCGCACGTTCGCGCCCGTCTTCGTGGATGAGCAGCTGGCGACGCAGTATGAGAACGAGGAGCGGCTGGCACAGCTGGTGCGCGTCTTCGCCGTGCTGGCCATCATCGTCTCATGCCTCGGGGCGTACGGGCTGGTGCTGTTCAACGTACGGCGGCGGCAGCGCGAGATCGGCGTGCGCAAGGTGCTCGGCGCGTCGCTGGTCAGCGTGCTCGGCCTGCTCTACCGCGAGATGGCGCTGCTCTTCGGCATCGGCGTGGTGGTCGCTGTGCCTCTCGTCTATGCGGCTGGACAATTCTGGCTGGAGAGTTATGCCTACCGCACAGGCATCGGCGCCGACGTCTTCGTGTGGAGCACACTCGTCCTCCTCACGCTCGCTGCCCTGACGGTGAGCTACCAGTCGCTCCGCGCCGCGCGCCTCAAACCCGTAGATTGCCTGCGCGACGATTAGGCAGAGCAGGAGCCAGTCATCACCGAGTGGGTCGAGTTAGCCGAAGGCGTGACCACTGTGCAGGTTGTCAACCGCGTGACGCCGCGGTTCATCCTGAACCATAAGGAGGCCTATGTCGCGCAGGTTTATGCTCCTCGCTGGCGTGAACCTTATTCTGGTATGGGGGCTTCGGTGGCAACCGCTTATCGCCAAGGGGAGAGAACACAGGAGGCGCGGAGCTTCTGTGGCTGCGAAGGATAAGATTCCACCACGCCTACACTCCGTTCACGTCAAGGGCTCTATGTATCGTCTCGGCTGGCTCATATGCGTTGCATGGGTGAGCGCTGCCCCCGTGGGCGCGCAGGACCGCCTGGTGCCGTTTCACGACATCGGTGTAGCCGGTACGGTCGTGGTACAGGACTCGACGGGCTTCATCTGGATGGCCCTCGACGGCGGAGGGCTGGCGCGCTACGATGGCACCCGAACCATCGAATACCATCACATCCCGTCTGATAGCACCTCGATGCCCAACGGACGGATCTGGTTTGGGCTGATCGCGTCACGCCAAGGGGGCATCTGGGTTGGCACTCTGTCCGATGGCGTGGCGTACTTCGACCCCCGTACCGAGACGTTCCAGCGCTACCTGCCGGGCGAAGATGCCGGGCGGCTCTTCGAGGCATCGGACGGCAGCCTCTGGGCGTCTGGAGCGTCGGCGGCGTTCCGGCTCGATCCCAGCACAGGAGCCGTGCAACGCTTCGACGTGGGAGGCCTGTGGCCGCAGCAGATCTACGAAGATGCACGCGGCGACATATGGCTGGGGTATCAAAACACGCGCGAGCATCCCAAGGCCTATCGCTACGTCCCCGGCGCGGACTCGCTGCGTGGCTATCTGCGCTACGAAACGGACGAAGCCCAACGCCTCGGCTTAGGCCTGTACGACGGCATCGTGACGTTTGCCGAGGACCGGAGTGGCCATCTCTACCTGCTTGGGAAGGGGATCATAGCGTTTGACGCTGAGGCCGACTCGCTCTACCGCCCGGCCCGCTTCAGTGCGGTGGCTGAGTTGAGCACCCAGCTTTTGTATCAAGACCGACAGGGCCACTTTTGGGTCTCGACGGCCAGCATGACCTCGGCTGTCGTGTATCGATTTACCCCTGCGGAGCGCGAGCCCGAGCAAGCGGTCACCTCGATCTCGGTCGCGTCGATCCTCGAAGATGATCGAGGCATCCTGTGGATGGGTGGGGGGCAGAGCAAGGTGGCCCGCTTCGACCCCAACGACGACACCTACCAGATCTGGCAGCACGATCCTGAGCAACCGGACTCGCCTCCCAATACGATCATATGGACGCTGATGCGGGATCGCTCGGGGGTGGTGTGGACGCATGGCGCGACATGGTTTGACCCCGTGGGGCCGGCGTTTCGCGGCACGCCTTCCGAAGACGTGGAGGGGGGCCTGGCTGGGCGAACCATTCGTGCGCTCGCCAAAGGGCCGGATGGCACACTGTGGGTGGGTACGGACCAAGGCGTGTATCGGCAGGACCCGTCAACGCGTGTGTTCACGGCCTACCGTCACGATCCGCAGAACCCCAACACCCTGTCCTCCAACACCATCTGGTCGCTGGCTGTTGCCGATGACGGCGCCGTGTGGATCGGTACGACGGATGATGGTCTCAACCGACTTGACCCGGCGACTGGGCGCGTCGACCGGTGGGGGCCGCGCAACAGCCCAATGCCATCGGGGTCCGTACCGAAGCTCCAGGTCCTGCCAGACGGGCGCCTTGAAGTGCTGCTGATTGACGGCCTCTTCCACTTTGACCCCACGACCGAAGCGTGGGACGATCGCTACGCTCGGGTTGAAGAGGGACCCGATCCCAGCGTCGATATCAGCTACGACAGCGTGGTGGACTCGTTGGGGCAGCGGTGGATTACGACCCAGGAGTCGGGCCTCTACCGCCTCTCAGCCGATGGACGTACGGCGGCGTATTTCTCCCATCGCCGGGGGCCGGGCGGTGCATACTTCCACCGAGAGGCGAAGTCCGTACCCAGCACGGGGACGCGCATCCATCAGGACCTAAACGGGACGATCTGGATCGGCAGCGATCATGGGCTCTTTCGCGTGCTCCCGTCGGCGCCAGACACGTTGATTGCCCAACGCTACAGTCGCCAAGATGGACTGCCGTCCGATATCGTCCTGGCGATAGAGAGCGATGCGACGGGCCGAATCTGGGTAGGGGCGCATCCGCCTGCCCTATCTGTGCTCAACCCCGCGACGGGACAGGTGCAGGTCTTTGACGAGGCGCGCGGATTCCCCACATTCATGGGAGGCATCGTGCTATCGGCTACGTTCCGAGATCCCACCTCCGGCGTCCTGTTCTTCGGAGGGCTCAACGGCATCGTGGCGTTCGATCCCGAAGAGGTTGTCGCTAAGCACCCAGCGCCCCCCGTTCTGGTTGGCGGGCTCCGGCGGTACAACACCAAAGATGAGGTCGGCACCGCGCTTTCCGTGCCGGGCGTGTGGACGCGGGAGACCGTCACCTTCGACCATACGGACAACATTCTAGAGCTCGACTTGGCGGCGCTCAGCTACCGCAACCCAAGCCAGAACCGCTTTGCGTATCGCCTCGAAGGGTTCTCCGACGCCTGGTACGACCTCGGCACCCGGGCGTCGCTGACGCTGACCAATCTCGACGCGGGCGACTATACGCTCTGGCTCCGCGGGGCGAATGCTTCGGGCGTGTGGAGCGCCGACACGCCCGCCCTTCGCATCCGCCAGCGCCCGCCGTGGTGGCAGACGTGGTGGGCATACGCGCTGTACGGGCTTGTCGTACTCAGCGCGGGAGCTGCCATCGCACGCTACCGTCAGGAGCGTACCGAATTGCGGCACCGCTCCGCAATGGAGCGCCTCGAAGCCGAGAACCTCCGCGAACTCGACCGCGCGCGAAGTCGGTTTTTCGCGAACGTGAGCCACGAGTTCAGGACACCGCTGACGCTCACGCTTGGCCCCCTCGACGATCTTCGCGAGGGGCTCTACGGCTCGGTCACGCCCGCGATGGACGAGCAGCTCGCCCTCGCCCGGCGCAATGCGGAACGCGTGCTCGGCCTGATCAATCAGATCCTCGACGTAGCCCGTATTGAGTCGGGCCATGCCACCCTCCGCACGCGCGCAGTGGACCTCCGGGCGTTCACGGCAGGGGTGGCGCGTTCCTTCAAGCCGCTCGCCGAGCGAAGAGGGCTCGTGGTCGACACGCGCGTGCCTAACAGTGCGGTCATCGTGTACGCCGATCCCGATCATGTGGAGAAGGTGCTGTCGAACCTGCTCTCGAACGCGGTCAAGTTCACCCCCGAAGGCGGGGTCATCCGCGTGATGGTTGAGCAGGACGATGGAGCGGCACGCGTGGCTGTTCAGGATAGCGGTCCGGGGATCCCTGCATCCGCTCTGCCGCACATCTTCGAGCGGTTCTACCGCGCCGAGGATGCTGAAGACCAGGTCGGGACGGGCATCGGGTTGGCGCTCGCGAAAGAGCTGGCGGTGCTCCACGGCGGTACACTCACTGCCGAGAGCGAGGTCGGGCAGGGGAGCACGTTCTTGCTTACCCTCCCGCTCGGCCACGCCCACCTGCCCGCTGACGCGGTAGATCTCAATGCGCCGGTCGAGGGGTGGCCTGACGCAGCATCCGAGCGTGCGCGCTCCATGCTTGCCGCCACGGGTGGGGACAGCCAGTCGCTGCGGCCGCGCGAGGTGATGGAAGAGGTCATAGACGATGATCCCAATCTCGCCGATCGGACGACAATCCTGGTGGTGGACGATCACGCTGAGGTGCGGGCCTTCGTCCGGCGCCACCTCGAACGGAGCGAGGCGAACTACCGCGTCGTAGAGGCCGCCAGCGGACAGGAGGGCCTCGTCAAGGCCCGCACATTGCTCCCCGACCTGGTGCTGAGCGACGTCATGATGCCCGGCGAGCTCGACGGGGTCGCGCTCTGCCGTGCGCTCAAGAACGATCCGGATACGGACTTCCTGCCCGTCGTGCTCCTCACAGCGCGTGCTGCGCAGGAAGATCGGATCGGAGGGCTTCAAGAGCAGGCCGACGACTACCTCACCAAGCCGTTCAACCCCGACGAACTCCGTGCCCGTGTCGCCAACCTGATCCAGGGGCGGCAACGGCTCCTCGAGCGGTTCCGGCAAGAAGGCATCGACCTCGTGATGGAAGAGACCAGCCACGGCGTCGATGTGGCCGATCTCGAGTTGCACCCCACGCTCCGCTCTACCGTCCCCGATCTCACCTCGGAAGACGACGTGTTTCTCACGAAGGTGCGAGAGGCCATCGAAGCCCACCTCGCCGACGAAGACTTCAGCGTGAACCACTTAGCAGAGGTGGTGGGCCTAAGCCGAAGCCAGCTCTACCGACGCCTCCGCGCGCTCGTCGGGCGTTCTACCTCCGAGGTAATCCGTGACGTCCGGCTGGAGCGTAGTGCGCAGTTGCTTGCCGCGCGTGTGGGGACGGTCAGCGAAGTGGCCTACGCGGTCGGGTTCAAGAGCGTGTCGCACTTCTCGAACGCGTTTACCGAGCATTACGGGCGTCGCCCCTCGGTCTATTCCAGCAACAACCGGGCGGCCCCGGCCTAGAACCAGCATCTTTAACGTCACAGGCTGCTGGTCTAGGCGGGTCGCCATCCATGAGCCAGGGCGCCCGCCACAACCCGCTAGACTAGCGGATCAAGGTCAACTGCCGCTGCGTGCTGGCGCCACCAGCAACGAGGCGGTAGAGGTAGCTGCCGCTGGCCAGGCCTGACCCATCGAAGTTAGCCTCGTAGGTCCCCGGCACGAGCGTTTCACCGACGAGACGCTTCACCTCGCGGCCCATCAGGTCGTAGACGGTGAGGGTGACCGGGGCGGCCTCGGTGATCGAAAACCGGATGGTCGTGGCCCCGCTGAACGGGTTGGGGTAGTTTTGGGCCAGGGCAACGGTTTCTGGCACAAACGACGACACCTCTTCGATGGCGACGCTGAGGGGATCGCTCGAAACGCCAGGGATCCCATAGTAGAAGTGGTTGAACTCGTTCTCTGGACGTATGGCATCGAACAGAACCATAGGCTGGCCAGCGTACATGTTGATCGCCGGGCTATTGTCCTGGCCGGGCGATGACGGTGTGCCTGCGTTGTCGGTCCATCGCTCGGACGGTGCCCAGGTTGCTCCGCCATCTGTACTCGAGGTGTAGAAGAGGTCCTCGGCGTTTGTGTGGATCATCCAGAGCGTACCGTCTGCTGCCCGTGTTGCATCCATACGCCGCCCGAACGAGATCTCACTTGTAATCGCGGTGACGGGGGCGCTCCAGGTCACACCGTTGTCCGCGCTGGACACTTGCCGAATCGGCGATGCTGAGCCAAACCGGAAGTCGCACTGATCGTACAGCACGAGTAGATCCGTCGCACTCCGCTGAATGATGGAGCTCGAACAGATCTCGGCTCCGTTGTTGAATTCCTCGGTGAACGCGCTGAAATTGCCCCACGTGAGGCCATCCGCACTCGTCGTTACAACCGCGGGGCCGAAGTCGCCCCCCGGCGTGGTGGTACCCATCACTGCCGCGAACCCACCCCCTGGGGCGGCGGCCAGGTCGTAAACGGTCGTTTCCTGGAAGAGGGACGGTGCTGCGATGTTCGTCCACGTCTCCCCGTCATCCGAATACAGGATCCGATAAGCGTTTGCATCGGCATTGAAATACAAGGCGACGACGCGGCCCGTTTCGGCATCTGCCGCCGCGCTCATACAGCAAATAGCCTGATGTCCGCCCGTATCGAGCTCTTCTCGGGCCGACCATGTTGTACCGTCCGACGAGGTGCTGATGTAGAGCCTGTCTGGACCTTGGGTTTGAAATCGATCCTGCACTTTGAAGAAGATGCCGAGGCTGCCATCGGGCATCTCTACGATATCCGAGGCTCCACCGCCGATCGCGTCTTGATAGTCAGGAGTTTCATCGAAGAGCTGGATTTGTGCGAATGCATCAGATGCGGTCTCTACCTCGAACGCGAAGACGGTGCCTCCTTGGTCGGTGACGAGAAGGCGGCCATCGGCTAGCTGGGTCATGGCGCGTGGGTCGGCACCCGCTGTGCCTAAATCTGGGAGCGCCGTGCCGTCGGGGGCGAACGTCGCGATGTCGCCGCTGATCACCTGCGCCAGCAGCACGCGCCCATCCGAGAGCTGCGTCATCGCGCCGACAGGAAAGTCCGTGCTCGCGAAGTCGGGAAGGCGTGTGCCGTCAGGGTCGAAGGCCAGCACCAGCCCACCGTTTGGCGGGCTCGTGTTAACCAGCACGCGTCCATCTTGAAGCTGGATGACACGGTCGGGGAAGTCCAGGCCTGTGGCGAAGGCCATTCGCCCCGTGCCGTCGGCATTGAAGGCGGTGACATTACCGGAGATGGGTTCCGTGACGAGGACGCGTCCATCCACAAGCTGTGTGAGAGAAAAAGGCAGCGGTATGCCCTCGGCGAAGGTCGTGAGTGGTGTTCCGTCGGAGGCAAAGGCGAGCACGTTCTGGTTGGCGAACGTCGAGAGCAGGATACGTCCGTCTGCGAGCTGTGTGACCGCGCCCGGTCCCTCGACCGTGCTTGCGAAGTTGGCGAGCGCCGTGCCGTTGGTGTCGAAGCTAAGCACGTTGCCCTGCTCTCCCCCTTGCACAACGAGGATGCGTCCGTCGTCGAGTTGAGTGATACCGACGATGAAGTCGAGGTCAGAGGCAAACGGGGTCTGCGCGTGAGCAGCCGGGGCGAGTACCCCGAGGAGGACTAGGGTGAGGAGTAGACGTATCCGTGGCGTATGCATGAGAGCTTCGGTCTGGTTAACAGGGTGATGAGTGACGTTCCACGCCGCGAGAGTGCTGGCCCGGAGGCTTCGGCCAGGCATGCGTGGCGCCTCGCGTTATGAAGGTCGGCAGCACGACGACGTTGCCTGTTACATCCACGGTGCATTCTTATGCGCCCACGGTGCATTTGGCCGATTTGCACGTCTTAGCGGCTGTTTGGTAATTCGATCTGGGGCTGCGACGGGCCCTTTCCGGCGCATCTCGACCCGAT
>JBCCMF010000042.1:0-21966 GCA_039026435.1 Bacteroidota bacterium
CTACGCGCCCTGAGCCGCTGCCCTGGACAAGCTTCTCGACCTCCTCCACGGAGACGAGGTTGGCGTCGCCGGGGATGGTTTGCTTGAGGCAGGAGGCCGCCACGGCAAACTCCAGCGCTTGGCGCGTGTCGGGCTTGGCGAGGAGGCCGTAGATGAGCCCGCCGGCAAAGCTGTCGCCGCCGCCCACGCGGTCCACCAGCGTGATGGCGTAGCGGTCGGAGCGGTAGGGCGTGGCGCAGTCGTGGTCGTCCAGCATGAGCGCGCTCCAACCGTTCTTCGAGGCCGAGAAGCTCTCGCGTAGCGTGATGGCCACCGTCTGGAAGCCGAACGTGGTTTTCAGCTTCTGCGCCAGCGTAGCATACCCTGCCTCGCTGAGGTGCCCGCCCTCCACATCGGTGCCGTCGGGCGTGAGGCCGAGGCATTTCTCCGCGTCCTCCCCGTTGGCGATGCACACATCTACATACTCCATCAGCGGACGCATGGTGGCTTGCGCCTCGGCCACGTTCCACAGCTTCTTGCGGTAGTTGAGGTCGCACGAGATGGTCGCACCTGCTGCCTTCGCCGCTTCGCACGCCGTCCTGAGCGCGCCCTGTGCCGTTTCGCCCAGTGCGGGCGTGATGCCCGTCCAGTGAAACCAATCCACCCCGTCGAACACTGCCGCCCAATCGACCTCATCGGCCGTCATCTGACTCACTGCGCTGTTGGCTCGGTCGTAGACGACCTTCGAGGCGCGTTGCGAGGCGCCCGTCTCCAGGAAGTAGATGCCGATGCGGTCGCCGCCGCGCACGATGTGGTCGGTGCCCACGCCGTAGCTGCGCAGGTGGTTGACGGCGCTCTGCCCGATCTCGTGCGTGGGCAGCTTGGTCACGAAGTGGCATCGGAGGCCGTAGTTGGCCAGCGACACCGCCACGTTGGCCTCGCCGCCGCCGTAGTTGACGTCGAACTGCTGCGCTTGCACGAAGCGCGAGAAGCCGGGCGTAGACAGCCGCAGCATGATTTCGCCGAAGGTGACAACGGTCATGGTTGGGTTTCAGGTCAGAGGGTGGAAGGCCTTGAGGCGCAAGCGCTCACGGTACGCCGCGGATGATAGGCCTAACACAGGAATTAAGTCCAACCAGAAACGGATTTCCTGGAAACGCTATCGTTCCCGCTCGGGCTGCTTGGCCGAACCGGAACGATAGGCGTCAGCATGGTGTGGTGATGCTCACGCGCCTTCGCCAAACATGATCAGGATGGCCTCGGTGGGCGTGTCGGTCTCGTTCCACCACTTGTGCTGCACGTTCGGCGGGATGAAGAGGGTTTGCCCCTTGGTCAACGAGACGCGCTTCCCATCGACTTCGCCCTCCGTGGTGCCTTCGATAGCGACGATCATTGTGGGGAACGGCATCGATTGCTCGCGCGGGTCAGCGCGCACCTGCTCTTCGGGAAGCACGCGGTACCACGCGGTCCGCAGCCCTTGCTCGTAGTAGAACACGACGAAGTTGGAGCCGTGTGCTCGGCGTGTCAGCCCCTCGCCGAAGGGAATGACCTCGGGGAACCCTCGCGTCCAGAAGTGGAACGAGAACGGGTTGATGCGCGCGTGTTCTTCGCCCGTAGGCGCATAGCCCTCCATCATCGAGATGCTCATGGGCGTGTAGTCGCCCGCGAATGCTTTGCCTTGTGCTGTCAACGCGTTGAGCGTGCCCTCGTGGATGGCTTCCAGGGTGCGCGGCTCGATGCGGTAGATGAACGTCGGGACTTCGGGCGGCCCATCGGTGAGCAGCACTTCCCACTGCTCGCCCACCTTGTTGCCCGTGACGCTGACGGTCCACTGCCCCTGCTCGGGGACGTCGATACCGAAGGTGATGGGGTCCTCCGCGAATCGGTCGCTGCGATAATCTTCCACGTAGCTGGCGATGATCTCGGCAGCGCCGAGGCCGGCAGAATGCTGCGCCTGTGTGACGCCGACGGTGACAGCGCCGAGCAGCAGGGCGAGGAAAAATTGACGGGGTCTCATGGGGTTGAGGTTCGGGTGTGTGTGCATGACACCGCTCAACCTACCGCAGAAGTCCGTCGAAAATGAGCCCGCTAGAGGCGTTTGTGGCGAACGCGCAGGGTTTAGGGGCGGGCAGACACCCGTCGCTTGATGGCCTTGGCGTATGACTTCGAGACGGGCAGCTCATCGCCGTGATCATTGAGGGTCAGGCGCATCATCCGGCTCGTCGCATTGCGCACGGTGAAGCGCTCCGTGTTGATGAGATGCTGCCGATGGCACCGGCGGATGGGCGACGTCCGGCCTGCGAGCTGTGACTCCACCTGCTTCAAACTCGACCGGAAGAGTGCTTGCTTCCGTTCTCCTGATACCATGTAGTGGATGTCCACGTAGTTATCGTTGCTGCTTATGTAGAGTACATCGTCAGGGCTGATGCGCAGGGTGTGACCGCCGCTGCCAGTCAGCACATAGGTGCCTCGGAGTTCGCGCAGCGCCTTCCACTTCTTGCGGCCGTATTGGTAGATCCCCAGCGCGGCAAACGACACCGTCAGGGCGATGAAGCCCGTTCGCCCCGTGACGAACAGATACTCTTGCCACGTAAAGTCGCGGTATCCGCCGAGGTAGCTTTTGTACACGAACATGGCGCCGCCCACTACCATCAGCACCAGGGCATACCACAGCCCCGTACGACCTAGCGTCCAGCGTTCAAAGAGGCGTGGTGCTAGGCGCGGCATGCCCCATTCCATGAGGAAGTAGGACCCTGCGAAGACCCCGCCCATGCTGAGCACGAGCAGGTTGAAATACCACAGCCCCTGTACGTTCTGAATCCCGAACGGCTTGAACGAAATGATGAAGAGGCTCCCCCCTAGCCCCAACAGAACGGCCCGAAGCAACAGGCGGTGGTCCTGCTTCGGACGCGGAAAAGGGGTGCTGAGCAATCCAGAAATAGTCATGATCTACGCCCTATCGCACTAATCGTAGTGGGCCGCCGCGCCTGCTGCACGGCCATTACACACGCTAGACGGCGTGCTCCCGCATAAAGATACACCCCCGCCCACATTGGGTCCGGCATCGGTCCCGCCGAGCGCTCCGCCAGAGAAGAACCTGCTGCAAACAGCCCGGCATCTGCCTCCGATCGCAGGAGAAGCGGTGGCGTGTCTCATTGGCTAGTCGCGTAGCTTTAGCCGATCTTCTGGAAGTCATCACCCTCAGCGTCTCGATCCATGTCCACTCGCCGCCAGTTTCTGAAGTCCTCGGCCCTCGCTAGCATAGCGCTCGCTGCGCCCTGGCAAGGCGCCGCCGCATCGCCCTCGCTAGCACGGCGCACCTACCAGCTGCGGCTGAGCGCATCGGCGCCCGTGCGCATCGCGTCGGTGGAGCTGCTGGAAAAGCGGGGCGTCTACTTCGTCCGGGTGCGCGCTGAGGATGGTGCGGAGGGCATCGTGCAGGCGCACAGCCGAACACTCCGCACGATGCCGATCTTCAAGGAGGACGTGGTGCCGTACTTCGTGGGTCAGGACGCCCGCGAAATCGAGCGGCTGGTGGACGATTACCTCTACAGCGGCCGCGTGTACAAGCTGGCCGGCGTGGCGATTTGGCTGCCGTTCGGCGTGGTGGAGCTAGCCGTGCTGGACCTGCTCGGCAAGGCCGAGGGCAAGCCTGTGGCCGAGCTGTTCGGGCCGATGACGAGGGCGCGCGTTCCGGTCTACGTCTCTCGGTTCGAGCGCGATCAGTCCGTCGAAGAGAGCGTGGCGCGGCTGGAGAGCGCGCTCGCCGAGCATGGCGGCGGTGCCAGGGCGGTCAAGCTCAAGATCGGCGGGCGGATGAGCCGCGACGCCGATGCATTTCCCGGCCGCACCGAGGCGTTCATCCCCGCCGCCCGAGAGCTGCTCGGCGATGACTTCGTGATCTACGTGGATGCCAACGGCTCGTACGGCGCCGAGCGCGGCATCGAAGTGGGACGTCTCCTAGAAGACCACGGCGTGGCGATGTACGAGGAGCCGTGCGTCTTCCAAGACTACGCGGGTACCAAGGCCGTCACGGAGGCCCTGAGCATGGCCGTAGCCGGAGGCGAGCAGGACTCCAGCCTATGGACCTGGGCGCGCATGGTGGGCGAGCACATCGTAGACATCGTCCAGCCCGACTTCATGTACAACGGCGGCTTCATCCGCTGCCTCCAGGTGGCGTCGATGGCCGAGGCGGCGGGCATGACTGTCACGCCGCACAGCCCGATCTGGGGACCCGCCAGCGCCATCAAAGCGCAGTTTGCCAGCCTCGTCCCCAATGCAGGCATGTACCAGGAACACCGCGCGCTGCCCGCACCGGGCGATTGGTACACGCCGCACTTTCCCATCGCCAGCGACGGCACCATCGGCGTGCCCGTCGGCCCCGGCTGGGGCATCGCCTACGACCCCGAACTGCTTGCTGGCGCCCGCGTGCTCTAGCTCGCGTCACCCGTGGAGAACACCGCGGTCCGTTGCTCAGCCCGCGTCGATGGAGGCGATGGCTCGGCGCAGTACATCGGCCGAGTGCGCGAAGGCCGCGCGTTCGTCATCGGCGAAGTCGGGCACGAGCACCTGCTCGGCGCCGTGTGCATCTACGATGCTGGGCAGCGAGAGCGCGACGTTATGAAGACCCATCGCGCCGTCCTGCACGCGTGCCACGGTCAGGATGCGGCGTTCGCCACGGAGGACGCACTTCAGCAGCGTAGCCGTCACCAGGCCGATGGCGTGGTTGGTGGCGCCCTTCCGCTGGATGATCTCATAGGCGGCGGTGCGCACCTCATCGGCCACCCGCTGCTCGGTCTCGGCGCTCCAGCCGGGCCAGTTGCGTAGCGCCGTCCCCCCTAGCATGGCGCTAGACCACAGCACCACCTCCGAGTCGCCATGCTCGCCCACGACCTGCGCATGCACCGACCGCGACGCGACGTTCAGCTCCCGCCCCAGCACCTGCCGCAGCCGCGCCGTATCCAGCATCGTGCCCGTGCCGATGACGCGCTCGGGTGGCAGGCCCGAGGCTTCTTGGAAGACGTAGGTGAGCACATCGACCGGGTTGGAGACGATGACCACCACGCCTGCGTAGCCGACGAAGTGCTGCGCCAGGGTGCGGATGATCGACGCGTTGTCGCGCAGCAGGTCGAGCCGCGTCTCGTCGGGGCGGCCGCCTCGCCCCGCGGCGATCACGACCGCGTTGGTGGAGCGCATGGCCTCGGGCGGAGCACTGCGGACGGCGGCGGTGGGGTAGAACGACGAGCCGTGCGAGAGGTCCATCGCCTCGCCTTCGGCCACGGCCTCGCGCTGGTCGTACACGAGCACCTCTTGCGCAATGCCAGAGTGCAGCGTGGAGATGGCAACGCTCATCCCCACCCAGCCGGTGCCGATGATGCCTATGGAGACCGATGAGGGCATGTCCTGAACAGATGACGTGAGACGAACACAACCTATTACTCGCAACACCCCCCAATGTGCTCGCTTGCGCGTATTACCAATCCATCAACAGCCCGCTGCGGATGGCGCTTTACCCTCCGGGAGTCGCCCCTTTAACTTTCCGCCGATTTGCGCTACTTTAGCAGCCCGTCCCCGCACGCTAATCCTGCCATTGCCATGTCTGCCTCTTTCTCCCGCCGCGCCGCGCTAAAAACGTTGGGCGGAAGCGCTTTGTTGGCCAGCGTAGCCCCCGTTGCGTCGGCGGGCGCCACGCCGCTTCACCTCAAAGGCAACATCAAACACTCGGTGTGCAAGTGGTGCTACCCGAACCTGTCGATGGAGGAGATGGCCAAGGCGGCTAAGGAGATGGGCATCGAGTCCATCGAGATCATCGGCCCCGAGGACTGGCCCATCGCACAGCAGTACGGGCTCACGGTGGCTATGGCGTCGGGCGGCGGTAACATCCCGAATGGGTTCTGCGACCCGGCCAACCACAGCACGCTCATCGAGAGTTACACCGACCTCATCCCGAAGGCCGCAAAGGCGGGCTTGCCCAACGTGATCTGCTTCTCCGGCAACCGCAACGGCATGGACGATGAAGAGGGGCTCCAGCACTGCGTGGTAGGCCTGCAGAAGCTGATGCCACTGGCCGAGCAGCACGGCGTGACCCTTGTCATGGAGCTGCTCAACAGCAAGGTGGACCACGCCGATTACATGTGCGACCGCACGCCGTGGGGCGTCGAACTGGTCAAGCAAGTGGGCTCAGAGCGGTTCAAGCTGCTCTACGACATCTACCACATGCAGATCATGGAGGGCGACGTCATCCGCACCATCCGCGACAACCACGAGTACATCGCGCACTACCACACGGGCGGCAACCCGGGCCGCAACGAGATCGACGAGACGCAAGAGCTGAACTACCCCGCGATCATGCGGGCCATCGTGGAGACGGGCTACACCGGATACGTGGGCCAGGAATTCATCCCCAAGCGCGACCCGCTGACGTCCCTGCGCGAAGCCGTTGCGCTGTGCGACGTCTAGCTCCAGCGCACGCTCGGTTGAATAGCATGTCCCGATGTCGTGCCGCGTGGCTTGGTGCCTTGTTGGCTGGCCTCGCCGTAGGTGTAGTGCAGGCGCAGCAAGAGGCGCCGCCCCGATGGGCGCTGGTGGCGCCCCAGCCCGGCCTCACCGCCGATCAGCCCGTGCTCCTCACCCTCCGGTGGGAGGATGAGACCACCACGCCCGACGCGTTTGACCTCCGCATCGACGGACGCAGCTACGCCGCCGACCTGCGGTGGACGCCGCCGTTCCTCACGCTTTGGCTGGGGGCGGGCTGGCCTGCAGGCACCTACCGCGTGGAGGTAGCGACGACGGCCGGGATGCAGACGGTGCAGGATGAGCTGACCTACACGCTCCTGCCCGACCCGACAGGCGCGACTCCGCGCCGGGTGCGCCCCAAGGCAGAGGCGTTCACCTTTGGGGGGCGCGTGCGCGCGCAGAGCTACAACACCGCGCTCTCGGGCCAGGGCGCTGCCCTGCGGCAAGAGCCTGACGGCACCCACCAGTTCGAGCTGGATGCCGAGGGGCGCTACAAGGGCATCCGCCTGCCTGTGCAACTCTACCTCACCTCCGACGAAAGCCAGCAACTCTTTCAGCCGCGCAACCGCATCCGCGTCGGCTTCGAATCCAAGCACGTGCGGGTTGGCGTGGGCGATGTGCAGCCAGCCTACAACGCGCTCATGCTGAACGGCAACCGCGTGCGCGGTGTGACGGGCGAGGTGGGGGTAGGCTGGGTCGGCCTGAGCGCCACCACGGGCGTGCTGCGGCGCGGCCTGGAAACGCGCATCCAGGACCTCCTCCTGGGCGACCAAGACGCCATCGTCCCCCAGCGCCTGCTGACGGCGGGCCGCCTGCGGGTGGGGCGCGAAGAGGCCACGCGGTGGACCCTCAGCCTGATGAAGGTGGGCGACGCCGTAACGCCAGGCGCCACGTACCGGGATACGCCCAAAGAGAACGTTGTGGCGTCGTCCTCGATGCGGCTCAAGATTCTGGAGCTGGCCCAGATCGACGGCACCGCCGCGTTCAGCCTCACCACCGATGACATCGCACGCGGGCCTAGCAGCGCCATCGAGATCGACACCACGCTGGGCCTCAACGTCCCCATCGATCCGCTGGACTACGAGCGCTTTCTCGTCATCAACACCTCCACGTTCCCCGTCGAGTTTGACAACCTGACGTCGCTGGCGTGGCGTGTTCAGGCGCAGGTGAACCTGCCTCGGCACGTGCTGCGTGGCCACGTTGAGGACATCGGCGAGGCGTATGTGTCGCTGGCCAACCCGTTCTTGCGCAGCGACCGCCGAGGCTGGGAGGTGAGCGATCAGATGAACGTGTTTGAGGGCCGCGTGCGTGGGCTGCTGCGCTACCGTACGATGACGGAGGGCTTCGCGGGTACGCGCACCACCGAGCGCTGGCAGGCGCAGTACACCCTGGCACCCGTCCCCGATGGGCCGCGCCTCTTGGCGGGCTATCAGCTTCAGGAGCGTGCCACCGAGGCCGCCACCCAAACCGCCCGCGACCGCACCACGTCGGTACGCCTCGGCGCGCTGCATGCCTTTACCACGGGGCGGGTTCAGCACTTCGTCAACGTCTTCGCCCTCGACACCCGCCGCACCGACAACCTGCGGCCCGAGCGTGGTACGCACACGCAACTCCTGCAGGCTGCCGTAACCGAGCGGATCGGTGCGCAGTGGTCGGCGCAGGGGCAATACCTGCTGCTCACGGTGACCAGCGACGGCCTGGGCACGCTACAGCGCAACCACACCTATGAGCTGGGCGGAGGCTACGCGTTCGCGGTCAGCCCCCTACAACTGCGGCTACTGGGGCGGCTGACCATAGCAGAAGAGACCGACCTAGCTCCATCATCGCGACGGCCCGAGGTCAACGTTTTCGGCACCTATCAGGTGCAGCAGGACCTGAGCCTGGATACCCGGCTGGGGTGGGCCGCCTACCGCGAAGCCGAGCTCGACAGCCGCCGCTACACCGAGACGTTCGCGCAACTCAGCCTGCGCTACCGGTTTGGCGCGCAACGCTGACATTTTTCCCCGCGCTATTTAAAGTTGCGCGCGCCGAACCGATACACCCTCCGTGGAAGCCATGCGGCAGCAACCGCATGGCACTTTGATGCCTTAGCGCATTTCCTCCGTGGGTGGTGGAACCGGGCCTGGTCCTCGTGATCAGGCCCGGCCTTTTTTGTGAGGTGCCCAAAAACAATTGGGGGGGCCTGCCGTAGGATTCTCCGCTCACCCACATGACAAGCGCATCTACTCTCGTCACGGGGCGAGCTATGGCCTGGCGTCAGATCGGTGGGAGACTGGCCCAGGCAGCACGGGTCCGGTGTCTTATGGTGGGAGGCCGGGCTCTATGCACGAAGGCCCGGCATTTTCTAGGTGATGCCGGGCCTTCCCTGTGTCATCCGAATCCTGTGGTAGGCTTCGCAACGTGCTGGGCAATCCCTGTGCCAACGCGCGCTCGGGCAGGACTGTCGGCCGAAAGGCCGCTCGGATCAGCAGAAGGTGTCGTACAATTAAACATCGACCCCAACCCCTTGCCGCATTATTGAACAGGTCTGATGCGAAGCTCAAAGGTGCCCTTCGAGATGCTCCATGAAGACAATCACCTGTTGGTGGTGAGCAAGCCCGCCGGCCTCATCGTCCAGGCCGACCAGACAGGCGATGAGGACTTGTTAGCACTGGGCAAGGCCTATCTCAAGGCGAAGTACGACAAGCCCGGCGCGGTCTTTCTCGCGCTAGTACATCGGCTCGATCGTCCCGCATCGGGCGTGATGGTGCTGGCCCGCACCTCGAAGGCCGCCGCACGGCTCACTGCCCAGTTCAAAGCGCGTACGCCGCAGAAGCGCTACCTCGCTATCGTGGAGGGCCGCCCCCCGCTGTCGGGCACAGCCGTCGACTACCTCCGCAAGCGCTACCCCGATGTTCACGTGGTGAAGCCGAGTGCGAAGGGCGCCAAGCGCGCCGCCCTGCGATGGACCACGCGTTCCACCGTGGGCGCCCTGAGTGTGGTCGAGGTCGCGTTGGAGACGGGGCGCCCGCATCAGATCCGCGTGCAACTGGCCCACCGTGGCTTCCCCCTCTTGGGCGACTTCCGGTACGGCGCTACCCAAGAGCTGGACGGCAGGAATCTGGCGCTGCACTGCGCCGCCATGAGCATCGACCATCCCACGCTCAAGACGCGCATGACGTGGACGGCCCGGCCACCAGCTACATGGCCAGCCTGGGCTCGACAGACGGGCGCCTAGCTGCGCATCGCGCACGCTCCGGCGTGGAACGACGTCAGAACGTGGTCAGGGTCTGCTGTGCGAGGAGGCGGTCGCCGTCGGTGAGGCGCAGTAGGTAGAGGCCCGGCGCCCAGCCATTGACCGCTAGGCGGTGCGTACCTGCCTGGAGTTTTTCCTGGTGTATGCGCTGACCCAGTAGGTTGAACACTTCCACCTGCGCCTCGGGCGTGCGCAGGGTGTGCTCCAGCGTCACCGTCTGGCGTGCAGGGTTGGGGTAGAGCGCCAGGTCGATGTCGAGGCCGGGTGCGTCCTCGGTGGCGGTGTTCGTGCTCGGTTGAATGGTGAAGCGATCCAGCGTGAAAGGCCGAGCAAGGCGGATATCTACGCGCATGGACTGTTGGCCTGCCACGAGGTCGAGCGTGGTGCTTACAGGCACGATCGTGGTGTCGCTGCCCGTCTCGGGCGCACGCAGCGTGGAGGTCTCTACGCCATCGAAGCTGAGGCGGAAGCGCCCGCCGCTGCTCTCGGCGCCCACATACGCAGTGATGGTATACGGCCCCGCCTCAGTCACATTGACGGTGTAGTCCATCCACTCGCCGCCCACGATGTCAGTGACGAGAAAGCCACCATCGAACGCGTCGATGTCCACCCCTTCGGTACGGCGGTAGTCGCGGCCGCGGTTGCGCTCGTCGGTGTCATTGTAGCCCAAGCCTTGGCCGCCTAAGTCAAAGTCCTCGGCTTCGATAATGCCAGGGATAATGTGAGGTTCACCGAGAAAAGGGAGGCGGAAGCGCACATCCACACGCTGTGGGTACGAGTGCATCGGCGTGCCCTCAGCGGTCATAGCAATAACACGGTAGTCGTACACGTCAGAGGCCGGGAAATCCGTGTCGGTATAGGCGAACGCGTTGGGAGGAAGCGTGGCGACGGTCTCGAAGGTGCCGCCATCACGGCGCCGCTGCACCAGCGTTTCGCTAACGGTGGCTGTGGTGGTCCATGCTAGATCGACGCCCGCACCGTTGGAGGAGGCTTCAAACTCCTGTGGGCCGTCGGGGTGAGCATAAATCAAGATGTCTTTGGTGTCGTCCCACGCGCGCTGGTTGCGGTAGAGCACCTCGAACATGCCGCCGTCATCCCACACCTGGAACGGAATGCCCGTGCGGACGGCCTCGCTCACGTACGTACCGTAGTGACGCATCCGCGAGTTGTAGTCGTTGTCGTGAATGGCGCCGAACTCGCTGATCATGATGGGCACATCGTTCTCAGCAGACCACGCGGCCATCCGGTCAAACGTGGCGGCGATGGCGGCCCGGTCGGTAGTGGTGCCCCACGACGGAACCTCAGCCAGCCCGGCAAATGGCCAGGGGTCGTACGAATGGTAGTAGCCCATCAAGTAGTCGTCGTCTGGGATGGCGGCAGAGATAAGCTGATCGGGGCCCGAATACACGTTGCCCGAGTAGATGACGATGCGCGTAGGGTTGGTCTCACGGATGATGCCGAGCACACGCTCGTTGAGGTCATCGACCTCGGCTACCGTCATACCGAACGGTTCGTTGATGATCTCAAAAAGCAGCTTCTCGGAGCGGTCCTCGAACCGTTCGGCGATCTGCACCCAGATGCTGTCGAAGCGTGCCCGCAGATTGGGATCGCTGTAGCCGTCTTTGATCCAATCGTCGTGATGGGCATTCACAATGACGTACAGGTCGCGCTCTAGGCCCCAGTCGATCACCTCCTCCACGCGCTGCATCCACGATTCGTTGACGGCGTACGGCGGCGTGTTTTGCGTGTGTTGGTCCCAGCGCACAGGCACGCGCACCGTCGTGAAGCCAGCGTCCACATATTCGTCGAAGTAGTATTCCTGCGCGGGGCCATTATTCCACGCGCTCTCGGTGGGCGGCTCTAGCGTGTTGCCCAGGTTGATGCCACGCCCAAGCTCGCGCATGACTTGTTGTGGGGTGATCTGAGCGAGGGCCGCCTCTGGGTAAATGAAGAGGATCGCAGCGAGGAATAGGAACAGGCGAGTAGGCATAGGTCAACTACAGCGGATAGATAGAGCACAGTTATGCAAAATAGTGTAGCGCGATCAAGGGCTCAAGGTATATGTGATGCCCGTTGAGACGGCCAGCACGGCAGCAGCACGTGCAGACGGAGCGGGGTGGACTGGCCACCCCGTCTCGATGGGCCGGGATCGTCGGTTGAGTGACTGCTTTGCCACCCGAATATGCACATGCTTTTGCACGAGATCATCCTTTTCCTCAGACTGGTTATCACATGCGTTCTCTTGGACTCTCCCGTCTAGCAGGTTTCCGCCTGTTCTGCGTTGCTGTTCTACTTGCCGCCGCATCGCCTGCCGTCGCACAGCTCACCGTATCGGGCTTCACCAACTACAGCCACCAAGGCTTTGACATTCTCGTGAGTGATCAAGCGCTTGCCGAGCATCGGGCCGAGGTAGATGAGGCCATTGCGTTCTTGGAGGAGCGACTCGGCGAGATCGTCCGGCTCAATCTCGCCCCCGACATCATTGCCGATTTCCGGCAGGTCCCTATCTTCATGGAGTGGGACCTGCTGCCTGGAGGATCGGCATGGTACCATCCCAGTGCGGCGTGGCTTGCGCAGAACGGATACATGCCTGAGAAAGCCAAGGCCGTAGAGATAAACAACATCCGCAACTTTGTGGATTGGTCGAAGCAGAACCAACCCATGCTGGTGTTGCACGAGCTGGCGCACGCCTACCACGACCAAGTGCTGGGCTTCGGCCACCCGGGGATCCTTGAGCGCTACAAGGCTGCCGCGCGAAGCGGCATATACGAGAGCGTGCCGTACAATCCGGGCTCGGGCGCCACGTTCAATCAGCAAGCGTATGCGCTGACCAATGAGGTCGAGTACTTTGCTGAGCTCACCGAGGCCTTCTTCGGAGAGAACGACTACTACCCGTTCGTGCGCTCCGACATCGAGCGGCACGACCCCGAAGCCTATGCCTTGTTGCAGGAGATCTGGCGCCCCGCCCGATCCGTGGCTACCGAGCGTCCAGCGGCGATCACAACGGACGTGCAGATGTACCCCAATCCGTCCACGGGGCGCGTCACGGTGAAGGTACCGGGGGCGTTGGGCTCCGTAGCCGTGTACAACTTGATCGGCCGCCAAGTGTACCGCGCGGATGTTGGCCTCGGTGGAGAGGCAGCATTAGACCTCCGAGGCCAGCCCGCGGGCCTCTACGTTGTGCATGTGTCTAACGGAGAGGCGGTCGATGTGCAGCGGCTGATCCTCTCGCGCTGAGCCCGCGGCGTCACCGCTGCACCAGCACCCGCCGCGTGGCCTGGAACGCGTCGCCTTGTACGGCGATGAGGTACACACCGCTGGCGTAGCCCTGCGCTTGCCATGTGAGGCTCGTACGGGATTGCGGCTGGATTGAACCGTCGAAGAGGGTTTCCACGTGGCGGCCCAGCACGTCGTACACGCGTACGCGCACCTGCTGCGGCGTACGCACGCGGAGCTGAAGCGTCGTCGCGGTGCTGAACGGGTTCGGGTAGGCGGTGCTGAGCGTATAGTCAGCATCAGGCAGCGTGTCGTCGGCACCGTCGATGGGGAGCGGCGTGGTGTTGGCGCGCCAGTTGCCCGGGGCGCTGCCGACGGCGTTGCGGTCGAGGCGGCGGATGGAGGGGCCTTCGCCGTCGGCGGCTTCGGGCCACGGGGCGCGGTCGTTGTAGATGACCTTGTCTTCGATGCCTTGTGGGAAGAAGTCCGGTTCCTCGGTGGGTGGCGCATCGGGGCGGAAGAGCGTGATGGTTTCGCCGCCGTTAGAGAGTCTGCCGCCCCACGGGCCGAGGATGGGCAAGGCGTCGGGGATGGGATAGGTGCTGCGGAAGCTCGACAGCAAATCCGGCGCGGCCACCGGGTCGAAGCCGACGACGAGCAGCATCGCATCGGGCGCCAGCGCCTGGCCCTCTGGGAAGGCGAAGTCTACGCCGTCGCCCAGCGTCCAGTTGGTGAGGTCCACGGCGTCGGTGCCTGCGTTGGCGATGCGTAGGAATTCCAGGTGGTCCTCGTCGCTGGCGGGGTGGTACATCACCTCGTCGATGACGACGGTGCCCAGGCGGGGGCCGCTGTTCTCGCTGCCGAGGGTACGGCTGCTCATCGGGAAGAAGTCGCCATCGGCATTGGGCCAGCGGCCGAGGCTCTCGCCGTTGAACGTAGCGCCAAAGCGGGCCGTCTCGGCAAAGAGGTGCGGCTGCCCATCGGTGCCGGGTTCGAGGAGGCGGAGCGTCTCGCCGCGTGCGCTGCTCAGGCCGAAGTCGGCGGGGGTGCCGCTGCCGTTGAAGTCGTTCTCGGTGAAGACGAGGTAGCCACCGGGTGCGATGGTGGTGCCGTCGGGGATGCGGAACTTGGCGTAGACGCCGGGCTCATCGCTGAGCCACCAGCCGCCCACATCCACCGCGCTGCCCGTGACGTTGAACAGCTCGATGGCGTCGGTCAGCGGCGGGTCGGTGTGGGTGAGCACTTCAGTGATGACGATGCGGTCCTCGGCGCGGATGCCCAACCGGCCGGGCGTGCCTTCCAGCTCGTCGCTGGAGCGCCAGCTGTCGGCATCGTCGGGGGTGTCATCGGCGTCTCTGCGTTCCAGGCTGCTGCCCTCGCCATCGGGGCGCGAGGGCCAGTCGCCGCCGTCGCTGTAATCCACCTCTTCGATGACGTTGCCGGGGGCGTCGGCCAGGATGAGCGTTTCGCCGCCGTTGCTGAGGCCGCCTTGGTACGTCCCAACTACGGCCACATCGGCCCCGTGCCGCAGCGCCAGCGCTGCCGGGTTGCGGGCCAGGACGACGTAGCCATCGGCGGGGACGGTGCCGCTCGCAAACGTGAACGCGATGCCCTCGGTGAAGCCCACGCCCGTCAGGTCAAAGGGCGCGTCGCCGGGGTTGTGCAGCTCGATGAACTCGAAGTCATCGGCATCGGCGAAGCCCGCGTTTTCCTCGGCTGCGGTGGGTGGGCTGGGGTGGTAGTGGATCTCGCTGATAATGAGTCGAGGCGCCGCGCTGCCTGTCACTTCGATGGTCTGCTCCACCAGCGCCGACCACTCGCCGTTTTGCTGGGCACGCGCCTTGAGCACGGTCGTCTCGTCGAGCCTTACCGGCGTCGTGTACGTCTGTGCCGACCCGTTGACGGAACCGCCTACCGCGCGCGGGTCGCTGCCGTCGGTGGTATAGTAGACGGTGGCATTGGCAGTGGCGCTGAGGAGGGCTCTGGGCCTCGTCGCATCGCTGACGGTGAGGGCAGGGGCATCGGTATCGGGGTAGAGCGGGCGGAACTGCGTGGCAGACTGCGTGCCGCGCCGCCAGTCGGCGTAGGTGCGGGCTTGACGTAGCTGGTCGAGGATCTGCTCGGCCCGCGGGCGGATGAAGTCGTCGGCGATGATGTTGATCTGCCGCTGCCAGTCGTTGCGCGTCCGTGCGGGCTCACGCTGCGCATCGCCCCACCGCGCCGACTCGGCCACGATGGCGCCCTGGATCTCGCTGGCGCGGGTGCGGAAGAGCGCCTCGGCCCGGTCGGGCGTGAGGATGCCTTCGCCCGTGAGGTGGCGGTGCGCCAGGTCGCCGAAGCGCACGCGGTACTCCTCCACATGCATCAGCTGCTGGTGGATCCACTGCGGGTTGCTGGTGCTGAACTCTTGGCCCGCCGGGAACGGCCCGGTGCGGTCGCGCCCACGGTCGTCTTGCAGGATCAGCGTGTGCTCGCTGTCGTGCGCGAAGTAGATGAAGCCGCGCTCGCGCACGCGGTTGCGCATCACGTACATGTTGTTGATGCGCGCATCGCCCAAGAAGCCCGAGATGGGCGCGTCGAAGTTGCCGCCGAAGAAGATGACGAGCATGTAGTGGATGAGGTTATCCACGTCGAGCAGGACGGGGACGTCGGCCAGGCGCTGCCCATCGCTGCTCATGCCTTGCGCCCGCATGTACAGGCTGTACCGCGCCTGCTCGCTGCCGGCATCGGCGATGGTGTTAGCGAGGTCCCACAGCTGGCGCCACGCGTCGGTGTTGCCATCGGTGGCCTCTAGCTCGTAGAAGCCGCCATCGCGCTCGGTGGATTTGAGCACGTCGTAGTCACCGGCATCGCCGCCCAGGTAGGTGGCGCCGTACGACGCCTCGGCGCGCTCCTGGCTCTGGAAGAGGCCCCAATACTGGCCGTTGAGGTAGAGGTGGTAGTAGCGGCTGCGGGTGTACGGGGCGCCCATCTCGCGCTGGATGTCGCGGGAGAAGACGTCGCGGTTCATCACGTTGCGGGCGTCGCCGTAGAACGACCACGAGTAGTTCTGGCTGGTGCGGAGGTCGAGATTTCTGAACGTATCGGTGCCCTCGTCGCCGAAGACGGGGTAGACCAGCTCGCCGTCGTAGTCGTCGCGGAAGAAGAGGCGGAAGGCGTGCTTGGGGTTGTTGTCGTTGCGGCTGAACCCGCCACGGATGCGCAGCCCGGCGTCGATCTGAAACGCCGAGGTGCCGTTGGGCAAGAGCAGCTCTACCGAGGCGGGGCGTTCCCACGCGCGCCCGCGCTGGCGTGCGTTGGCGTAGATGCCCGTCTGCGCATCGAAGAGGTTGTCGAGGTCGGTCGCGATGCTGATGCTCGGCAGGTCGCGCAGGGCTTGCGTGAGGGCTTGCCCTTGGGTGTTGACCACGTTCGGGTCCATGCCGTAGTCCACGTCGTTGCTGCCCCAGGTGGCGGGCCACCCTGCGGGCGCCGCACCCGTCGGCGACTGCTGGACTACATCGAGGGGGAACAGGAACGTGCGCGTCTCTACAGGCGAGGGGACGAAGCCGCTGCGGAAGGCAGCCACGCGCAGCACGGTGCTCTCGCTGATGGTAAGCGGCGACGTGTATACGCTACCCGTGGTGGCGGTGGGGACGCTGCCGTCGGTGGTGTAGCGGATAGTGGTGCCGTCGGTGGACGAGGCGAAGGCGATCTCCTGCGCGCTGCTGAACACACCGCCGTCGGTGCTCACGCTGAGTGCGCCGATGACGCCGCCGCGCACGGCCGCGTTGGCTTCGCCGGGCGTCGGGCTCAGCAAGACGCCGACCTGCCCATCCGGTCCCACGCCGTAGCTCACGTCATCGCCAAGCTGGGGAAACGGATCGAACGCCGTCGCCACGGTGCCATCGGGGGCGACGAGCGCCAGGTACTCGCCGTCGCTGCTGAGGCCGAAGCTGGTGTGCAAGCTCGCCGAGGGCAAGCCGCTCACCGCGCTGGCCACACTCCGCCGTGTGGCAGGCGGCACGGTGAAGCCGAGCGTCAGGAAGGGAATCAGCGACAGGTCGGACGAGGTGAGCGACGTGTTGTGCACCTGGATGGCCAGCGTGTTCTCGCCATCGACCAAGAGGTCGGCGAGGTTGGCAATCTCGAAGCCGTCGATGGCCTGGCCCTGGTAGAGGCGGGCGTCGGTGAACGTGTCGGAGGTGGCGTTGTAGGCCGGGCGACTACCAGGCGTGCCGATGTTGGCACGCGCCACCTCGGTGCCGTTGAGGTAGGCCACAAACGCGTCGTCATAGTCCACGTGCAGCAGCGCCCGCGCCACCTGGCTGGCGTCATCCACGGTGAACGTGCGGCGGACGTAGACCGACAAGGTGGTGGGCACGGTGGTGGCGTCGTCGCCGTCGTCATAGCCGAAGCCGCTGGGGCCTTGCGACCATCCGCTGTCGTTGAAGCTGGCGCTGGCCCAGCTCGCAGGCGGCTCGCTGGTGCCCACGCGGTAGCGCCATGTGTCGCCCTCGGTGATCACCGTGTCCCACGTGAGCGTGGCGGCGCGGCGGTCCTTGCCCGAGGCGAAGACGACCACGTGGCCGCCCGCAGGCACCACCATATCCGGCAGCGGCCAGAGCTGCGGGACGCTCGCGTCATCCGTCAGGTGCCAGCCCGCCAAGTTGATGGGTTGGCCGGTGGGGTTGTGTAGCTCGATCCAGTCGCTGGTGTCGCCGTCTTCGTCGAAGAGCGTGCTGCCGTTGGCCGCCATGAACTCACTGAGCACGAGGGTATCCATGCGGTCGGCGGGCAGGCTCGCGCCGAGCAAGAGCAGGAGGACTAGGGGCCAAAAACGGAAGCGGTACGGCATCGCGGCGGTGTGGTCGAGTCGATGGGATGCACAAGCTACGGATTTCCCGAAGGGCATGTAAGGGGACTTCGATGGGCTGGACCTGAGCGGCGCATGGCCTCGCCTAGAGATGTAACGAGTTCGAAGCGGCAAAACCCGCCAGCGTATCGTATTCTTGCTCCATCCTACGTCACTCCAATCGGCCTCACCATGCTGAATCGCTTGCTTCTCCTGACCTTTGGCCTGTGTCTCGCTGCCCCGCTGCACGCCCAAGAGCGCCCACTCTCGTTCGTCGATCTCATGCAGATGAAGACGACCCGCCACGCCTCGCTCTCCGACGATGGACAGTGGATGGCCTTCACCGCTATGCCCGACCGCGGCGACAGCGAGGTGCACGTCTACAGCACCGACGGACAGCGGCATTACACGGTCCCGAATGCCAGCTTCCCCGTGTTCTCCGCCGATGGGCGCTTCGCAGCGATGACCATCAATCCCACCCTAGCGCAGCGCGAGACGGCGGACAAAGACGATATGCCGCGCAAGGCGATGGCGCTGCTCGCCACGGCTACCGGCGGCGTCCACACCGTCACCGATGTGGAGTCCTTCGGCTTCTCCGCCGATGGGCGCTGGCTGGGCTACCACCACTTCCCGTTCAAGGGCGAAGACGGGGAGACTGTGGCCGACGAGGCAGGCACGCTGTTCATGCTGCGCAACCTCGACACGAAGCAAGAATCCGCGATCGATGAGGTGAAGGCGTACGCGTTCTCGCCCGAGCAGCCCCACATGGTCTACGCCACGGCCACCGCCAATGGCAGCACCAACAGCCTCGTCCATCTGGATCTGACGGCCGCATCTCCTACGGGCTCGCCAAACATGCTGCACACGGCCGAGGCCGCCGCCTATGCCGAGCTGACGTGGCACCGCACCGAAGCGGCGCTGGCGTTCGTCGTCAGCACGGACAGCACCGAGGCCAAGACGGCGGCGCTGATGACCTGGGTGCCCGGCAATGACCCCACCGAGCGCGTGGCGGTGGGCGAGGCGCCCGAGGGATGGCATGTGCCGAGCCGCAACACGCTGCGCTGGTCGGACGATGGCGCGCGGCTATTCTTCGGCTTCCGCCCCGTTCCTGACATGGAGCCCGAAGCAGACCCCGCCGACAGCACCGCCGCGTTCGACCCGTACGACCTCGACGCCATCCTGGCTGACCGCGAGGTGGACGTGTGGCACGACCAGGACCCGCTCGTCAACACGCAGCAGAAGCAGCGCTGGAAGGGTCAGCAAGAACGCACCTACATGGCGGCCTATCACCTCGCCGAGGACCGCTACGTGCCGCTCGAAACGTTGGAGATGGCGGTCAGCAGTAGCCCCACCAGCACGGGGTACGTCGTGGGACGCGTCACGGCGCCGTACGAACGCGAAGTCACGTGGGACGGCAGCTACTTCGACCTCTATGCCGTGAGCCTCGACGATGGCGAGCGAACCATGATTGCCGAGCGCCTCGGGAGCACCACGCAGGCCTCGCCTGGGGGCCGATACGTCGTGTTTTACCACGAGAAAAACTACCATCTGTACGACACCAACGACGGCAGCACGCGCAACCTCACCGCCGACCTCGGCGTGCCCATCGCCAACGAGGACCACGATTACCCGAGCGCCGCACCCGGCTACGGCATCGCTGGCTGGACTACGGGCGATGCCGCCGTGCTCCTCTACGACAAGTACGACCTGTGGCACCTCCCCGCCGACGGCAGCACGCCCATACAGGTCACCAACGGCCGCGCCACCGACAAAACCTTCCGCATCATCCGCACCGATCCCAACCAACGCGCCTTCGCCCCCGACGCGTCGCTGATGCTCTCCTCGTACGACAACGAGCGCAAGAACAGCGGCTTCTACCGGGTGATGCTGAACGACCCTGCCAGCCTGACCGCGTTGCGTGAGGAATCCAACCACGTCGAGTTTGTCGACCACGCCGATGACGCCGACCGCATCCTGTTCACCCAAGAGAACTACGACGAATTCCCGAACTACTGGATTACCAGTCCCGACTTCAGCGACCCAGCGCGCCTCACCGATGTGAACCCGCAGGTGCGCGACTTCGCGTGGGGCAACTCGGAGCTGATCGAGTGGACCACGCCCGACGATGTGCGCCTCCAAGGGGTGGTCATCAAGCCCGATGGCTTCGAGGAAGGCAAGCAATACCCTGTACTGGTGTACTTCTACCGCTTCATGTCGCAGCGGCTGCACCAGTTCAACGACCCGCGCGTCAACCACCGCCCCAGCTTCCCCGTCTACGCCAGCGACGGCTACATCGTCTTCCTGCCCGATGTGCGCTTCCAGATCGGCGCGCCCGGCATCTCGGCCACCCGCGCCGTGGTCTCCGGCGTCCAGAAGCTCGTTGATCTTGGCTGGGCCGACCCCGCCGCGCTCGGGCTGCACGGCCACTCCTGGAGCGGCTACCAGACGGCGTTCATCGTGACGCAAACCGATATGTTCGATGCTGCCGTGGCGGGCGCCCCGGTCTCTAACATGACCAGCGCCTATGGTGGCATCCGCTGGGCCTCGGGACGCGCGCGGCAGTTCCAGTACGAGAAGACGCAGAGCCGCCTCGGCGGAAGCCTCTGGGAAGTCCCCGAGCGCTACATCGACAACTCGCCGCTCTTCTTCGCCGACCGCATCACCACGCCCACCCTCATCCAGTTCGGCGACGACGACGGCGCCGTGCCGTGGTACCAGGGCATTGAGCTCTACCTCGCCATGCGCCGCCTCGACAAGGACGTGGTCTTCCTGCAATACCGCGGCGAAGGCCACCACCTAAGCAGCTACGCCAACAAGCTCGACTACGCCATCAAGATGAAAGAATACTTCGACCACTACCTGAAAGGCGCGCCCGCTCCAGCATGGATCACAGACGGTGTGCTCTACAACGGAAAGTGAGGCTGGAAGCGCAAAGGGAGCCAACTCAGCGCAGCAGCACCACCTTCTCGATGCCGCTGTCGTTGTTGACTTGCACGGGCTCGCCTTCAGCGCTCATAAAGACCTTGTAGAGGTACACCCCCGATCCCAGCATATCGCCGTCCTCGTCTCGGCCGTCCCACATTACCTTATTCCACCCGATGCGCAAGAAGCCGTCTTCGAGCGCCGACGGGTCGTCCACGAGGTCGAATTCGCGCACGAGCCGTCCGTTGAGGCTGAAGATGCGGATGCGCAGGTCGTCCACCAAGGTTGCATCGGCGCCGCGCAGCAGGAACGCAAACCGCGTAAACGCCGACATGGGGTTGGGGTACGGATACATGCTCTCGACCTCCACCTGATTCTGCACCCGGAAGTGAACCTGATAAGGACTTCCGCTCGCCTCGTTGCCCGTGGCATCGAACGCCCGGACTTGCAGCGTGTGCGTCGTGTCGCGGCCCGAAAGGTCGGGCGTGAAGATCAGACGGGCAGGCCGCTCAGGCCCCGTGCTCGGCTCGAACGCCACTGTGGGCAGGTCGGGCGACAGCATCTGCCCGTTGAAGTCAATCGAGAGCAGGTCGGCATCGTCGATCGCCTTGAACGGGTTCTCGTCGGATAGCTCAATCTCGATGGTGGGCTTGGCGCTGAGGAACGGTAGTGCGGGGTCCTGCAGGTTACGGACAGGCTCCGGGTCGTTCGGATACGTGTCGTCGTCCAGGTAGACCTGAAACATCGGCGGCGTGGCGTCGGCGCGCACGGTGAAGGTGCGGGTCTGCACGTTGTTGAACGGCACCAGGTCAAACCCATCCTCATTGACCAGCCGCACCTCAAGCCTGTTGGCGCCCACCAGTTGATCGGTGGAGAAGGTGTGCTGGGTGGTGCGGACGTCGTTGGCAATGTTGCGTAGCGTGTCTGCGTGGATGAGTGCTCGACGGTTGCTGGCATCGCGCAGGTAGAACTGGACCGTAGCCTGCTCTAGCGGCGAAGCAACCAAGTTAGCTACTTCGACCGTGGCCGTTGCTGTGTTGCCTTCTAGCAAGGTATCGGCTGAGAGGGTGAGCCCACCGTCGCCAAAACTCAACTCTGCAGGTCGGGTATAGTCTACGCTCCACGACTTGAGCTGCAAGATATCTCGCCGCAGCGAGTCAGTGAGGGTGGCACGCAGTTTAAGGCGAGGGTATTTCTTGGCGTCAATGGCGTCAAGCGCGATAGACTGTCCACCAGCGAACAAAGCATCAGGAATCAGCACAGC